>NZ_VPCQ01000009.1:0-75105 GCF_013418125.1 Acinetobacter sp. YH12205 | reverse complement strand
GCATGTTCCGCGTCCTTGCAATACTGTGTTTACATACAGTCTATCGCTTAGCGGAAAGTTCTTTTACCCTCAGCCGAAATGCCTGCCGTTGCTAGACATTGCCAGCCAGTGCCCGTCACTCCCACTCTATTGATGTGTGCTTAAAAAACAGGAGGGTTTAACTTGGTAAACTATACATACTCATTAGGAGTTTACCATGAGCAAGAAACAGAAGACTTACACCGCAGAATTTAAAGCTGAAGCCATAAAAGCCATTGAAGAGAACCAAGGTAATGTATCGGAATCCGCTAGACAACTTGGCATTTCAATGCAAACCCTTTCGAACTGGAATAACAAAGCAAAGGCTGGAACTTTAGCAGGCACAAAACAGTATTCGCCCGATCTAAACGCCTTACTCGAAGAAAATAAGAAGCTTAAACAACAGCTCAAAACAGCTGAAATGGAACGTGAATTTTTAAAAAAGGCAGCAGCGTACTTTGCCAAAGAAAGTCAGTGAGGTACGCCTATATGAAATCGCAAAGCCACTTATTTCCGATTATTTTAATGGCTCGATTACTTCGTGTATCCGTTTCTCGCTTTTATGATTGGCTAAAGCGAGGCATGAGTAAAAGATCAATTCAGCGAAATCAGCAGACAATTTTGGTCAAAATAGCCCATGAAGAAACCAAACAAAGCTATGGCTATGTTCGATTAACCAAGCATTTACAAGCGCAAGGTATCAAAATAAGTACGTATGCTGTGCGCCAAATAAAAAAATCAAATCAGTTGTATTGTAAGCGCCATAAGCGTTTCAAAAGAACCACGAACAGTGATCACAACCGTTCTATTTATGACAATTTACTCAAGCAACAGTTTTCAATGACGAAGCCTAATCTTGCGTGGTCGAGTGACATTACCTACATTTGGACGGCTGAGGGCTGGTTGTACTTGGCAGCTGTCAAAGATCTTTACACGAAACAGGTTGTTGGCTATAGCTTAAATGAGCGCATGACAGCCAAGCTTGTTTGTGATGCATTGAATATGGCTATTCGCAATCAGAAACCTGCTAAAGATCTCATTGTACATTCAGATAGAGGCAGCCAATATTGCAGTAATGAATATCGAAACTTACTTGAGAAATTTGATTTTCAGGGTTCAATGAGCAAAAAAGGCGACTGCTTTGATAATGCACCGATAGAGAGTTTCTGGGGCATACTCAAAAATGAACTAGTCCATCATCGCAACTACAAAACAAGGGAAGAAGCCAAAGCGGATATTACAAAATATATAGAGTTATTTTATAATCAGCGAAGAATTCAAAAAGGCTTGGATTTTAAGACACCAAATCAAATGGCAGAAGACTTTTATCGGTTAGCTGCCTAGAATCTCCCAAGTGAAAGTCTCCTGCTAATTCAGCACACATCACTGTTGATAAATTTTCTAAACAAAAAGGATCAAACTAATCTATAAGCTTTGTGGGTTAGAAAAAAAATAACTCACTTTGCATTGATCATATTTAAATTCTTGTTTTATCCATAGCACTAACCTATTAATTTTAAAAAATAATAGGTACTGGCTAAATAGCAAATCGATACATATCTTTTTCATAGAGGAAATATGATTTTAGTAAGTTCTTGTCTGGCTGGCTTAAAGGTACGTTATAACGGGACGCATAGCTTAAACGAAAAAATCGAAAAATTAGTCAAAGATGGAAAAGCTACTATGGTATGTCCAGAGATTCTTGGCGGTTTATCAACACCACGCGAACCTGCCGAGATTTCGGGAGGTAATGGCGATGATGTCTTAGATGGAAAAGCCTGTGTAATTGAAAAATCAGGAAAGGATGTGACTTCAATCTATATTGAAGGGGCATATAGAACTTTAAAAAAAGTTCAATTATTAAAAGCTACTCTGGTAGTGCTTAAAGAAAATAGCCCTTCATGTGGTAGTTCAATGATTTACGATGGTCAATTTAATGGGAATAAGATCTATGGCAATGGAGTTACCTCCGCTTTGCTTAAACGTCATAATATAAAAGTCATTTCAGAAGAAACTTTTTGGCAACTTTTACCCTAGTTCCTCCGCTTTTATTTAAAATCTTCATGCAACTCCAACCACGCCCCCCTTTGCAATATCAAGTCTCTTCGGTATTTAGAGATATAGTGAGGTAATAATCTAAGAAGCATATCCATTACTTCCACATCAGTTAAAAAGTAGTGGTTCAATTTTATGCTGTAATTCTTTAACAATTTTAGCAAGCTGATCATGTAAAACTAACCAACATTGCTCATGACCTTGCCCAATATATTCATCTATTATGAGTTGCAAAATGTCTTGATCTATCTGACTTAAGAATTCTAAAAACCATGTCGCAGCAACATCCTTGGCAACTATTGTTTTATGATCTAATGTATAAGCTATACGGCATAGCGCTAAAATTTGATTACATTCATCCTGATCGTCTTTCCAATGAGCAATAATTTGTGGATAAGTTTTTTGCATGGCAAATATTAATTGTTCATAGCTAATTGGATTTAACCAATCGCAAATATCAGGTCCAAAGATAGTAATGTTATGTAATTGGGCAGTTTTAAGTAAAATACTAATATCTGGATCAGATTGACTATAAAGTAATTCACCTTTGAGTAATTCTTCTCTCAACCACTCGCCATATTGTAGCTGATATGTATATGGATGATTTTTATTGGTAATACTCCCTTTTTCTAATATCGTAATTTCTAAGGCACGCGCTGTAGCATGACCAATCGGAACAGATATATTTAGAAAATTCTGCGCTAATTGTTTTCTTTCCTGATCGGTAATTTCACGTTCAATAATAACTAAAATATCAAGATCACTTTTATGTTTTAAACCACCATCAACATACGAACCATATAAATAAATAGCATAAAGCTTATCTTTAAAATTTTTTTGTAAAAGCTGTTTTACACTTTCAACTTGGCGACACTCTTCATCATTTAAGCTTTGCATATGATTTTTAATTTAAAAAAATAAGTAATGAATTCATAGAGCATTATACAGAATAAGTGTAAATAATTTAATCAATTAGTAAATAACATACTATTTTTACAATATATTTACTTTCAATATAGAGTTTAATACATAAAACTCTATCAATCAAAAAAAGCTTGAAACAACATCTGAATAGTAAGAGTCATTTCCTCCTCACTTAGAGATGGATCCGGAAATTTGAACAACTCCTATAAGTGATACTCTGCTCCTCAAATGATGTTATAAACATCAATATATGGAGTATTTTATGGCACGTAGACCAAGAAGAAATCATTCAAACGACTTTAAGGCTAAGGTAGCACTTGCTGCGATCAAAGCAGAAAAAACACTTGCTGAATTGAGTTCTGAGTTTGATGTTCATCAAAACCAAATTATTGACTGGAAAAATCAATTGATCTCAGCTTCCTCACAAGCTTTCGATCAATCAAAAGCTCCATCAGAACCTCCCATTGATCTTAAAAAGTTACATGCAAAAATCGGTGAGCAGGCATTAGAAATTGATTTTTTAGAAGGTGTGTTGAAGAAACTGGGCCGCTTCAACCACAAAAGTTAATCGATCACTCACTTCAGATTTCAGTATCTAAACAAGCTAAGTTACTGAAAGTCTCTCGTGGTTGTTATTATTATCGCCCAAAACCTGTTAGCTCATCAGATCTGAAGCTGATGCGATGTATTGATGAATTACATATGCAATATCCTTTTGCAGGCAGTCGTATGATGCGTGATTTGTTGAATCGTCAAGGGCATCATATAGGACGACGTCATACACGTACTTTAATGAAGAAAATGGGTATTCAGGCGTTATATTGCAAACCAAATTTAAGCCAGGCTAATCAAGCTCACCGTAAATATCCATATCTGCTCAAAGGATTGGCTATTCAGCGCAGTAATCAAGTGTGGTCTACTGATATAACGTATATCCCTATGGCAAAAGGCTTTGTTTATTTATGTGCTGTGATTGATTGGCATAGCCGCAAGGTACTTGCGCATAGGGTATCGATTAGTATGGAGGTGGATTTTTGTATTTCGGCTTTAAATGAAGCGATTGAAAAATATGGATCACCTGAAATATTGAATACAGACCAAGGCAGTCAGTTCACCAGTGATGCATTTATTGATGTATTGAAATCAAATGGCATTCAAATCAGTATGGATGGTAAAGGTCGATGGGTAGATAATGTGATGGTTGAACGATTATGGCGGAGCGTTAAATATGAAGAGGTGTATCTCAAAGCTTATAGCAGTGTCACAGATGCGAAAAAGCAATTGAGTGCATATTTTGAGTTTTATAATCTGAAACGACCTCATTCGAGTCTAGACAAAATGACACCAAATGAGTTTTACTATGATCAGCTACCCCAACAAAACAAGGTGGCTTAACTAGAGCGGAATATCACTTATAAATACGCTTTTAGTTGTTCAAACAAGTGGAACCACCTCTGTTTGTAATGATATTTTATAAAATTCAATATTAGATCTGCAGAGAAAAACTTATCAAACTAAGTATTGGCTAGTCTTTTTCTTCGAAAAACTTATCAAACGAAGTATTAAGTTAATCTTTTTCTTCAACTTCTTCCTTAAACTCAAACAAATCATTCATCGTACAGTTAAAGTACTTACACAACTTATCGGCGACTGGTAATTCAATACGTACAGCACGGTCATAATACATACTTGTGAGCGTGTTGCGATTGATACCTGTTGCATGCACCACTTCACTTAATTTTAAAATTTTTCTATCGCCCATGAGGCTAGATAACTTACAAGTAATCATATTTAAATTAATTTACAAAAAATAACTTGCTGTGGGTTATTTGAAGTTGTTGACTGAGTAATACTTTGCTAAAATTAACCTACAGCAGGTTATTACAACTTATAGAAAGTATATTTTATCCATTTCAACTAAATTATAACTTTTTAAATATAAGGATTGAACCTGCATTAGATTATTTTGTGGAGATGACCGCCGTGTTACCAAATGAGTTATTGATCAGCCAGCAAGCTCGTGACTTAGGAAATCAATTAATTAAAGAAATGAACATCAATAGAAGTTATGGAATGGCTAATTTTCTTGGAGTAAATACTTGCTATGATAATCATCAGGCTGTACTTATTTGGACATTTCAACTGCTTGAAAGGGAACCTGCCTTAAATGAATTAGCAGAAATTAAAAAATATTTTCTTTTAATCTTTCCAGATAGTGTTTATCAATTAGCCTAAGTTGTTTTTAAAATTAATTTATTAAATAAAAAGCACTAAATCAAAGAAAGCTTTATTTAAAAATACCTATTAATTCAAAAACATACCATTTACTGAATATATGAAGCATAGGTTCCTGCTCTATCACTCACTCGTACTAAAATTACATCGCTCTTTTTACTGATACTAAACAATTTATGTCCACGCCACGTTCTGCGGCTTCGAGGGCTAGTTTTTGTTGAACCACTGAGAACAAGGACAACAAACTGCCTACTATATTTTCCCGGAGAGTGGTGTAGGAACTTTTTCATTATTGCTAATCATATCAGCGACAACATCAGCAACGAGCTCCTCTATTCCTGAGAATGCTTTAGACTGATCCGCATCAAGCCAAGACAATGATGGAAACTCAGCACATCATTCGTTTAAGACCTATTTTAATGACGGCACTGGTCGCAAGTTTAGGTTTTATTCCAATGGCGTTAAACACTGGAATTGGTGCAGAAGTACAACGACCACTAGCAACAGTTGTTATCGGCGGTATTGTATCTTCTACAATTTTAACTTTGTTTGTATTGCCTATTTTATATCAATGGGCGCATGGCTCTGAGAGTAGCAAACAGCAATCCGACGAAATTTAAAATCAAAAAAAGCAGCTTAATTACTAGGTTATGCCTAATTAAGCTGCTTTTAATATTGTATGCCCAACATTTTATTGATAAAGCTTACTGCGCTTCATCCCGACAATTTTCATTTAAAAACTCAAACTCTATCGTTGTATGCGATAAATGATAGGAAGATAATTTAGCTGCAACTTCTTGTTTAAGCCTAATTAATTCTTTAACGTCAAAGTTGTCACTCAGCTCAAGGTGCGCTGTTAAAACGTGACTTTCACCATCTAGTGACCAAAAGTGCATGTGGTGGATACCATTAACTTCAGGAAATTCCATTAGTGATAGTTTAATACGCTTTTGAGTCTCTTTATCGGGTGCAGCTTGAAGAAATAAAACGAGTGTTGATTTCAGGTTTTTGAAAACATTAAACAAGATGAACAGCGTGAACCCTATTGATAAAAGGGGATCTAATATCGGCAGTTCAGCGAACAACAGTACGATAGAGACTATAAGAACGGCAACCCATCCAAGTACATCTTCAAGAAGGTGCCATGTCAGCACTTTCTCATTTAATGTTTCACCCGCTTTTAATTTTAATACAGCATATCCGTTAACGGCAACGCCGAGTATCGCTAGCCCTAACATCCCCTCGACTACAGGCATTTCAGGATTGGACAGCTTTGGAATTGCTTCAAATAAAATCCAAATTGAGCCAATGATTAAAACAATACTGTTTATCAATGCGCCAAAGAGAGTAAGTCTACGATAACCATAACTAAACTTATCTGATGCTTCTTTATCTGAAAAACGACTTAAAATCCACGCAAAACCTATTGAAAGACTATCACCAAGATCGTGAACTGCATCTGCCATTATCGCCGTACTGTTAGTGAGCCAACCACCTATAAATTCGATAATAGTGAATGTCACATTAAGGAAAAATGCCCAACCAATACGGTCATCTTTACCATGTTGATGACTATGATTATGGTTGTGCATTTTGTACCTCTAGTACTTTTCTATTTCTTAGTTTTGATACATTCATATTAATCAAGTGACGTATCAAGCGTTGATATATCCAGCGTTTGAACCCCGACAAGTTAGTCCCTTTTTCGAGATAGAACTCATCAGGGGAATCATAAAGCCCAAAGTCATCATGAATACCTTCTTTTTGAATATAGGTATTTTCTCCACGCCAATCTGTATCTGGTGATGAAAAGCACTTTGTTGCAACACCATAACCACAAAAATCATCTTTTACTTGGTCAAATTTCTCCTGTAGAGAGCTTAAGTATTGCTCATCCAATATAAAGCCCTCTAAGTTTATCCAACGCCCTTCAAAGTAAACTTCTACCCAACTATGAATGATGTATTTAGGTGCTAACCAAAATACATAGCTTGGGATAGCACCTTTTTGTAGTTGCTGGTCTATGGTAAACCCATGAAATCGGCATTGAATGCCTAGTCCACGCAATAGTGCCATTAACAGATTACCCTTAGTATTACATTGTCCATAACCATCTGCTAGCACATCGCTTGCTGCAATATCATCGCTTTCATTATAACCAAAGAAAATCTCATCTTTTACAAACTGATAAGCGGCACCAATTTTGTTGAAGTTATCCAAGTTTTTCCACCTACGTTGATCGATCAAGGATTGGATATCTTTGTGTTCAAAATTAACGATATTCGTATTGTTTAAATATTTCTCAGTCATTTTTTATATATCCTTTTCGTTGCATACTTATACTATAGACTCTATAGTAACTATAGAGTCAAATGTCTGGGGGAAATTGATGAAAATAGGCGAATTGTCAAAAAAATCGGGCTGTTCAATACAAACGATTAGATATTATGAAAGAGAAGGATTACTGTTAAATCCAAATCGTTCAGAAGGTAATTTCAGGCTGTATGATAGCAAAGCACTTAAACAATTGGAATTCGTAAAGCATTGTCGCAGCCTAGATATATCACTCAATGATATTAAACGTCTTATCGAATTAAAAAATAAGCCAGAAGAAAGCTGCTCTAGCGTTAATGCATTAATTGATCAGCAACTTGCACTAGTGAATAAACGCATGAAAGAATTAAGGGCGCTTAAAGCTGAATTACAACAAATGGCTAGTGCTTGTGGTTCGAACAACCCAACATACTCATTATATTCTGCTGACCATGTAACACGGCAAGTATATTGTTTACTATCCATTTGAAACCCCATAATGTTTTAAGTCTATGTATAAAAGTACGATTTTCACTTAGCAGTACTTAAATAATCACCCCACCACTGCATCATTTCAGTCCGCTGGGCTAAATAGTCAGCGTGATTATAGCTGGCACGGGTACGGTTCTTATCAATATGTGAAAGTTGTGCCTCAATCCAGTTATCCTGGAACAAACCTGAGTCATTCAAAATGGTACTAAAAGTGGAACGTAGTCCATGAGAGGATAATTGATGTTTTCCATAGCCCATCTTACGTATAGCCATATTTAATGTATTAAAATGAATCGGTTGATTATGTTTCCGTGGGCTAGCAAAAATGTACTTTTCACCGTATGACCATTGCATGACGTCTTTTAAAATATCTAAAGCCTGATCTGAAAGTGGAACTAAGAAGTCGGGAATCTCATGGCCTAATATGACTTTTCGTCGAAACTGTTTAATATGCAAGGCAGGTATTTTCCAGACTTTTTCATTTAAATCAAAATGATGAGGCTCAGCCAATAACAATTCAGCCCCTCGCACGCCAGTATGTAATTTGAACAGCAGTGCTTTTTTAATAATCGGATGGGCATCCAATTTTTGTAATTTATACTTAAAATCAGATATATCCTCCGCTTTCAAATACGGATAATTTTTCTTGATTTTACTGTTAATGGCGATTTTATTTAAACCATGCGCGATGTTGAATTCACAATAACCCATCGCTACAGCGTAGTCATAAATTTGGTTCAAATAACTACAAGCTTTCTTGACAGGTTCTTTTACTTGGCGTCCCTCTATTTTTTTGATTACTGAAACCAGGTCATAACGCTTGATGTTTTGAAAAGGTAGATCCTGAAGGTCTGGATAAATATCTTGCTGTAAGCATCTTTCTGCTAACTGTAGTACACCACAGCGGGGTAGATCGTTGAAGGCATTTTTCAGTTTGAACTGTAACCACTCCTCCCCGACCTTACCAAAGGTGATGACATTAGAGGCAGTATCTTGTTCAAAACAGAAATCATTGTCTTTAAAGTCATCTCTGACTTGTCGTGCCTTTTTCAGCGATAAATCAGGATAACGACCTAACTGAATGCGTCGACGTTTTTTAGTTTGTGGATCTGTATAGCGATAGCACCAAGATTTTCTTCCACTCGGCTCAATCTTCAGGCTAAGCCCATCTTCATCGGATAAAAAACTGGTTTTTTCCTTACAATGAGCTTGGCGAACTTTAATTTCAGTAAGACTCATGGAATTTAAATGAAACCTAACAATGGGTTGATTGGATCAATTATATCAAAATAGAACGCTTTATGTATGATGCGTACACTACGCATCATATAGATTTGTAAAGTATTGTTTTATAAATTTATTATTCAATATACTTTAATTTTAGTAACCAGTAGGAGTACCACTTCTTTTTTAGTTCTCAAATATCACGTTTTTTTTGACGCAATGATTCTATCTCGGACTTCGTCAGCTGTTTTACGAGAGATGAGGATATACTTTACCTCCCACTCTGTGAGCCTTTCAACGTCTCACGGCTCTATTTAATGTTATTGAATAATCAATGGATACCAGTAAAGCCTTTTAGGTCTGCTATTGTTTCTAATACAATAGTCTCCACGATCAAGGATTGGACTCAATGCATATTCCAGCATAAACCTACCACCTATTCCTATTCGCACCCTACCACTCATTCCTATTCCAAATCGGCCACTTAGGGTTTATTCAGTAATAGAATTTAAAGGCTTTATTGCCCAAACCTATATTCTTAAAAGCTTATTCAGCAATATAATTCTTAGATAAATTGCATATTCTTATCGTAAAGGACACTGATTCTTCTTTCATTTGGACAGTTACTATGAATTCACTTCCGTCCTAATAATCTGCCCCAAAAGCTTTTTGGCTTCCGATTCGGATCGGCTTTGTTGCACAAATACCTAAGAATATGATTTTATTAAATTTATTCTTAGGTTGAAATTTTCACAAACCTTTAAAAATCAGTGCCTTGCAAAATGTTTATGCAACAAAGCCTATTTAAATCGGCAACTTGAACATATTGATAAGTTAATAAATAATCACATAGATCAAGATCCAACATTGAAACAGGATTTGAAATTACTGCAAACTATTCCTTCAATCGGTGAACGATCAGGCTTATTACTGTTGGGGTTATTTCATTCGCACAAGTTTGAAAAAGCAAGTCAAGCTGCTGCATATGTAGGTTTGGTTCCAGTACATCAGTTGTCTGGCAGTTCAGTCAACAAGCAAAGTCACTTATCAAAAGCAGGTGACAGTAAAATACGCTCAGTATTGTATATGTCGGCATTAACAGCGATTAAATATAATCCACACATTGAAGCTTTATATCAACGATTATTAAGCCAGGGTAAAAATAAAATGTGTGCTTTAGGTGCTGCAATGCGCAAGCTTATACATCTGTGTTATGGCGTTTTAAAACATCAGACTGCCTATCGAAGAGATTATTTAGTGGTCGAATAATCTCAAAACCTGATTGACTACCAAGACGGTATCTCAGGTCCCGAATTTATCAGTCACGAATTTGTGCGCTGGGCTACTGAGCACGGTATTCGTATTGAATATATTCAACCGGGTAAGCCACAGCAGAATGCGTATATTGAACACTATAATCGGACCATACGTTATAGTTGGCTGAGCAAGCATTTATTTGATACTTTGGATGAAGTACAAGATTATGCAACAAACTGGTTGTGGCATTACAACCATGAAAGACCACATCAAGCTAACAAAGGAAAGCCACCTCTAATGGCTGCTTAACCTCTACTTTTAACTTCGGTTATTTATTGAAGGATTACCTTAAAAACTATTAATGTAGCTCCATTTTAAATAAAGAACCGCTTTTTTATTCAAAATAGGGTAGGAACGACTTTAACTAAATCAGTAAGGAATACTTAATGAAATATATCTAATCTCACCTATATTGTTATATGAAATATATATTGTAAATGGAATATCTTCAATTTTCCATTTTTGGCTTCTAACCACGCCATCATCATTCTTAATAAATAATGGCACTCCTAACATATTTTCAATTTCAGCTTTATTCATTGAAAATTTTAAATTAAATGGCAGTTCTTGTTTATATTGAGAAAAGCCTTCCACACCATCATTATAAAAAAATATAGTCGTTAAGTATATTTTTTCACCAGTTATGGGTTTGTCCTCCTGATTTAAATAAAAAGACTCATCAGTAAATATAAAACCCAATCCCTCATCATATTTACTAATATAAAAATTATACTCATCCAATAAATCACCATCTTCATCATAAATTGGTAATTTAATTTCCTCTTGACTTTTCACAAATTGATTTTTAACAAAAAAATCAACTAATTTTTCATCAATATTTGACTTACCCAACAGTGATATTAAATGATCAATAAACTTATTTGTCATTCTTTCTCGCCTCCTCATCCATAATATTTTTCAAAAATTTATCATAATCAGCATTATTTTTACAGCTCAATGTAGTACATGCTTCTTGCAACTTTGTAACGTACTCAGGCGTTAATTTTTTTGCATTATCTATCATTGCCTCAGAATCCCTAATTTGTGCTGCTTGTAAATCATTTGCATCATTTTCAATGAGTCCTTTATTATTTTTTCCTGCATAGGTTGGACCTGCGGCATGCACCTCATTTGGTACAGTTACACTCATTCCTTCATTAATAATACGATTTTTCTCTGCTTGAGTTAAGGGCGCTTCCTTTAAGTCTTCAGCTCTCTTTAATAATGCAGCTTTAGACGGCTGATGATCTCTAGCCACGGTTCCATCTCCAGTGACTTTCTTTTGATTTCCATAATTATCAACCCATCCCACATCAAGAGATTGCTTTTGATTTATTTCAATATCAGCATCTTTCCCCTTAGTGACACCTTTACCTACTCCAGCACCTACAACTCCAGCCACAGCATTAATTAAATATTCTGCACCTTGTTTATTTTTTTCAATTTCATTTGCAAATTTCAATTCATCTAATTTATTTTCAGATGTTGAGGCTTCAATTTCTTTAACTTTCTCTGAATTAGTCCAATTATTAATCGTATTTGAATTGGTAACATGAGCGGCGGCAGTTAATGATGTCGCCAGCGCATCAAATCCTTGAGCTATTTCAGCTCCTACCGCACTATCTAAAGCTAAAGATTTTCCTGTCTCAATTGCTAAACGGACTGGGCCTGAAATCATTAGTCCTACCGCAAGTTGAACAGTACCTAAATCAACTCCAGTATCTTCACTAATCTGCTTTATATTATTTCCTAAATCAGCAATATTGCTTAATATCGTCATACCAACTGTGGTTTGGGTCGTAACTTTTGTCTCAATGTCAGTTCCTTTCGCATAAATTACTTCTTGTTCATTTACGCCTATTTTAGGTTGTTTAAAAATCGTTTCTAAATCAACACCAGATTGAGCTAATGTATCTAGTTGACTCTGAATTTCACTAAACTCTTTTGCTGCATAGAAAAAATCTAATTTAGAAAATAAAGCTTCAACTTCTTTTGGCTCTATCCCTCGTTTGAGCAATTCACTTGCAACTTTGTCACCAACTACACCCGTTTCTTTATATTCACTTGGTAAATTGTAAAGCCTTGCCTGAATATTATTTAGTGTTTGTAAAGCCTTATCTTTATACTCACCCGCTGGTAAGGCTTGTGCTAAATTTTCTGCACTTTGACGGAAATTCTCTGGCAAATCCTTCTGTTCTTGAATAATCTCCTGTCGTCCAGCTTCTGTCAGTAATCGATGATCAATCGTTACTGAACCATCCAGCATACCTGTGGTCTGATCACGAGTAATTTCTTGGGTATTGTTGATATCACGGTTGGTGGTATGGTAATCCTCCCATAAATAACCGAAGTTAAAAGCAGAGGTTAAGCAGCCATTAGAGGTGGCTTTCCTTTGTTAGCTTGATGTGGTCTTTCATGGTTGTAATGCCACAACCAGTTTGTTGCATAATCTTGTACTTCATCCAAAGTATCAAATAAATGCTTGCTCAGCCAACTATAACGTATGGTCCGATTATAGCGTTCAATATACGCATTCTGCTGTGGCTTACCCGGTTGAATATATTCAATACGAATACCATGCTCAGTAGCCCAGCGCACAAATTCGTGACTGATAAATTCGGGACCATTATCGCATCGGATCACTAACGGTTTTTCTCTCCACTCCAGCAATTGATTCAACGTACGAATAACCCTGATTGTGGGCAATGAGAACCCTGCTTCAATGGCTAGGCCTTCGCGGCGGTAATCATCAATCACATTCAATAATCGAAACTTGCGACCATCGGAAAGCTGATCATGCATAAAATCTAATGACCAAACCTGATTTTCTCGGATTGGTTCTTTCAATGGTTCAGGCGCATGCCGTTTTAGTCTTCTTCTCGGTTTAATACGCAGATTCAGTGCCAACTCACAGTAAATGCGGTAAACCCGCTTGTGATTCCAGCAGCAACTCTCAACATGCCGTAAATACGAGAAGCACAAACCAAAGCCCCAATCGGAATTTTCCTCAGTGAGTTCAATGAGCTGTTCAGCAATGAGTGCATTGTCATCGCTGAGTTTGGCTTGATAGCGGTAGCAGGTTTCACTAATGCCAAATGCTTTACAAGCCAAACGAATACTAATGGCATGCTGGGCAACTGCCTGTTGTGCCATCTTACGCTGGCAAGATGGCTTTACCACTTTTTTGCCATCGCTTCCTGGATGATTTCGGCCTTTAATCGCTCTTCCGCATACATCTTTTTAAGTCTGGTATTTTCGGCTTCTAGCTCTTTCAGTCGAGCCATTAATGATGTATCCATACCACCATATTTGGCACGCCATTTATAAAAGGTAGCATTACTCATGCCGTGTACACGGCAAAGGGTCGCTACAGGTGTGCCAGATTCTGCCTGTTTCAAGATGGACATGATCTGACTATCAGTAAATTTAGATGTTTTCATGCAGAATCTCCTGCTCGTATCTTAAGAGAAAATTCTACTTTTAGATCCTATTATTTTTAGGGGGGATTACCGTATCTTTCACATTCGTCACAGTACCTTGACCTAAGGTTGCCTTGGTCAGTTGTTCTGTTTCTTGCCCGCTGCTATTGATACCAATGGTCGTTGAACCTTTTGGAGCTGTAGAAGCTTCTTTAGTTCCCTTTTGTGGAATACCAATACTGGTCGATACATTAATTTCAAAAATTAAAATCCTTTAACGTCTTTCCTTTTTCATCCAATAATTTATATACAAAATCAGGTTCAATTTTTAAAAATAACTCAATAACATCATGAATTTTCCAACCATGTATTTCTGGATGATCAATGATTGAAATTAAATGTTCTTTTAAAAATGGAATATATTCTTTGAAGTCCTCATCGATTATTAAACCAAATAAAGAATCTATTCCAAAAGGTTGAGTATTAGCAAGCTCTATTATTTTGACAATATATGGAAACAATTTTTTTCTTGTTAAGGTACCTAGACCATGGTCAGATTTATCAGCCCAATAACGAATAAATGCTCTAAGAACATGTTGCAATGTATCATCATAACCATTTAGCCTATGATCAATAAAACCATTTAATTTATTGTTTTCAAATAATGCAGTTAAAGCATTAAAACCATAATCATCTCCCCAAAATGTCAACAATTTAGCAGCTTGGAATACAATATAGTCATCCGAATTTGTTAATAATTCTCTTAACTGTTCTATACGGCTAACTGAAATATCTTCAGCATCTAAGTCCTCTGCTATATCTGTATAATTGACACTATCAGGAATCTCATTTAATAAGTCTATAATCTTCTGTTCCAACTCTATACTCCTTACAAACTATTTCTTTATGTATTCTGATGGAACACAACCTTTGATTAAGCATTCCCCATCTCTAATAGCATGATTCAAATCTTTATTTGCATCTCTTAATTTATCTCGATTTTTTTTACTAGGATTACGATCATATTTCGCCTGAGCTGCATCGACTTTAGATTGTAATTCCTTTCTAACTTCGGTATGTGTCACAATCTGACTACCAGAAATCTTACCTGCATCAATATCTTCCTGCAATCGCTTCGTATCAATCTTAATTTGCTCACCACCATAATTTTTAGAATCAATAGCTATTGCTGGATCACTTGTTGAAATGTATGGTGTATTCTCAGAATTACCACCTCTAATATGAGATTGAACAGATCCTGTTCCTTCAGGGTTTGCAGCAACCAAATCACCTTTGTCATTTATGTAAGCTTTTGGTTTACCTTTATAATTTTCTGTAGCAGAAAAATCATGATCATTACGAGTAACATAATCAGGAACAGTAGGTTTTACTGATATTTCATCACTATTTTTAGCTTTTCCTTTCCCTGAAATTAGTGTCTCAGCAGCTATACCAACAATAAAAGTAGCACCTAGCTTTGCATTTTGCAGTGATTCCGCATAATTAAGACTTCGTTGAAAATCATCATCGCTTAGTCCAAGCTGTTTCAACTCACTAATTTTTTCAGACCGACTCCAATCATCATATAGACCATCTGAAAGTCCGTAGAGTGATTTTACTAAATGATCTGATACCGCATTTGTAGCATAATCAATATATTCTCCACTAAATTGATTAACTATATATCCTGCTGTTGCTTTTACAGGCCCTCCTAACAACACGCTAGCAGCAAGTTGTATTTTTTCAATGTCAACACCACTATCTACAGAAATTTTTTCTATATTTTTACTAATTTCTGCTGCCGCATGTAAAAATTTAAAACCTAGTAAATCCGTTTCTTTTACAGCAAGAGAACTATCTGTATTTTCAGCTAATATACTAATTAAGGAGTTTGAGTTGACTATTGGTTGCTCTTTAGAGAGCTCAGAATTAAGAATCTGTTCAATGCCACTACCATTCTGACTCAAAATATCTAATTGTTCTTGGACAGCAGATAATTTTTGAATTGCATACCAATAATTATCTGTATCTATAATCTTTTCGACCTCTTTAATTTCAAGACCATTTTTCAATAGCTCCCCTGCAACTTGCTGCCCATATTCCTCTAAACCCTCAAAATCTGCTGGTAAACTATAAAGTTTTGCTTGTATATTATTTAAACTTTGTAAAGCCTTCTCTTTATATTCTCCCTCAGGCATTTGCTTCACAATATTTTCAGCACTTTGACGGAAATTTTCAGGTAATTCCTTCTGCTCTTGAATAATCTCCGCCCGTCCACTCTTACTCAGTAAACGCTGATCAACCGTCACAGAACCATCCAGCATGCCCGTCACTTGGTCACGAGTAATTTCTTGCGTATTATTAATGTCCCGATTGGTGCTGTCTGAGGCATTTGCAACAGTCCCTTGACCCATCGTTGCCTTAGTCAATTGTTCTGTTTCTTGTCCACTGCTGTTAAGGCCAATGGTGGTTGAACCGTTTGGATATTTGGATTTTTCTCCATCTTTGTTGTTCGTGGTTTTGCCTATCGTCGTTGATACATTAAAACCACTGCTACTGTTGTAGTTATGATCTTCTATGTCTTTCAGCGCAAGTTCGCCTGAATAGTTCAGCTTACCGTGATCCGTTAATGTGCCGTCTTCATTCTTCGTCGCATTGGCAATCACACCACCAATACTGGTAATATTTTTAACACCCATCGCATCTAGATCAGCATCGTTCTGCGCATTGCCAATCAGCAGCTTACTAGTGTCATTTACCCATGCACTGTCAATGCTGCCCTTACTTTGGTTATAGCCAGCGCTGATATTGCTGGCTTTACCGTTAGAACCAAAACCTAAGCCAATATTTCCGCCTTTGCTGCTATTACTGCTAGTCTCTGTATCCTGCAAGCTTTCTACATGGATCTGATTTACTTGTAGATTACCTCGGTCAGCGATAGAAACCTCACCGCCCTGAATATTCAGTTTGTCTATTGCACCTTCAGTACGATTCAGCACAACTTCACTATTTACGTGGGTGAGGCTTTCGTTTTGTGATTGGCTGGTTTGCTTGCCTATTGAAGCACTGCCGCCACCGCCATAGGTATAGCTCACACTTTGGCTATTGGTTTTACTATTGCTGTCCTGTTTACTATGCTCGACGCCTGCAGTCACATTGAGGTCTTTGCTGCCATCAAAGGTCGTGGTGCCTGTTGCATTCACTCGGCTGCCTTGGATATTGATGTCTTGGCCTTCTGATTTAAGCTGAAGGTTATTTAAATCTAAGTTGCTACCTTGCCATTGGCTTTGTTCTGTATTCGTGGTCGTCGTAGTTTCAATCCTTTCACCATTGGCACCAATAGTAAAGCCATAGGTTGCACTGCTTGCAGCCGCAGATGCGGCTGCTGCCCCTACAGCAATCTGTGCACTTGCCACATTGGCCGTTGCCATTGCGACATTGGCTTTGCTGTCATCTAAGGCTCCTTTGGTAATTCGACCCGCTGCATAGTCACGTTGTGCTTGGCTATAATCATCTTTAGCTTTAGATAAGGCTTTAGTTGCATCTGCAACAGCTTCTACCGCTAAGATTGCATCTAAATAGGCATTGCGAATGCCGACTTCTGTACTGATGGTTTCAGTATGAGTCTTTTCTTCTGTGGTGGTTTTATTTTCATAACCGCCTATGTTAAGATTTCCTCGACCATGATCAATGATCGTATCACCTGTCGCTGTGATATTTTGGCCGAGGATATCTACACCTTCTGCACCTTGAATTGTTAAATTTTCAGTATTGATATTGCCTGACTTATGCGTTGTGGCTGTAGTTTTAACGGTATTCTCTGCGTCTTCAAGTACAAAGCCGCCCACTCGAATGCTGTCTTTATTCAGCTTAACCCCAAGACCTTGTACCGTTTCTTTGCTGTTTGACGTAACAGTTTTGTGTTGTTCTTCTGCTGCATCGAGCGTGACTTTTTTGCCCGCTAAGACCGTGTTCTGTGCATCAATGTTGCTACTGGTCAGTGTCGTTTGACCTGCTGAACCCACATAGACATTATTGGCACCAAGATCGGTCCCTGTTTGTGTTCTTTGCTCAGTCCGTGTGCTCGATGATTCTCCGATCGTGATCTTCGGTGCTTTTAATCCCGGAGCTAAAGCCTCAATACCCGCTAAGCCAACAGCAGTCACTTTCATTAAGTCTTTGGCAATGCCACGATAACCTTTTTGGGTTTCATCCCATTGCTGATCATTGGTTTCTAATGTCGTCAGACTGACATTTTCGGGCAGGGCATTACCATCTTTGGATTTTAAACTGCCATCCGCTTGGCGTTCGAATTGTTTATTGCCAATATAAATATTGTCTTGAGCTTGTATATCATTGGCTTGCAGCTCGATATTTTTACCGGCATTGATATCAACATTTTTGCCAGCTTTGAGCTGTGTTTGTGCAACATCTTCGTCGATATATCCTGATTGACGGTTTTTAAATTGAATTGTATTTTTCTTGGCTGTTTCCGTGCTCTTTATATCAGTATCAATATCTGACAAAAGTTTTACATTGCCTTGGTTTGCCGTAATTTGAATGCTGTCTTTCGCACCAGCTTGCAGGTGCGTGGCTTGAATATCTCCTGTTTGGCTATTGATCAGGATATTGCCACCCGATTGGATGTCGGTTGCAATCGATTGACTGGTCGAAGATTGGATTTTTTTATCTGTTGTAGAGAAGCCACCTTTTTCTTGGGCTGCAAGCTGAGAACTGCGTTCATCTCGTCCATTTTCGATCAAGACATTTTGTCCAGCATCAATCACTACATTGCCCGACGTACTGTTCAAGGTGCTGGCTTTAATCTGAGTATTGGCACCACTTTGCAGGGAAATATTTCCTTTCGCCTGAATCTGCGTCCCTACATCTCGACTCGAAGCATTCAGAATCTGATCCTTGTCACCTGCTGAGCTTAAATCACTGCGACTGACATTCACCGTAGAAAGATTCAGGTCTTGTCCCGCTTGGATCGCAATGCTACCTTGGCTTTGTAGATCTGATGCAGTCAGATTGATATTATTCTTGGCATTGGCAACCAGCTGACCATCCGCATCTTGTACATACAGCCCAGCAACACGGCCAATGTTTTCAGCGCTAAATTCACTTAAACCGTGCTTATTTTCAGTTTTAATCGTCGTGGTGATGTTGTTAATGTCTCGGCCCGCATCAAGGGCAAGGATTTGATTGGCGGTCATTGTCCCACCAATATTATTGATATCGGTGTGTGCTGTCGCAAAGACATCTCGACCTTGTATTAAGCCACCCACGTTATTAATGTTATTGGCTTCAAGACTCACCAATTGGCGTCCAGCAATACTGCCTTGGTTGTTTAAATCCCCACTCAGTTTTAAATTGACCGTCTCGCCTGCAATCAAGGCACCTTTGTTGTTTAAGTCCCCCGACTGTACCGCAACATACACTTTCGGTACCAAGACTTGGATTTTTTCGCCATCAACGGTAATGGTTTCTGTCACCAGCCACACCATATCACTGGTCAATCGAGCAATCTGTGCTTCTGAGAGCTTCACTCCAACACTTAAATTAAGATCTTTGGCAGCACTTACCCCAGAATCCATCAAGGCTTTGAATTGATCCTCGAAGTTCGTATAACCATCTAAATAAACTTGACCCGTCAGTTGTGCAATTTGGTCATTGACCAGTTTTTGCTCGTAATAACCATCCCCTAAACGTTTTTGCATATTTTGTGGGTTGGTCGCGAACATTTGCAGCATGTAATCACTGCCTAACCAATTTTTATAATTGGTAAAGGCATCGCTGCTTTCAATCAAAGGGCGGTTATTATTTTCTTTATTAACGCTGTATAAGGATTGCAGCGGTAAGCTGAGTTCTGAGGTATCACCATTTAATGTGCCTTGGTGAGCACCATCATATTTCACCACATCAAGTTTTATTGGCGTTACGATATCAGCTGGATTATAGGGTTTAACACTGTTCCACTTACTTCGTTTACTTGTACCTAATGTATTCCAACCTACATAGTGATACTGTGATGTCCCCGTTTTAATCACACGATGCTCACCCTCAGCATCAATATTATTCACTTCATTTTGTTCAATATTAATGCCTTTCGTCGCTAGAATTTGGCTCTTGTCATTGGTCAGGCTTTGGCCTTTTAGCGTCAGTGTGCCACCTGAAATAATCTCCGCTGGTGCACTGGAATCCACATAGTGTTGGGTTTCGTACTGGTTGTAGATATATCGGGTATAGTCTTCATAT
The DNA here is from genome assembly GCF_013418125.1 of Acinetobacter sp. YH12205. Lineage (NCBI taxonomy): Bacteria > Pseudomonadati > Pseudomonadota > Gammaproteobacteria > Moraxellales > Moraxellaceae > Acinetobacter > Acinetobacter sp. YH12205. The sequence continues at coordinate 54,850 of NZ_VPCQ01000009.1, read as the reverse complement.
TTTTGACCATCCAGATAAATGCTGTCATAACTGCCACGACCTGTAATATGCGATGAATCAAGAATTTCAGCGCTTCCAGCACCTTGATAAGCGGTCACATCTTTGCGGGTTTCTGGTATTTCTTTGACACTTGAACTGAAATGCAAATTTCGGTTGGTCAAAATATCCACGCCTAAGTACATATCACCCACGGATTGAATACGTGCACTGGCATTGTCTAATAATGCGGCAGAGCCTTCTGCCATATGGTTTGCATTGAGTTGTCCACCAACAGTCAGCGCACCTTCGCTGGCAATTAAGGCTTGTTCTCGGTTTTCAATTTTTCCGCCTGCAATATCTAAGCGTTGACGTGCCGCAATCGTGCCTGCTTTGACATCGCCATTGGTTTGCTGTTCTGCATTGAGAAGATGCGCGGCTTGCAGGGCAATATGGTCACCATAGATTTGACCTGTACCCACGTTTTGGATGCCTTGACTGGCATCAATACGAGTTAAACCTTGGCTATTAATGAGGCCGGTATTGTTGACGTTTTCAGCCTGAATGCGTTGATCGCCTAGACTTAATATCTTGCCATTATTGTTTAAATCTTTTGCTTGAAGATTTAAACTCGCTGGGGTGCTATCGACTTTATTTTCTGCAACTACTGCACCGCTATTTTGCAGCTCGCCATTGGCACTGATTTTAATATGCCCGGCTGAAGCAAACACTTGCCCTGCATTGTTAATCCCAACCCCTTGTTCGGTACTGATTAAACTGATTTTGCCCGCATACATTCCGCCTAAGTGACTGGTATCAATGGCAAACTGTGGCACAGTGCCTGCCAACCCCGAAGCCGCCTGTATCGCACCAGCCTGCGGATTAACTTCAATATCATTTTGTCCAGCAACCACCGTCAATTCTTTAGCCCAAATCCCCGCATTGATCTGTGCAGCACGGCTGAGTAACTGGGTATAGTCGGCTTTACTGGCATCCAAGCCCTGACCTGTGATGTTAATCACCCCGTCACGGACTTGATAACCTGTCACTTGTCCATTTTGAATATTCGGATTGGCGGTACTTAAAGTCACCCCACCTGCATTGATAAAACCGCCACCATCGACATTAATCCCAGCTTGGTTGGCAATGATCACATCTGCTTTACGTCCACCGACCTCTACATAGCCATTTAAGTGACTTGGATTGCTGCCGTTCACCTGATTAACAATGACTTTGGCTTCACCGCCTGCAAGCCACGGATTGGCTTGGATATAACCCCCAAGCTGCGTTTGAGTATTTTGGCGGCTGTTATTTAAAATGACACCGTTCTGATTCACATCAAATTGCTGGTAGTGATTCACCGATACCCCAGCTTTGCTTGGGGTTTGAATATTCACCTGCGTTGTGCCATTGGCACTGTTCAATATCGTTGGACGCTGATTGCCTGCCGCATTCGAGTCTGCAACAACATTGCTGTGCGATACACCAATAGATGCATTGATCAGGGCAGTGCCTGTAATCAGCATCAATGAAAATGAAAGAACTTTTAAAGCTAAACTTTTTTCAGAAGCAACGACTGGTGTTTCAAGATCAACCGCTTTATTATTCTGTGTTGAGGCTTGTCCTGCAGCTGCGACATTTTCTGCAACAGCAATCATTTCACCACGGGTTTGACTAAAAATCGTTTTATAGCAGTTCTTATTCATTTTTCAATTACCAATGTGTCTTTATTTGGGAGATTTTTTCGCTTTAATACTACGAGCTCATTTTTTAGTTTGTACTTTTCTTTAGATCAGAATGAATAACTGGCACTAAAACCATAATTCAAATCATAATTTTGGAAATATTCAGGCTTCTTGATTGGTTTACCGATAAATATATCGTAGTAAAAAGTGCCACCCACCTTAAATTGACCACGTAGCCCCATCGCACCACCCACAAGGGTTTTACCTAAAAGCCATTGGGCAGATTGACCATCAACATGCCCAGCATCCAAGGCCATATAGAATTGATGTGCGGGAAAAATAGACATGGCTAAATCATTGCGCCAGTAGAAGCCACGGTCTGCTGCTAGGGTTAGGTCACCATCAAAACCGCGTACTGTATACCTTCCACCAATGGAAAGCCGGTCTTGGATGGTCAGCGGGGTGTCATTGTATTGCGCTCTAAAGGCACTTGAGTAGCTATATTGCTGGTTCTCAAATTGGAACGGAACATTCAGATTGGCATCTAGCGTCCAGATCTTCATCCGTGATGTACCTTCGTTCAGCGCTTCCTCAACTGCTGGTAATGAATCGAATGCACCTGTGCCTCGCTTATACCCTAGACTCAAATCCAGCACTGCAAATTGAATATATTCACGATGATCAAGGTTTAACTGCCAACCCGCAACATCTCTGCGCTGTATGGTCAGTTCGGCATCATCAATATAGCTTTTAGATTCTCGATGCCAGCCTTTCAAGGTCGCTGAGGTTTTACGCTTGGCATCCCGATAAAGCAATCGGGTCAAGCCTAAGTCTTGAGTCTGACTTTCTCCATTATAGTTATAGACATTATTGGTGCCTGCAACAGCTTGGTCATAATTGTATCGACTCGCATTGGCGCTGATCAGCCAGTTTTTATAAGGGACTGAATAATGAAGGGCATAGTTATGGGTTCCGCTCTTCACAGTGGTTCCATTTTGATCCGTAATCTCTTGCTGATCTGCTAAGTTACGGCCCATGGTGACGTAAAATAAGTCACTTCTAAATAAAGGGTTATCGACTGAAACGGTGATGTTACCTTGGTATTTACCGGTTTGACGACTACCGGCATCATCAGCACTTAAGGTCACGCGAATTGGAATTTTTCGCTGTTTCCATTTGACGATAACATCACTTTGATTGGGCGCATCTGCAGGAATAATTTGAATATCAGCTTCCGCTGTAGGCAGTCTTTTTAAGTTTTCTAAGCCTTGCTCTAAGTCACGTAAATTGAGAATATCGCCACTCTTCATTGGAAAGATATTTTTGGCATATTGAATTCGGCCTGCTCGGGTATTTTCCTCATCACTTAAATCGAGTTTGATTTCTCGAACTAATCCCGGAATGACGGTGAGTTTTAATACGCCTGTACTTAAGTTTTGAGGTGCAGCCAATATTCGTGTCGTAGTAAAGCCTCGGCCAATGATGATGTTCTGCGTTTGCGTCATCAACAGATTAATTCGCTGCTCACCCATGCATAAACCTGGAGTAAAACTTAAATCTTTTAACGCTTGTTGCACATATTGATCAAAATGCTTACTCATTTCGCCATCAAGTTCAACTGTCTTGATTTCAAAACAATTCTGATCTTCAAGGTCGGTAAGTTGTACAGCTTCTTTTTTTTGGATGACATCTAAATTAACATCACGTTCTGGTTGTATAATTTTTTCTAGTTCTGCTTGGCGCTGCTGGTTTCGAATCAAACCATCTATCGCTGGATCAAATGTTTCTGCAAATGCAAAAGGAGTAACAACAAAACCACCCAAAGTAAGCAAAATACTTTTTAATACTATATTTTTTTTGAACATAAATTTATTGCATGTTAAATTTTGCGCAGAAATTAACAAATAATGACCAAATATTCAATGGTATTTTATTTTTCAATTTCTCCCATTAGATTGTACCCCTCAATAGACACTTAACTTTCATTCTGCAGGACACCTTCACTTGCCACATGTGTCGTTGATAGCCAATCTGACCATTGTTCTTGATATAACTGTACCATATGAGCACTTGGCTGTTTTTTCGTAAGCGTCCGCTGAACACACCTTATGAATTCATCCTATAAGCCTTAATTTAGTCCCCACTTAAAAACAAGTGGGGACTTAAATTTATGACGACAAATAATCAGACATCCATCGCATCTCTAGCGAAAAAACGAAGAACATACAGTGCTGAATTTAAACAGCAGATCGTTCAGGCTTGTAAAGCACCTGACGTTTCAATTGCTTCGGTCGCTTTGCAACATGGATTGAATGCAAATCTTGTATCCAAATGGATTCGCTTATTTGATGGTAAACCAAAGAATGATCGCTCACCACCACCGAATAAACCTGCATTTATTGCCTTATCCTGCTCTGCACCATTAGATCCTATTTCTACTAATATGTTAACGGTTCAAATTGCTTTACCTCACTCAAAAGCAGAAATTGGCTTTGTGATACGGGTCTGATTTTTCTTGATAAGCTGTGGCTCAAATTTACCCTCACGATCTCTAGGGGTATCTAGTTCAAACTCACCATCATCAGTCAGTAGACGCTTCGTTGTGTAACCATTGCGAGCATTTTTACCTGTTCGTGGACTATTCTTTTCGTAACCTAAATGGTCGGTGAGTTCCGCATTAAGGGCAGTTTCAACAGTCAATTTCTTTAAAGCCCGACTAAAATTATTGAGATCGAGTTCGGTTTTTAGGTTCTTGGCTAACTCTTTAGCGAGTGCCAACATTGCTTCATCTTTCATGGTAAACACCTTTTGTTTGACCCCAACAACGTTGGGGGAGTTTAAGCGTTTACATAGTTTTATTTACAGTCTCAACAAATCCGAAAACAAGGCATCACCATTGCTCATCTAAGGAGTAGACCCAGATACGATATTAGGCATATTTAGGTTTTTTGTCGTGTACAGAGTCAAAAAAGATAGAATCTGGATTTTTATTACATTTACTATCCGTATACTTCAACAGCAGCTTTGAATGTTTCACTTAACCTTAAACTTTTTTTAAAATTAAATATATTTACATATACGTTCTAAAATTTGATATAATTTATTAAAACTTTAGATTCCAAGTGTAAATAATGAGAAGCGCTAATATTCGACGTGATGGCTACTTAAAATTTCTGAATACATGGCAAGACCGTGATGTCATTAAAGTACTTTCAGGTGTGCGTCGCTCTGGAAAATCCACCTTATTGGCAATGTTTCAACAAATCCTAAAAGCACAGGGTGTACAAGCCGAAAACATCATTGCCATCAACTTCGAATTTATGGAATTTGAAGAACTCACCGATTACCGTAAACTACATGATTATGTATTGTCCAAAGTTGATAAAAGTAAAAAAAACTATGTTTTCTTAGATGAAATACAACATGTTACAAATTTTGAGAAAGTAGTCGACTCTTTATATGTTCGGGATTATATCGATTTATATATTACAGGCTCAAATGCATTCTTTCTAAGTGGAGAACTTGCGACTTTACTTACAGGACGCTATATCGAGCAACATGTTCTACCTCTGTCATTCCAAGAATTTAAACAGTGGCATATTGAAAATAATCCGATCATCCAACAATTATCAAATCGTGATTTGTATGCCATGTATACGCGCAGTAGTTTCCCTTATACGCTTGCCATGACTAGCCAGCAGGAAACTTATGATTACTTGCAAGCAGTCTATGCCAGTGTAATGTTTAAAGATGTTATTCCCCGTTTGAATACTGCCGATATTAACTCTCTCGAGCGTGTCGCAAGATATTTGGCAAGCGTGACAGGCTCACCTATTTCCATCAATAAAATTAAAAATACCTTTGTTTCAAGTGGGGTTAAAATTTCATTTGAAACAGTAAAACGCTATATTCAGGGCTTACAGGACAGTTTGTTATTTTATAGTGCCGCACAATTTAAAGTACGCGGGCGTGAGTTATTACAATCCTCTGAAAAATACTATTTAGTTGATGTCGGATTGCGCCGGATTATGTTGCCTGATGCTAATGCTGATCAAGGTCATATCTTAGAAAATGTGATTTATCTTGAGCTTGTCAGACGAGGTTATACGGTCTATGTAGGGCGGGTTGATGAATATGAAATTGATTTTGTTGCTGTCGATACTTTACAGAATTTAACTTATTATCAGGTGGCATTAGAAACGCTCAATGAGGAGACACTCAGCCGAGAGTTACGTCCATTACAGAAAATTTCTGATTCGTATCCCAAGTATTTGCTTACCTTAGACACGATAGGGACTGAAGCGAATTATAATGGTATTGTAAAAATGAGTGCTCTCGATTGGTTGCTATCTGAAAATAAGTAAAGTTGAGGGTAGACATGGATACACTTATTTATTAATTAAAACTCAAAGACTTTTCAGCATTAACCAAGAGTGTGATCAAGCATAATTTCTGCTCCATTTGTGATGGATTGATTTACCTCGACTCGATTTCTATCTGATTAAGATGTATGGTCCGCTTGCATCATGTGAGGACAGGAAAAGGCGAAACGGCTACTTTTTGCATGTGATTAGATAGTTACGGCTGTTATAATCCGTTACTTAACGGGGGATTAATATGTTTAAAAATTTATTACTGAGTTTATTTGTGGCTGTTCCACGGCTTTGTTGCATAAAGATTTTGTAAGCTTCTGATTTAAATAGGTTTGTATGAATTTCAACCTAAAAATTAATGAACAAAATCAGTTGGTTATGTATTTATGCAACAAAGCCTATGTTAGAATATTTTTTTATCGATAGTCCAACATTAAAATTTCGTCTATCTGCGGGCTCAAAGAAACGATTATTACTATCATTGACAATCACGGAACCCACATAGTTTCGATCTAATAAATTATCTAGTCGTGCATAAGTATTTACTTTCCAGTCTTTATTGACCCACAAATAGCCAACATTTGCCGCAACGACCGTATAACTTGGTGCAGTATCAGAGTTGATATCATCGACATAAATCTTGTCCATATAACGTGCTTCTAAGCCTGCCTGAAATCCCTGCTCAGGTTGCCATGCCAAGCCTACAAAAGCTTGATTCTTGGCAATACCTGGAATATATGTTCCTTTTTGTATCAGCGGTTTGGTTGTGGTCGCTGGAATATCAGCATCAAAAGTCGCATCTAAATAACTATAACTGGTTCGAATATTGAGTGCTTGCCAGAGCTGTTTTTGCCACGATAACTCTAAGCCTTCACGTAAGGTTTTTTCTGCATTACGAAATGTGCTTCGCCCGCCATTGGCATCGTCAGGCACAATGTCATTTTTAGTTTCAGTATGAAATACAGCAAAAGTAAATAACCCTAAGGTATTCTGCGATTTTAAGCCAAGTTCTACGGTATCACTGGTCGCAGGTTTTAAATTAAAGTTAATGCCTGAAGTCCCTACTGTAAGATAGGCCATCTCGGTAAAGGTTGGTGTTTCGAAGCCTTTGCCATAGCTAGCATAAGTATAAAGCTCAGGTAATATATCCCAGCCTAAAGCGACAGTTGGAAGTAACTTTTGATAATCTGTTGAACCACTGTCATCACCATTGCCTGTGGTTTAGTCATGGTGCTGAAGCTATTTCTGATGTCTTAATTCTATTACCTGCAACACAGTACATTTAAGTTGATGATGCTACTAGCAATGTTTTAACTATTGGAAAATATTACAGTAATTTAAATTATTTGGGGGAATTTTCAATAAACATAAATTTCGACACGTCACATTGTGTCGTTAGTAAGTAGGATGATTCAATCACTTCAAACTTAGCATTGGTATAACCCTGCCCTATGAGACAGCTTCATAATAAGGCTGCTTATATCTAGAATACTGTGGCAGTTTAAAGTTTTATTTTAATTTTACCTCAAACCACATTTGATAAATAATGAAGAAAACCTAGATATAACCCCCACAAACTACTGATATTTTTAATTTGCTAAAATTTTACATTGATCATATTTCATTCATGTAATTGTCATTTTTGCTTCTTATGATGAAGCTTTTTAAACATGATGCTTCAAAAAAATGAAAAAAAAACCACTAACCTTAGCTTTATTAGCTTCGACAATTTTATTAACCGCATGTACTGATGATGGGGACAATGGTCAAAATGGATTGAATAGTTTGATTCAACAGACGCCTTTAGTACTTGGAAATGATGATTGCTGGAGTGCTGGAACACGTATTGAAAGTGGTTTGGATAAAAATCAAAATGGTGAGTTGGATGCGAATGAAATCCAGCAAAGCTCCATCCAGTGTGGTCCAAACTTATTTGCCCAAGGGGTTGCATTGCCTTACCAAAACTTAACAAGCTTTAAGGCGAATGGAACAACTATTGCGAGTGCATTTACACTTCGACAGGGTGGCTTTGGCTCTGATGTTGCTGCCCATCCTACGAACAATAAACAATTTTACGCAATCACAGATCGTGGCCCAAATGCTGACTATAATGATGGCGTGAATGGTGCTGGTAAGATTTTTCCAATGCCAGACTATATACCTAAAATTGGGTTGTTTGAGGTACAAGATGATGGCTCAATCAAACTCATCAAAACGATTTTATTAAAAGATCGTGATGGAAATAATATTAGTGGATTACCGAATACTGCTGCACTAGGTGGTACAGGCGAAACACCTTACGATATTCATGGCAAGGTCATCGCTAAAGATCCATCAAAGCCTTATGACCCAATAACGAACCCTATCAAACTTGATGATTACGGTCTCGATTCTGAAGGTTTGGCAGCATTGAATGATGGTACATTCTGGGTGAGTGATGAATATGGTCCTCACATTGTGCACTATGATGCCAATGGAAAAGAAATTGGTCGTATTAATCCTTTTGTAAATGATGTGCGCAATACCTTCACTTTACCGCAAGAATTTAGTTATCGTCGTGCCAACCGTGGTATGGAAGGTTTAACTATTACACCTGACCAAAAAACATTGGTTGGGATTATGCAATCGACAATGGACTTACCGACTAAAGCTGTTAATAAATCAACCTTAACACGTATTGTGACGATCAATCTTGAAACAGGAAAAGTTGCTCAGTATCTCTATCGTCAAGAAATTGATGCTAACTCAAACTCAGCTATTATTGCGATTAATGATCATGAGTTTTTAGTACTGGAACGTGATGGCAAATTCCTTAAAGACGATCCGAATATCATGAAACATGTTTATCGTATTGATCTGAAGGATGCTACCAATTTGGAGGATATCGCAACTCAGGGCGATCTAGTGCAAGATCCTAAACTTGGTTTAACGATTGCAGGTAAAACCCTCGAGCAATATTTCATCAATAACGATAAAAAATGGGAAGCATTACAAGCACTAAATATTCAGCCAGTAAGTAAAACATTGGTATTGGATATGGGTAAACGTGTAAGTTATGCGCATGACAAAATGGAAGGTCTATGGTTGATTAACCGACAAACTCTTGGCATTGTGAATGATGATGACATGGGTCTTTGGACAACCAATGGTTTAGAGCAAAAGTATTTGGATAATGTGGGCATGCGTGTCGATACACCTACCTTATATATTGCCGATAAGTTAAATCTTTTCAACCCATAACAATGAATGAAGCCCAAAAGCTAAAACTTTTGGGCTTTTTAAATTCAACTTTTGTCTAGAGAGAAAAATGAGAATAACTCAATCGGCTTTGATAACTTTCTTGGCAATTACAGTGCTACCATCGCTGAGCTATGCATCTCCCAAAGCCACATCTCGCGAATACAAAGTACTATTAGATCCCATAAATTTTAATTATGGAAATGAAGCAAGCAGCATAAATAGCTATTTTTCAGCGGTGAAAAATGCGATTGAAAATAAAATCAGTCGTGACGTAACTGGTGCTATGATCTTTGATACACAAAGAGAAATCCGCTTTTACGATACTCAAGGAAGCTGTACTTTAAAAAATATGGGATACAGCTTCAGAGAGCGTAATGAAAATGGTACAAAAGAAGTAACTTTAAAGTATCGTGGATATGACCATTATATTGCTGACTTCAAAGATTTGACTAGCAATGTATCAGGCGCAAAAACTAAGCTAGAAGATGACATTACTCGTAAAGATAACTTGAGTTTCCTTGTAGTTGCAAGCAAGTCAACAACCGTACCAACCTCGCGAACCATTAACGATTTTGAGGATATCAATATTCTATTTACTGGCTTCAAAAATGACTATAATTTTAATAATAGTCTAGCCCTGAATCAAGTTGGTGGTCTAACTATCTATGAACGAAAATATAGTGGTGCAACGATTGATTTAGGTGAATTCGATGCAGATTTAGAGTTAAGTTTATGGTATACCCTATTGCCTTACGGTAGTCTAAAACCTGTTTTAGCAGAAATTTCGTTTAAATATTCAGATCCCAATGCGAATTTCACAAGAAAAGTAGTTGATCGTGCTGCTTTAAGCTTCAGTGCTTTAAAAGGTTTAACCCAATATAATGCACCAACTTCGACAGCAACAAAGACTCAGTTTGTGTACCAATATCAATCAAATTTCTGCAATTAGCCTTCATACACATCTAGAAAATTTAACCTGATAGAAACAATAAAAAATGGGTAACTGTCAGATCAGGTTTGAGATACAAGTTATCCTTCTCTGCCCCAATTTCAAGCCCAATATTTAAAGCTTGGGCTGTTCTAAACACATTAATCACACAGCCTAAACCGAGTGAATAAATCGGCTGTCTTAATAGAACAACAACAGCACCTAGAATATGCTCAACTTCAGCCACAGTTTCAGGCTCGTATAGGTATTTTCCGTTCGCTTCTACGTGATTGTCAGTTTAGGACGCAAACTGGGGCTCATCCCGCCTGCACGTCCAACGCACAGCTTGGGGTATGAAGAATCACTCTATTGGTTCAGAGTATTGGCCTTCTTCGATGGCAAACGCAGCCGCATGTCGAAAAGGCCCATCAGGCGAAAATAGCAAGCCCCCCATTTGATCACTTACCGTGGCAGTTGGGACAATGGGGCAACACTTGATATGCCGAGCTTAAGAGGGTGAATAAGAGGGATGTGAACCGCCCCAAGGAATGGGGCAATTGGGGATGCGGTAACAACTCCTAACCGCATCAAGAATACCAAACTTGCAAAAGTCCCAAATTGGGACTAATATCTATTTATGAGAATTATCGCACTATCAACCTTAAAAACATTTTGGGAAGACAGCTCAGAATACATTGACGCTAAAGAGCCAACGTTAGCTTGGTATAGGCATGCATTAAACGCTGATTGGGGAGCACCGGCGGATGTGAAACAGGACTTTAGAAATGCCAGCATCCTCAAAGATGGGCGTGTCGTGTTTAACATTGCCGGTAATAAATACCGGTTAGTTGCTTGGATCAATTATGCGTACAAAGTGGTTTACATACGGTTTATCGGCAGCCATGCGCAATACGATAAAATTGATGTACAAACGATTTGAAGCCAAAAGGTAGTAACAAGAGGTAAATATAATGGACATCAGACCTATTAAAACAGATGCCGACTACCGCGCGGCATTAAACGACATCGAAAACCTAATGATGGCGGAGCCTGATACCGTCGAAGGCGAAAAGCTGGACATTTTGGTTACGTTAGTCGAGGCCTACGAAGCAAAGCATTTTCCAATGGATTTGCCAGACCCTGTTGAGGCAATAAAGTTTGAGATGGAGCGCAAAGGCTTAACCGTTAAAGATCTTGAACCCATGATAGGTAAAAGCAATCGTGTTTATGAAATCCTAAACCATAAGCGATCACTCACGCTAAAAATGATTTGGAAACTTCATGAAGGGTTAGGTATTCCAGCAGAGTCGCTGATCAAGCCACCGCAAGTTCGCGCTTTATAGTGCTGCGAATCAAAATTAGTTTGTTATGAATGACGCTCGCTACCCAAACATTTCTGCTATTGATAACAGGCTAGCTGAGCTTGAAAATGAAAAGCAGCAGCTTCTCGCATTAAGAGAGGCTTTGCGTAGCGCTCAAATCGAGCGTTCAGTACAGACATTCACGCCAGAACAAAAGGTCGCCTTATTCAGACAACGATTTCGTGGAAGAGAGGATATCTTTGCCAATCGTTGGCAAAATCAACAGGGGCGCAGTGGCTATTCCGTAGCCTGTGATAATGAGTGGGTAAGCGGGCTATGCAACAAACCCCGCATTAAATGCCAAGACTGTTCACACCGAAAGTTTAGCGAATTAAACGAGCACATTATTTACAGGCACCTTGCCGGTCATCAAGTGGTAGGTCTGTATCCACTACTTAAAGATAATTCGTGCTATTTGTTGGCAGCCGATTTTGACAAAGGCTGTTGGCAAGAAGAAGTCAAAGCAATGTCTAAAGTGTGCCAAGCGTTTGATATTCCGCACGCGATAGAAATCTCGCGTTCTGGCAACGGGGCTCACTTATGGATATTTTTTGAAACCAATATCCCAGCGAACCATGCTCGGGCACTGGGTTTCGCTTTGCTTGATAAAGCCATGGAAATATTTCCAAATCTATCGTTTGACTCCTATGACAGGCTCTTTCCTAACCAAGATGTACTTCCTGAAGGCGGGTTTGGCAATCTCATTGCGTTACCACTTCAAAAGGAGGCTCGCCTTTCAGGTCGTAGTTGCTTTGTTGACAGTGACCTGAATGCCATCGATGATCAATGGCGGTACCTTGCTGAGCTTAAAACGCTCACTCAGTCGAGTATTGACCAACTCATAACAACTATTTCACCCAACACCCTATTACTGTCCGAGCAAGGGCTAACAGACAACCGCCCTCCTTGGGAAATCACAGCCAAAGCCGCACCAATAAAATTAGAGTCTTTGCCGAAAAACGTGACCATTACCTTGGCCAACCATATCTACTTTTTGATGAGCGAGTTACCTGGGCCATTACTGGCCGGACTAAAGCGATTAGCTAGTTTTTCTAATCCTGTGTTTTTTAAAACACAAGCGTTGCGCTTTTCAACCCATGGCATTCCGAGGTTTATTTCCTGTGCTCGTATTGAAAACGGTTATCTAGCACTACCGCGAGGCTGCCTCGATGATGCGATTGCTTTGCTACAAGAGCAAAACATTTCGCCACTATTTGACGATAAGCGTGAAATTGGTAAACCATTATTAAAGCTTACCCCTGAGTTCACTTTGCGAAAGAACCAGCGTGACGCAGTGGCCGCAATATCTAAACATGACTTCGGTATTTTGCATGCGCCAACTGCATTTGGAAAAACGGTTACTGCCATTGCTATGATCGTAAAACGCAAAGTAAATACCCTCATACTGGTTCATAGCCGACAACTGCTCGACAATGGCAAGAGCGCTTACGCACGTTCCTACCCGAAGTAACCATTGGCAGTATAGGCGGAGGTAAAAGAAAGCCGAGTGGCATTATCGACATAGCCACCTACCAAAGTTTGGTTAATAAAAAAGACAATTCCATCACTCCTCTCATTCAAGACTACGGCCATATTATTGTTGACGAATGCCACCACCTATCTGCACCAAGGTTTGAAATGGTACTCAACGAGGTAAGAGCAAAATATGTATTGGGCCTTACAGCAACACCAGAGCGACAAGATGGTCATCAAAAGATCATTTTTATGGCGGCAGGGCCTATTCGCTACAAAGTGAAACAAAGCCCTGATGAGCAATTTACTCAAACCGTGATGATTCATCAGCTCTACGATGTACCAGCAGCAGAGCTTATAAAAACAGATGAGCGCCCCAAAATAAGCGATGCCTACCGCTGGCTCGTCAATAATGAGCAGCGCACTTCAAAAATCGTCTCAGACGCCTACGAGTGTGTTCAAAATGGCGGACACCCGTTAGTCCTTACAGAGCGTAGAGAGCACGCAGAATCCATACACTCACGACTTACCGAAATGGGTATAAGCACTGTCGTACTTAAAGGCGCCATGAAAGCTGCGGAACGCAAGAACGCTGACAATCATCTGCAATCGGCTCAAGTCGTCGTCGCAACAGGAAAATATGTAGGCGAAGGGTTTGACCTACCAAGACTGGATACGTTGTTTTTGGCCATGCCCATCTCATGGAAAGGAACATTGGCTCAATATGCCGGTCGTATTCATCGTGAATCGGAAGGCAAAACACAAGTCACTATTCACGACTATGTGGACTGCACTCTCCCTATGCTGCAACGCATGTTTAAAAAACGCGAGAAAAGCTACAAGGCTATGAGGTACGCCCTTGAGTACATTGATGACAACAGTAACAAGCAACCTTCATTGAAATTAGAAAACATCCCTTCACCAAATACCAAGCCAAAATAAACAGCAGCACTTCATTAAACACTTCCCCATGCCTTTACCCCCATACGCCAAAACTGAGCTAAATCAGCTGTGGTTTGTGCTCCACAATTGGAAATAAATTCAGCAATCTCTAAGTAGCTGGCACCTTGAGATTGTTCACCATCATAGTATTGAAGCTGTGTCATGGCCGACGAAAAATGCAGCCGCTTGTCACCGTCGCGGTCAAACCGTTTTGTTAAGAAGGTATGGTGCTGTGACGAAAATTGCCTCATCTCACTTGGAAACATGTCAACACCTGCCGCTAACGCCAATTCATAACAGACCATCTCCCACGCGCCCACATCATGGGTATCGTTTAAATTGGGAAACTTAGCAATCCACAAGTGGTCTTGTTCATCTGTGACACAAGCTTTGGGCCTTGCACCACCTAATGATGAGCCTGGAGAAATCAGCATTTTCAACCAGCGGTAATACTCGTCACTGTCGATGTTATCGTCTTTTTCAATCTGCATTGCTGCATGCTCTAGCTCTCGCAAAGAAGCCATTGGCGGCGCAGCAAATTCAGAATTGTCGTCCAAAAAAGCATTCGAGCCTGTTCGCTTAAATCGAATACCACCCATCCGGTAAGAGTCATTTACGCCCAGCAGGTAATCCAATTCGTTTAATCGACTTGTTGCTCGAATGCCTTTGCGCGCCTCAATCGCCGCACGCCGCTGCATTAAAATACGCCCCCATCTATCAGGCGATGAATCAAGAAATGCGCGGAAGCTTTTATCGACTTCATCGTTTTAGAGTACACCGGAGTGGAGGGTCAGGATGGGATCAATTTGCAAGCGATAGGCTGAGGTTAAAAATGCTTTATCGTAGGCAAAACTAAACACGCCACCTCGGCTTGAATCGCTGTAAGAAAGCAGCCCTATTAGCAAAGGTGCTTCAATTGGCTGCCAGTCGGCATAGACTTCAACGATTTCACGGCTCATCTTGAACCTTCCAGCAATTTTATGTTTTGCAGCTTGATACCCACTTCATCATGGGCGGCCATTTCTGCAAAGTTGCTTTCCATGCCAAGAACGGCCATCACCTTTAAGTAAGTGCCTATGGCAACGCCCGGATCACCGGCTAAGACTTAATTCACGGTTTTATGATCAAAACCAGTACGTTCACACAGTAGCTTTTTGGTAAAACCACGTCTTTTCATCGCCAACAGCAAGTCTTCACCAAACTGCGTCAGGATTTTACGCTGCTTTGGAAACAATATATTGTGTAAGTCACGCTTAGCCATATCACCAACCAAAGGGACTATATTCCCACTTTACTCAATATAATTGGATTTATATCCTACTTTTAGGTTTAGCTTGCGCGTTGGCCAAGGCGATGATGTGAATCCCTGAATGCCAAAGGTCATCAAATTACACTTTTATGCGCATAAAAATGTAAAATTCCGCACTTTTCTGCGCGTAAAAGTGTAGGCTGAGTTATACTACAGGCAGTTAACAGTCTTAATTGGCGGGAAATGACAATGCAGCGCAACTTACTAAACGCCCTAATAACATGGAAAAATCAACCGGTGCGCAAGCCATTATTGATCGATGGTGCAAGACAAACAGGTAAAACCTATCTGCTACAAGAGTTATTTGGGAATACCTTTGCCAACATCCTTCGTATCGACTTCCTTGAAAACCCTGCCTACAAAGAAGCGTTCGATGGCTCTCTGTCACCTGACGAGCTAGTAATGAATATTGAGTTGTTAACCAACCAAGCGTTCAACCCAGAAACCGATCTGCTGATATTAGATGAAATTGGCGAATGTGAACGTGCCGTTACCTCACTAAAGTACTTTGCTGAAAAAGCACCGTCCTATTTTGTCGCTGCCAGCGGCTCGAATATTGGTTTGCTCAACACCTTCCCTGTGGGCAAGGTAGAACAATACAATTTACGACCACTGACCTTCCAAGAATTTATTTACGCATCCAACGAGCAAGCGCTGATCAAAGCGTTTGATAGTCAAGCAAGCACACCGGCAGTACACACCAAATTGATGGACAAACTCACTGACTACTTTTTTACTGGTGGTATGCCGGAAGCCGTTTCTGCTTGGTATCAGTATAAGGATTCAAGCATTCTAGAGCGTGTTGAAAAAGTCACAAAAATTCATGCCGATTTAGTGGAAGGTTATCGCCGCGATTTTGGTAAGTACGCGGGCAAGGTCGACACCACACTGATTGAATCGGTATTTAATAGCATTCCAGCCCAGCTATCACTTGTCAGCGATGAGTCGGTTAAACGCTTTAAATTTAAGCATGTGCATGAGCGTAAATCTCGTTATAGCGATTTTGAAACCGCGATCCATTGGCTTAACTGCTGCCGCCTAGCTTTGCCAAACTACCCTATTGAAGGATTGCCGAAATCTCCGTTAGCGGCCTATAAAAAAGAAAATATGGTGAAACTGTTTTTGTTTGATGTGGGTCTGCTTAATCATATGCTCGGCAGCAGTTATAAAGAAATTAAGCAACAAAACTATGAATACAAAGGTTATGTGGCTGAAAACTTTGTGCAACAAGAGCTCACTGCCATTGGCGTTGACCCAAGCTATTCATGGAATGACGCCCGTGCCGAAATCGAATTTATTTTGGCGACCGATGAAGGCGATATCGTCCCTGTGGAGGTCAAAAGTGGTAAACGTACAAGAGCAAAATCGTTGGCATCCTACGTTGAAAAATGTACTCCAAGTAAAACCTTTAAGTTAACGGGTACACAAGGCTCATCCGCATTAGAGCAAACCAATATCGTGATGCCTTTGTATTTCACGCAGTATTTACCACAGAGATGGTAAAAGCGCGTTACTTAGACCCCGAGGTCTACACAAAGTGACTTCATAGGTAACAATTTGTAGACCTTTGGTGGGCTTACAACCTTTCAACCAACCCTCAATCGGTTTTTTGCTAACGTCATTTGGCCAGCCTATCGCCTCATCGTTTAAAGCAAATCACTCAAGCGATTTAACAGTGCTTTACGGCTATTATTCGCCACAACAAAGCGCTTAAAACGTTGTTCAAACGCCGCTTCATCAGCTTTGAACTGATAGGCCTCAAACAGCTGATGCAGATAGCGTGATGCCGCATCGTAACCACTGGCGCAAGTTCGATCCGCTTGCTCTTGTGATTGCTGCCAGTAGTGCTCACGTTGATTGTAGATATACGTCAACGCTTTTTCTTTTTCCGCTTTTTCGATAGCTAATTTTTTTGCGAGTGCTGCGGCTTGCTCTTGCTGTAATTGACTTTGCGCTTGCTCAATGAAAGGAGAAATGACGGCGGAAGTTAACCAGTATTGATAGATCTCGTCTGTGTTGACAGGTTCTTTTCGCGTCAGCGCTAAGGCTTGGTGACGGGTTAGCTGGCCTTGCTCAAACAACGTGCGTAATAGCGTGTCTTTCTCTGCTTGCGAGAGATTATGGATCCACGCATCAAGCGTAAGCTGAGTTTGTTTGGCTTGGTGACTGGGTTGTTCGCTCAGCACCATGGCGAGCGCCTTAACCAATGCTAAGGGAATATCATACAGCGCAGCAAACGACTGCTCCTCTTCCCTGAGGTGCTCAAAATCGAATTGAATTAACGGCACTCGCTCAACGCCATCATTAAAATCAAACGCTTTGAGCCACATTAAGTACACAAGGCGCCAATCCCCTTGCATTAACCCGCCGCGTAAAGCGGCTAAATGCTGGAAAAAGTCGTCAGCATGCTCATCGTCAAAATACTCATCACACTCCTCAAGGGAAAAAATCAGCAACTGCCACTCATCGTTTTCGTGAACATGAAGTCCATCACTTGAAAAGCCAAGTAACGCATCTGGAAGCGTTCCTGCTGGTAGCTTGATGTATACATCGATTGAGCCCCAATCGGCATAGTAAAAACCGATATCAAAGTATTTTAACATCAGCTCAAAAGGCTCGGCCTTTAGATCACTGTAGGTGTAATACACCTGAAAGGCCGTAGCGCTGATCTCGGCACGGCTTGAAATGGCTCTGAGTGCTTGACGTGCTTTAGCATCTAAATACCCATCCAGACGCTCAAATTTATAGTATTGAAATTCGCTCACGGTGACCTTGCTATTTATTTATTGTGAATTGAAAAGTTTGTTTTAACAAAGGCTGTACCTGAATCACTCTGGCGACTTGTTCAGCGTTTATATAACGTCTTGGGTCAATCGTTACAAATCCCCAAAACTGCAAAAATCGCTCAATAAATCGTGATTCGATGAGCATACTTAAGTTTCTTTCTGGCGAGAAGTAATCATCCGTAGGGAATACCAGCAATAGATTAGGGAAAGCTGTCATCACCTCTTTCACAAGCTGCTCCACACTGTTGTGGCTTTGAATACGCCACAGCATAAACAACCAAAAAGTGCGCAAGTCGACATCGTATTCGAAACTGTCCAAATAACCCCAGTTATATTTGCTGATAGCGGCCTCTAACATAGGTTTGAAAAAGGCCTGTATGCCTAGCGCTTGATACTGCTTTTGCGCTGATTTTTTTACATGGTAGCGGCCACTGCGCCGATAAATAATACCGCTAATTTCGGCAAGCACTCGGGTGTAGTGCAAGGCATTAAATTTGTCTTCATTGCTGCCCGAAAACTCGCTGATGCTTATACTACGTTCTAATTGAGCAACGGCAAACTCAGGCAATAACTCACTGGCCTGTTTAACCAACTTAGCCGGTAAGTTGCCTTTACTCGTGGCTTTGAAGGAGCCTTCTTGCGCCATGGCCTCATCAAGAATGAGGGCTAGATAACGCATTATTGGGCTGGCAGAAAGAGAGTCGGGAGTGCAAATTGTCACCCACTTTAATTCATCAAAAGGCGCATAAAGCCAATTGGCCATTTGCGTTGGCGTTACGCCACAAAAATCGGGATGAGGTTGATGATTGCGTTCTTGCACTTTGTGCTGCAAAGCGGCATTGAGTTCATCAAGACTCAAATTTGGGTTCATTGCCAGCATGGTTTCAACATCATCGAAGACTTGGGCATGTTGCTTGGAAACGCTGCTCATACAACAACGTTTAAATTTTTTACCACTGCCACAATGGCAAGGATCGTTTCGGCCGAGCTTCATTACTGTCCCTTCTTATTGTTATAGAAAAAGCGCTGCATTTTCTTGTTTACGCTGCTCCAATGTCTTAGCAATCACGGACATTGTTGTTTTACTGATCCCTTGTTGCTTGGCAAGATACGTAAATTGGCTGATGGCTTCTGCGACTTCTTCAATAACTTGCTTTGCATCATTCCAATTCGCAAAGCCAGCACTAGTAGCAAGTTTTTGCATCACCTTAAGCGATGGCGCTTTGCCATAACCGCCGAAAGCAGTGGCGTGTTCGTTGAATGGATGTGGGCTGTAGGTAACATCGTAAAAAGGTGCAGGGTTCCATTGACCGTCATCCGCTTGCAAAAACGCCCAGTTTTTACTGTGGTCGTCTTGGTTAGACGACAGCAGGTTAAAAACGGCACGGCGAAATTGCAGCTGCCCAGCAGCAGGAGATTTACACAACTGACGGCTGGCTTTGATCAAGTCAATATAATCTAAACTTGGCGTTCGAAAGTCTGCATCCAGCAGCCCGCAAGCGCTGTGCATATGCAAGCGACCTGAACTGCGATTACCGCTTAAACGGGCCTGCTCCGTGACATAATCAAAACGCTTAAGCGCCAACCAGGCAGACGCACCGCTTGTAGTTGGTGCTTCAATGAGTTGCCAGACTGGTGGTTGGCACTTGGCAAGCTCGGCCATTTGCAAATAAACCGCTTCACACAACCCTTCTTCATGCCCGAGCGCGAGATTTTTCGAGGTAAACTTAATCAGCCAAGCCTCATCTCCAGGCTGAGCAAAGGTTCGACAATGCTGAGTTTCCCCTGCAGGCATATAAATCTGCGCCTTAGGCCTTGCTCCACCCGAACTACCACCGGCGACTAATGCGGCCAACACCTGTTGCGTATGCCCATCTAACTCATCGTGATTATCATCCATATAATCTGACATTGAAGCATCGAACAGCGTTTGTGCTTCTAAGCCCAAGGTTGCTAAATCAATGTCCGCGTATGTCGTGGCTGAAAACTCAGACACCGGAGCAAAAGACAGCGCTCCCATGCCTTTATCACCGACAAAGGCCAGTCTATCCATCGCCGTTAATTGATTAGGTAGGATGCCCTTTTGCCGGAAAATACGATCTTGTAACAACATGCCCCAGCCATCGGGCAAACAATCCCCAAATACGCCATGTACACCTTGGTGCGGCGCTTTAGGTGCGGCTTGAACTAGCGTATTCGCTTGCAAGGTAAACGGTGATAAATTGCCAAACTGCTGCAAATAGTCGTCAGTATACTGAAAAAAAACGCCTTGCCGATTCTGCGCCAAGACTCCAACAGATATCTGCTCACCTGAGCTTAGCGTACGAGTAACATTAAGCTTCTGAATCGGTTTAAAACTCATCTTTTAGCACCTCATCAATACTCATGGGTATAGCAGCGCGTTCTTTGCTAAGTTGCGTGAGCTGATAAAGCCTATCTAGCGAATCAAGTGTCTGCCATAGCAACAGCAATTGACGAAATGAAATTTGCCCGGTCAGCTCAAATTTCTTAATGGTGGCCGCAGGTACGCAGCTTCGCTCAGCCAATGCAGCGCGCGACAGCTTTGCCTGCTTGCGTAACTCACGTAAATAAGCCGCATAAGCTTGGCTTACATCGGTATCATCAAGTAAGGTAAAATTCATCCGCAAAGACCAAATGGATACAGTTATATCCATTATAGCGAAATAAAACATAAAGTGGATACTATGATATCCATAATTGCGTAGAGTGTTGAAAAAATCACTCGATAAAGCCCTTCAAAACTGCTATTTTTAGACCCTAACAGCAGCATAAGATTAACCCGTTAGGTCAGGTGGCCTAACTTAAATAAAAAAGTCTCCGACAAACCCGGTACGGTTCAGCCATATATAACTCCATCAACCTGATTTTTTACCATTCGGTTTACCTAATTAATCATCACAAAATTATGTTGGTGATTATTTGGTAAATTTTTAAAAACTTATGTGACCAAAATTAAACGATCTTAATAAACATTAATTCCAATAAAAATATTTTAAAACGTAAGTTATTGATGTTATTGTACTTATATACACAGCAATTTATACAATTTAATGTAAATTATGTTGGTGACTATTGCCAAGGTTGGGGTTTCTGCAATACTTGAAATACGTTGTGCTAGATCTTGATCTAGCCGGTATTTATTAGGCAAACGTATTTGTTTTTCTATCCCCAAACTAGGTTCATAACTATTGGCTTGTTTTCGCTCTAGTTGTGTATCCGTCTTACGTACTTGCATACCGGCTGTAACAGTCCACGGATTTTGCCCTACTTTTAATCCTTGTCGGGCAAAGTCTGCATAATCTTGCTCTGATATTGCAGCACGCACATTCGGATGTTCTACTAGACTCTGTTGTACTGCTTCAAGTGGTGGCAAAGCAGCTTCAAGTTGAGGTTTTGCAATTGCTGTCGAAGCCACTGTAAAACAATAGCCCAACCCAAACAGATACCAAATTTGGCCTAGAAGTGTTGATTTAAATTTGATATTTAATGTCATTAGTCAAGTGCTCCTTGGCTCATATAACCAGAAATTAATGTAGGTATGACCCAATAAAAACAATCACTTGATTTAAATTTTTGCTGAATATGCGCCAAAACCAATGATACAGATTCGTGTTGTACAATCAGCAATATAAGATTCCGTTCAGTTGCTCCGCGAATTTTTTCCTGAACATTACGATAATGTTGGCGATTACCAAACCCTTGTGCGTTGACACAAGTACACCCTGAAATCAACTCAGGAATTAACCACAAATGCTCCATAAGTTCTTCAGCAATATCAGAGGACACGTTAATAGAGAGTTGGCATATTTCAGACATGATGATCTCGCGCTAAACCAAATTTTTTAAACAAGTTAGGAAGTAAAATCAGAGTCAGCAAAGTACAAGAAATAAGCCCTCCAATCACAACTATCGCCAATGGACGTTGAATCTCGGCACCAGGGCCAGTAGTAAATAACAATGGGATCAAACCTAAAGCTGCAATACTCGCGGTCATCATGACTGGACGTAAACGGCGCATAGCACCTTCACGAACAACTTCCTCAATTGCAACACCACGAGAAATCAGTTGATTAAAATAACTAATCATCACTAAACCATTCAGTACAGCAATCCCCATCAAGGCAATAAAACCAACTGATGCAGGAACAGATAAATACTCACCTGTTAATGCTAATGCAAATACTCCACCGACTAACGCAAAGGGAATATTGACGAAAACCAATACGGCTTGACGCACCGAACCCAAAGTCGTAAATAGTAAAAAGAAGATCATTGTTAATGCAGCAGGTACAACAAGCATTAAGCGAGCAGCCGCACGTTGTTGGTTTTCAAATTGCCCCCCCCATTTGAGTGAGTAGCCGGTTGGTAACTTGACTTTCTCTGCAACCAATTGTTTTGCTTCATCTACAAAACTAACTAAATCACGATCACGTACGTTGGCACGTACCACTGACATTCGTGATGCATTTTCACGATCAATTTTTACGACACCCTCAGTCTTAACCACTTCTGCTAAAGATAACAATGGCACTGCAGCTGCATTCTCAATTGGCAAGGCAATATTGGAAAATTCAAAACTCGACTCTCCCAAACGTGGATCCCCTTTCATCATTAATGGAACAGGGCGCCCCTGTTCAATAATGGAACCTATTTCTTTGCCTTCCACGAGCATCTTGAGTTGGGCTTGAACATTTTGACTGTCCAATTGATTTCGTATAGCCATATCACGATGGATTCGCAGCTCTTGATACTGTACTCCCGAATTTTCGAGTGTCATGACATCTTCATTGCCTTCAATGCCTTGTAGAACTATTGCAATTTGCTTTGATAAATCATTAAGCTGGTCTAAATCACTTCCAAAAATTTTGACAGCCAAATCTCCTCGTACTCCAGACAACATTTCTGAAGTGCGCATCTCTATGGGTTGACTAAATGTTAAGTTCACGCCAGGAACATCTTGAAGTACAAGACGAATTTTTTCTAAAATTTGCTCTTTATTTTTGACTTGCCATTGCGTTTGTGGTTTTAGCACAATGAAACTATCTGTTTCATTTAACCCCATAGGGTCTAATCCCAATTCATCAGAACCTGTACGTGCCACAATTCTTTCAACTTCAGGCACTTGTTCCAAAATACGTTTTTGAATATCCAGATCTAATGCAATTGAGTTTTGTAAGCTAATCGAAGGGATTTTTTCTAACTGTAAAATAGTATCTCCCTCATCCATGGTTGGCATAAATGACTTTCCAATGAATGGGAAAATCAATGCAGCCAGAAGTAAGGTACCACCTGCTAAGACATAAATCTGTTTAGGATGGGCTAAACTCAGATTCAAAAGTTTTCGGTAACCAGTTTCTAATTTAGCTACTAAAAAGGGTGTGTGATGTGCTTTCGGTTTTAGAAAGAATGAACACAGTACAGGAATCACTGTCAAAGAAAAAATTAGTGAACTTGATAAAGCAAATACAATTGTTAAAGCCACAGGTGAAAAGAGCTTCCCTTCCAATCCTTCAAGCGTGACCAATGGAATAAACACTAACATAATAATGATCATGCCTGCTGTGACTGGTACTGCAACCTCAGACACTGCGCGGTAAATCATATTTAATGGCGGTAAAAAAGAACGTTGCGGTGACTCTTTTGCTTCAGCAAGTTGCATTTCAATATTTTCAACCACTACAACTGCAGCATCCACTAATAAACCAATCGCAATCGTCAAACCACCTAAAGACATTAAATTGGCACTTAAACCAAAATGGTGCATCATCAAAAAAGTACTTAGTGCAGATAATGGTAAAACTGCCGCAACCACTAAAGCAGACCTTAGGTTTCCTAAGAACAATAAAAGTAAAATCAAGACTAAGACAATAGCTTCTAATAACGTTTTACTTACGGTATGAATGGCTCGGTTTACCAACTCACCACGATCATAAAATGGTTCAATCGTTGTACCCTGTGGCAGAGTTTTTTCAATGTCGGACAAATGCTCACGAACATGTTGAACGACTTGACGTGCATTCGCACCTTTTAAAGTTAATACAATACCTTGGACAGCCTCACCTTGGCCATTTTCAGTCACTGCACCATAGCGTGTGAGTGCTCCAGTATGTACCTGTGCAACATCTTTAACCCGCACCAATGTTCCTTGATGGCTAGAAACAATAATATCGCCTAACTCTTCAAGGTTTCTGACGCGGCTATCGCTTCGGATCAGTAATGACTCTCCATTTTCATTAAGCCGCCCAGCACCATCACTGGCATTATTTAGCTCGATTGCCTGTTGTAGCTGTGTTAAAGATAAGCCTCGTGCCGCCAGGGCCTCTAAATTAGGGGTCACTTCAAATGTACGAACAAGTCCCCCCAAAGCGTTAACATCGGCGACCCCTTCAATTTTACGAAGTTGTGGACGAACCACCCGATCAAGTAGAGTTCGTTTTTCCATATCACTGAGTGGCCCATGTAAGGTAAACATAAAAGATTCACCTAATGGGGTCGTCATGGGTGCAATTCCACCTGACGTACTACTTGGTAATGCAGACATCACATTACTTAAACGTTCATTCACCTGTTGTCTAGCCCAATAAGGGTCAGTGCCTTCAGCAAAGTCTAATGTGATAATCGCAATCGCGTATTTAGATTGCGAACGCATTACTGTCTGATGAGATATTCCCAACATTTCTTGTTCAATGGGTACAACAATACGGCTTTCCACCTCTTCGGGCGTCATGCCGGGCGATTTCATCACAATTTGTACTTGCGTACTTGACACATCAGGAAAAGCATCAATTGGTAGTTTCGTAAAAGCAATGTAGCCTGCCACACTGATCGCCAATGTGAGCAATAATATTAAAATGCGCTGACTAAGTGAAAAGGCGATAAGACGTTTTAACATATGTCTCACCTCAACGTTCTGTAGTGCTAATAGGTGCTTGCTCTGCACCAAAGCCAGACCACACCGCCTTGAGACGCTCTACACCACTGATAGCAAGTTGCATTTTGGGTTTTAATTTTTCAGCTGTAATATAACTTTGCTGCTGATCAGCTGATAGAACTTCAACCGTTACAGCTTCAAACCCCTTCTGATTTTTAACAAAAATAATGTGTTTACCATCTTGTGAGGTTATGGCAGTACTTGGTACTGGCCATGCTGCAATTACTGTTGGCTGCTTACTTTGAACATGAACTTTGACAAATTGTTGCACCCGCAAACAATTATGTTTGGTATCCATTTGTACGATGATATTTTGAGTTTGTGTATTCCCTACAAGTGCTGGAGCGATATTTTGTATATGCCCTGTAATATCACAACCTTCAACCTGAACAACATCCCCAATATGCACATATTTACTGTCAGCTAAATTAGCTTGTAATAACAATTGTAACGGTGAATCAGCGTTTACAAGTTGACCTAATACTGTACCAGCCTCAACATACTGACCTGTAGAAACCTGTAAGTTTTCTATATAACCACTTGTTGGGCTTTTAACATAGACAATGGAATTTAGACTATTTACCTGCCCTCCTCCCATAAATTGCAGCATTCGCTGTTTTGCACCTAAGTTAATATTAAGACGCTGTACTTGATTCTGTGCCTCTTGCACACGCTTCTCGGCAATAATGCCTTCAGCATATAAGCTACGTTCACGTGTTAAATTTTGCTGGGCTAATTGTTGTTGAGCACGAAGCTGCAATATTTCATTTTGAATCTGAATTAAATCTGGACTATGTACAGCAAGTACATGATGATTCCGGGTAACTTCTGCCAAGGGTTGTACCAAAACTTGCTGCACCATTCCTGAAACAGGACTAGTCAGTACAACTTTGCTTTCTGGTGACCACTGTACTTGCCCTTGTAAAATAATTTGTTTTTGTATGTTAGTAGAAGAAGCACCTAATGTGTGTAATTTGATCCCAACTTGCTCAATTTGTTTTGAAGAAATTAAGATTTGTTGCTCTGAGACTTCAGGACTCCTCTCAGCCTCTGAAACCTGTCTCTCTACTTTAGCCTCTATATTTTTATTCGAGAGCAGCTTACTTCCCCACCATAGCCCAAGGCTAATCAAGATCAAGACGCTCATTAGATATAATAGTTTTTTAAAATTTAGTACATCTACTCGCTGATCCACTCGTTTCATCCTTCAAGAGATTTTCTCTACAAAGCTAAGATTAAGTTCTTAAGATCAGATTAAGTTTATAAACCTATTTCAGACTGCATAGGCCCAAGTGAACCGTATTGGGTTTGTGGGAGACTTTTATTTAACTGATGTTACGTAGTAAGTGCATTTTGAGCATCTTCGCTACTACATGTTGTAGTCGATTTATAAATTATTAATAATCATTATATTAAACTATATATTGTTATTATTTCTCACGAAAATCAGCATCAAAACATAGGTGACTTTTATAAACTAAAATGTCTAAAATGAAGTGACCAAAACCACATTAAATGATCTAAATTGATCAAAATTTTACTCCACCAAAAACTATATACCAGTAATCAAATCATATACTTATAATTAAGGTCATTTAATGGAATAAATCTCGGTGACCTTGCCAAGGTTGGGGTATTTTTATGATCTAACTTTTACTACTTTGTAGCAGGAATCACAGCCATACAATCAATCAATCCCAACCTCGGTAATAGCTTAAAAATATTACTAATAAAAATAGAACCAAATTAAATTATGCACACCAAAACTATAAATTGTGTCTACTTTTCTACACTTACACAATAAATACCGTTAGATTACTTGAAAAGTAAACAGTTAAATAGTAGAAATGTATCATAGTTATATTTTAATAATCTAAATATGTGCCGTGGAACGCGTAAACAAGTAACTTCTGAATGTTCATTTAATTTTGATAACCCCAAAATTATCTTCAAGCGAGATCTTTCTAAACTCGCATTAAACACTCATCCAGATTTTGCTGGCATTCATCACTGCTATCACATGGCCTTTCGAGCTCTACGATTAACTTCTCATTTTCGTTTAGCATCAAACAAACTCAATGTTTGGTCTATAGCAGGAATATCCAATTTCTGGATCGCTGATAATTTTGATTTGTACCTGCATCACATGAAGCTTCCGCCTTCACCTCAGGAATTACATGTATATACGTTCCCACCTGATGCCAACTTACAACAACAACTCAAACACTATGCAAGCTTTGAATTCTTAAGTTTTTTGCAAGCAAATACTTTTGATATACACAATTTAAATCCGCAGCATCTTCAGCAAGCGATCAACCGATATATTTCGACTGAAGTTTTACTCGACTTTAATCGCTTACATTCATTCAAAGCACATAAAACGCTCAGTCTTGAGGGGCTTGGTAAGTTACTCAATTTTAGCCATACACAACTCCACAATAGAAACAGAAAAATCCATGCACGTCGCCAGCATCTACTTGACGAAGTCAGCAAGCAATCAAAAGTCGTCGATCATTATTTAAATCAAAATGATTTTTCACCAAATCCAACAGATTTTTGGAATTGTTCATATGCACGAAAGTGAAACTAAGCCCCTTCCTCAACCCAAAATTTTATTATCAGACTTATTAAAAAAGCTTTTTAATGCAGAGGATTTGTGTCTTCATGCACATATTAACTTTATCGCAGATCTATTGGTTTACCATGACTGCTCAGATTATCTTAAGGGGCTTGTTCTCAGTGAGATTGAATCTGATATTTCTACAAGTTCACCACCTCGCATTCCCGCTACTCTCCAAGCGTCTAGAAAATCTAAAATTGGTGATTCCCCAATCACGTATTACATCAACAGTATTGCCAGCATTTATCATGCGCACACGGAACTACTCACCTGGAATGTGCTCGTCCTTAAAGCAGCACTATATTTATTAGCATTGCCGCAGATCAAACCAGATTTATTTGAAAAACAACATACAGAGCATCTCAATACGATTAAGCGCTTATTTCAGCGTTTCCGCGTTGCAAACAAGTCTTTTTTTGCAAAAAAAAAAGATGCTCACGCATTAGATTATCAAGCATTCTTAACTCTTAAATTCCCTGCTTTATTTCTATCATTAGAGCAATTTGTAGAGTCTGCTCTTCAACCTGAAGCAGATCAAGAACTAAATGATTTTCAGAAAAATTTCTGTGATGAATTACGTATTGCATTCAATTATGTACTAAAAAGCCGTCCAAAAATTGCCAAATCAAGTGTAGATAGTAAACTGCAATATCGTACATGGGATACCGATGGAACTATTAACGAAATCATTGAGACTAAAAAAAGTAATAGAGGTTTAGCTAATGAGCAAGCCCTTGACGAGCAAGAAGACCCCTCTGTTATTGTTCAAGCAGATCAGATTACACCACTTGCCAGACATTCTAAAAATGCCCAACGTATGGCACTTTCGTTAATTCCAAAACATATGCAACGACAAGATCATTTGCTCACTGCAAGTTGTTTACTCCCAAGTGTTTATACTATTTCTGACCTAATTACATACCTGTATCATGATGATAAAAAACATAATGATAAAAGCGTGCTCGTTGTATTACTTTGCTTAATCACAGGCGTTGGCTTTAAAGACTGGTTAAATTTTCAAAAAAGGCGTGTAAAAAGATTAAATCATCGCCAAGTCATTAAATTGCAAAGTGACCAATACTATCTCTCAACCAAATTCAGCATTTTTGAAGATGCAACGTTTGAATATCCGGAGTCACTGATCAATAACACCGTTCATTTAGATATCCCTATCCCAAATCACTTTATTGATCGTATCAAAGCAGAACCAATCATCACTGAAGATGAGCTAAAGAAAAAAATTAGAATAATAAAAGATGAAGTCAAAATTCCTCAGCTGAACTTATCAAAAACTAGCTCATTACTGCATCATGTTATTTTGCAAAAAACAGGCAATAGGCAACTTGCTGACATCATCACTGGTGTAGATGCAAGTCACTCTTCTTCAAGCTCTTACTGCCATTACAATGTAAATAAATTACAAAAAAATTATGTCAAAGTTTTATCTGAACTATGTACACAGCTCGCTGAAAATGACTACGGTGATATTGTCTATAGTGATCAGTCCATCTGCTTTGGTAGCCAAAAAGCACCAAGTAAAAATGTCATAAAGGACATCCTTTTCTATCTTTACACCAAAATTTATACGACTTCAGATAACGACTGGGTAGAAAGTTTTAATGCTTATAGCATTTGGATGTGGCATATCCTACTTTTGTTTACCGCTGCACGACCTGTTCGGGACTTTCCAGGTTTTTTGAATAATATAAGTTTTCAGCAACAGACAATTATGCTGTCTGACAAAGAGGTCGGTGGTAGACGTGGCTTTGGACGCTTGATTCCACTTTGTGCATTTCTCATCGGTGAATTAAAGAAATATCTTCGTTTCCTCGAACATATCCAACAACATTACATGGCGATTAACCGCGAAATCTCAGCCCAAATTGATGCCATATTTAATAATGAACAGCCTCTGTTAAATCTTTTACAAAATGGCACACTCACTCCGCTTACACCTTCCAATGTGCGTGACTTTCATCCTGAAGTTGGGTTAGCACATCCCAACTGGCACCGCCATACAACACGTGCCTTTCTCACCAACAAACAAATCCCCGAGCCTTTAATACTTGCACTTTTTGGACATGAAGCCTTCCAACAGGAAGCCGCACATCCATTTTCTAGTTTGTCTCTGAACCAATATCGCGCGCTCGCAACACATTTAAATGAAATGCAGGAATATTTTGAAATTATTGGAGTGAATTTAAATGTCCTCATCGCTTAAAAAAGCAGATCAACTGTTTGCCGAAAAGAAACGAGAACTTACTCGACAATTAAATGAACAAAAAATTCAAAATGAAGTTCATGCTTCACTCCGCAAATATTTTTCAGAACAGCAGTTTGATCAGAATCCACATTTGCTAGGTGATTACGGCGAGGTTTATAGCCACATCAAGAAAAACTCTACGAGTAAAAAGTGGATCAAGTTTGCATATGATTTTTTTGAAGATTACATCAAAGAGTTAAATGCTCAGCATCGCTTGGATTTAGAGCTGCCTCATGCTGTTTTAGATATTAAAAGAGATAAGCCTATCGTGACCATGAGCTGGAATGCCGATGGTCATGAAATAAATGACCTCGTACAACAGCTTTATAATTATTGGGAATTGGCTGAAAGCTGTGACTCATTCTCAAATGAGGAAATCGTGGGCAATATTATATTGTCTGCCATTCTATTTGGTGGCTTAAATGAAAAAGCTGAACTTAATGCCTTGCTTGAACACCTCAGAAATCCAGTAAAAGTACGCCATTATAAAGACCTTAATATTCTTTTTTTAGAATCCCATTCTAATCATTATGGCGATATTTTTATTGATGAATATACTGTTCGAAAATCTAGAAATTTTATTCCAGACCCCGTCACACGTCTGTGGCTAATACATTTTAATCTGAGAGATATTCGACATGTTCATCTTCCCGTAGAGGGCTATCTTGAGTATATCTTTCGAAAAATAAAGAAAAAGTTTAAAAAAAATAGCTTATCGCATTTACTTCAGCATGCTCGCTACAACTGGTTACAGCTTCCCAACGTAGATATAGATCCGGCGCTCTCTGAATGCCTCATCGGGAATTTACTCAGTTGTGGTTTACCCGAACAAGAGTTTGAGCGTTTTGTGCAACCAAAATTTAAATATAAGCATGAGCTCACTACTGAAGTCATTCATCAGTCTAAGAATTTACCTCCACAAACTGTTTATTTGCATCATGAGCAAGATGCACTAAAAGATGTACTAAAAATTCATAAAGACTTATTAAAAATTATTCGTCTTCGCCAAACAGATGCCCCAATCTATCAACTCATGATCGATTATTGTATGGAGAATGCAAAACTCTTTAATGAATACAGTAAACGAATCACCCTGTGGTTAATTAGTCTCTTTAAACCACCTCAAGAAGATATAGATCTGCTAGCTCAGAGATTTGATTTTTGCGCTACAATTTTTGCTAAAATCATTTCCAACAATAGCCAGTTAGCCAAAAGCTCAATTTACACATACTACACTCGAATTGGTGAGCCTTGGCTAATCTATTCTTTACAATATCAATTTTCTGAGGACGATGAAGAAACACGCCTGCAAAAAATATATGCACAGATTTATCAAAATAACTGTATTGCTGAAAGTCTGCTCGAAGATACTGTTAAAAAATCGGCTGCTCAAATTGTAAAAACACTCAAACGTTTTCATCAATTTCAAGAACAACTATTCGATGCCCCAGCATTCACTTTAGAGACGCTGGATCAACAAACCAGACCACGCACACGTATTATCAGCCCAGTCACATTTCAACTGTTAATCAAAAAACTTCAACAAGCACATCTACAAAATATCATCTCTCAACATGACTATGAAAATCTTAGTCTTATTTATACGCTTGCTTACAGAACTGGGATGCGAATTAATGAAATGATTGGTTTACGTATCAAAGATACTGAAGGATTAAACAGAATATCATTATTGGTCAAGCCATATGGGTCAGAAAAAATAGGCAATGAACACAGATTAAAGACTGACAGCGCGCAACGTAGCGTGCCCGTGTATTGCTTACTCAAAGCATCTGAGTATCAACAATTTCATCAATATGTTGTCAAACAGCGGTTAACAAAAAAACCGAATGATTATTTATTCAGTCAGTTCAATGAGAATAAGAAACTCAGCCAGCACATGCTGACAAATTTTATGGATCAGTTATTCAAGCAACATCACTATACATTTCATTCATTTAGACATTCTGCAGCAAATCATTTAGCATTAATTTTTAAATGTGATTATCATTTTTTGTCTGATAGCCTCACAGACTATACGGAAGTTGAATATAATCAGCTCAGGGCTGAGTTATTACGTAATTCAATTGATCAAAATCATTGGATTATCATCGCACATCTTTTGGGGCATCTCGAACCCATCGAGACCTTTAAAAGTTATATTCATGTAGCTTACTTTATTGCAGGTTATCAATTTTCCAAATATCGCCCATTACTAAGCAATGGTTTGGTTAAGAAAATGCTGGGGATAAGCAATTCAACACAAGAGTTACATTTTCTAAAATCGCTCAATGATCAGTCTGAATTCAATTTTGAAATGCATGCTACAACGCTCTGTAAACTCCTTCTAAACAATCAAGAAAAATGGATAGCGAGCAATGCTCACACACTACATGCAGAATTAGAGGTAAATCAAACGCAAGAACATTGTATTTTTGACTATTTTGTCGCGACTCCAGAATCTAAAATCGATCTTGATCTATTTTATAAGGCACTCTGCTTATTAGAGTTATACAAATATGATACGGAGCGCGTAGCACAAGAACTTTGCCTATCTCATGAGCTCATCAAGTATTGGTATGACAATGCAATCCAACTCAAACAACTTAAATCTAGAAAAAACAATCCAAGACTTTTTCATATAACCGAACTGCAATACATCAAACCGTCAATGATTGATACTAATGAGGACCTTTTATTGGTCACACATTTTTTTAACTATCTACAAGCCTGCTATCAAAAGTCACCTGAAAATATTAGGTATGTCTTAGAATTCTTTATTAATCACGTAACTGCTTCACATACAGGTTTACATTCAACGCGGAAAAATATTCAGAATCTGGAAAAATTCTACTATGCGGCCAAAGATCTGTTTCCTGCCAACATGTGGCATTTACTTGGAATAGATATGGTTAATTTTTTAAACAAAGAAATTACGCCGAATCTACTCAAACTTGCCAAGGCAAATCAGAAACTAGAAGGTTACCCAACAACAAAAGAAAATAATGCACGCTTACAGCTATATTCCTTAAAACAAGGCAAAGCACTACCGGCTTTTAAATTTTGTTTACATCTGGCTTGCATTGGTAGGCCTGCTCAATTGCAGTTAGAAATAAAATGACTTCAATAAATCATCGTAACGGATACTGCTTAACTCTCGTGCTACACCTAAGTTTTAATGGTGAGTGTCTGTTTTAATTTTTTTTGGGGGTTATACAGTTAATTAATGCTGATAAAAGCCTAGGCTGGCCATATATAATTCCATCAACCTGATTTTTTACCATTCGGTTTACCTAATTAATCATCACAAAATTATGTTGGTGATAATTTGGTAAATTTTTAAAAACTTATGTGACCACAATTAAACGATCTTAATAAAAATTAATTCCAATAAAAAATATTTGAAAACGTAAGTTGTTTATTTCATTGTACTTATATACACAGCAATTTATACAATTTAATGTATATTATGTTGGTGACTATTGCCAATATCGGGCTTTGGATTTTGATGCTGTATTGATTGAATTTAATGGGGAGGATGATCATGTTCATTTATTAATTAATTACCCACCAAAAGTTGCTATTTCAAATTTAGTGAATAGCTTAAAAGGTCTATCTAGTCGCCACCTTAGAAAAGACTTTCCTGAAATTAAAAACAAACTTTGGGGTGATTCTTTATGGTCGCCAAGTTACTTTGCTTCAAGTTGCGGTGGTGCGCCATTAGAAATTATTAAACAATACATCGAGCAACAACAATCACCTCATTAGAATTAAAAATCGAGCCTTATATCACCTCCATAAATGAGGGTGTTTTACGGCTCATTGGATAAATAAACATAAACGTCGACTACTCCCAGATCATTTAGCAACCGTACGTATTGAGCATGAATCTGCATCAACGCAATACATCTGTGGGTGCACACTGCGTCGTATCGGCGAATATCAGTGAAAAATTGAATTTCAGACCAGCGCAGTTCTATAAAGAACAGCATGTGCGTGGTAAATGGGTTTGTGATCAATGTGACACCCTGACTCAGCAAACGATGCCTGCCTATGTGATCGATAAATGTATTGCGACACTTGAGTTACTTAGCCATGTGCTGGTATCCAAATATGCTGATCACTTACCGCTGTATCGTCAGCGACAGATCTTTCTGCGCGCAGGTGTAGATCTATCTAGATCCACCCTGTCAGATTGGATTGGTCGCTGTGGTGTAGACACTTGAACCTCTGGTCAATGCCTTAAAACAGGTGGTGCTGCAGCAAGGGGGTGATCTATGACTTTCAAGAAACCGTTCAGGTCTGCATGCAGAAGAATTCCTGAATGGCTGGCAGGGACATCTGGTCTGTGATGATTACAGTGGTTATAAAGCACATTTCAAATCAGGTCAGATCATTGAAGTAGGTTGCATGGCACATGCATGTCGTAAATTCCATGAACTGCATATCACTGGGAAAAGTCAGATTGCTGAACAGGCACTGGTGCTGATTCAGAAATTGTATGCGATAGAAGCAGAGTTAAGGCACAAGACCGACGGTACAGCGCAACAACGCTGCGAATACCGGCAACGGCATAGTCAACCAGTGATGCAACAACTATATGAATTGCTCAACCAACATCATCTGATGGTGCCATCAAGTTCTACCACCGCTAAGGCAATCAATTACACTCTAAAGCGCTGGCAAGCCTTAAGCCGCTATTCAGATGATGGTAATCTATCTATTTACAATGATTTGGTGGAGAACCAAATGCACCCTTGGGCTTTAAGTCGTAAGAACTGGTTGTATGTTGGATCACTGCGCAGTGGTCAGCGAGTTGCTAACATCATGACATTGATCCAGTCAGCAAAGTTGAATGGTCTAGATCTGTATGCCTATTTAAATGGTGTACTGCAAAAGTTGCCGACATACAAAGTGATCCAAATTAAAAGATTGGCATAGAGTTTAGAGGATACTTACAAATCAATGGTATCGCCAAGTTGATCGTCATCATCTTTAGCTAAAACGGTCTTTAGCTTATCATTTGTGGCTAGACGCAACAGCATCAAATATCTAGCTTAAGAAGCATCTCAGAGTAAATTTTTACAACAAAGCTAATAAGCTTAGGCTATTTTAATAGTTTTCATGATCCGCTGCTTTATACAAAGGCTATAAAAATATTTAGTAATTTTTTATCTAAATTACTCTATATACTTAAAACTTGGTTGATCTCCCTATCTTAACCACACCATTTTTTGAGCACTGAAAAACTTTTTTCTGCAAAAATATATGAGGAACAACAAAAGTGTAAAATCTAAAAATAATATCTATTCTTTTAACTATTTTTCATTCAGCTATACACACAGATATTTTGTATCCAATTTTCTTAGTACTTGAATTCTTCAGTGATACATTAAAAAATGTGTAGCAAGTTGCTACACTTTTCCTTAGACAAGCTCTTTACCAAAAATATCATTCAGCCTATCACGAATACTTTGTACAAATTCCGGATTATTTTTTAGTTTATGCTTCATATTACGTTTAAAGTCATTCAAGCTCATACCAACTTCAGCAAAATCCATTTGGAATAAAGTGTCATTAATAACAATATTTGCTTGAGAGTCAGTGAGACAACCAATTTTTTTAAACCACTTCTTGAACTGCGAATACTTTTCATCATTATTAAAAATGTACCAGGAACGTACATTCGTATCGAATTTTGCCCCCAATTCTTTTACTAATGCATTCTCTTCAAATGGAACATCAAGATAAATTTTTTCAATTACAGCAGTTTCATTTAGTGTTTTATCAGTAATACGCTGATGCAGTTTAAAATTCACCCCCACAATTGGGCGCCCTTTTTTTATGGTTTCATACTCTAGTTGTAGATCTGTATTTTCGTTAATTTCTGCAACTATTTTATCTAATACATAGCGTCTAAAATCTACCCAGCGATCATATTTAGTTTCATTAATATCAATCAGAGCTTTCAAGTTTTCTAAAAGCATTGGGACTTCATAACTCTTTTGGCTTGCGTACTTGAATTCATTTTTAATGAAATACGTATAAAGACTCATACTAGCAACAGAATCCAAGGCAAACAGATGTTTCAATTGATAGGTGGTGAAATTCCCCCCAGCCAACTGCGTGAAATACGGTAACACCTCACTGGTAAAACGAATCTGAATGGCATTTTTAGAATCATCTTCCCATCTTAACTCACGGATAATAGGAACGACAGAATGTACTTTTTTAGTCTTTCTCTTACCATCATCAGTAGGTTCCTCAATAATAAAATGAGCCACCCTAGATGAAAGTTCTTTATAAATCCGGTCTATTGCAACATTAATCGAATTGCGTTTATTCAATCCTAGTAAATCTGCCAAATCATCCTTATACAGATAAATATAGGTTTGTTCTGTGATTTCACCATTTACCCTATTTTTCTCACTATAATTTGCAACAGCCATTGCATATAGGAGCGCCTTATATTCATTGGCTGATAACTCAATTGGGCGAATTAAGCGGTTACTAGTGCTAACAACGCCATTATGACGAATATTGCCTATACAGTAAGGAATATGATTCAATTCTTCTTGCAATGATTCTGATTCTGTCATAACCGTGATATTTATATATTTAATTCTATTTTTATATACAAAAGTGGAAAAACTTTCAAGACTTTCACCACAAGAATCTAAGAGTGGAAGGCTTGTCATCAGAAATATGCATTTTTGACGATTTATTGTCCTTAAAGTGGAATGAAATATATTATTTCCACCATATAGTGACAGACCTTCCACCTTTAGCTCTAAACTAACAGTTCAAAATACCCATTTTCACTTATTTCTTCCAAATTTAGGTATGCTATGTCAGATAGAAACCTAGATGTGACAAGGCTTCCACCTTTCATTAGATTTGAAAGGTATAAATGAATAGATAATCATCAGGAAATATCCAATAAAAAAAATTTATCCACAGGGTGCTAACACATAGTGACAAACCTTCCACCCTTAAAGATTGTTTAGCCAACTTTATCAACAAATTAAGTATTTATTTTTGCAAGAGTTTTTTAAAAAATATAACCTTTTTAAAAATAGTAGTGACAAACCTTCCACTCTTGTGACAAACTTTCCACTTTACGGTGACAGACCTTCCACCTTTGAGTGACAGACCTTCCACCTTTGAGTGACAGACCTTCCACCTTTGAGTGACAAACCTTCCACTTTACGGTGACAAGCCCTCCACTTTTAAACTTATAAGCATTTGTTTTATATAGCAAAAAAACAGTCTTAATTATTAATTAGCTAAATAAATAATTATACTAATTATTAATTAAGCTAGCTTATTTAAAAATTAGTTTTTTAAGTTGTTTTACACCTAAATAAATAAGATTTATAAATTTAAAAACTATAGTATGATGAGTGAAAGTTATTTATATTGTTAAACATTCAAATACGGAAGCATCTGACACGTATGTCTGCAAAAATTATTACGGTTGCTAACCACAAAGGTGGATGTGGCAAAACAACGACCGTTGTACATCTAGCCTCTGAACTTGCAAATCTTGGCAATAAAGTTTTAGTCATTGATTTAGATCCTCAAGCAAACGCAAGTTTACACATTGGGATCCAACATCCAAGCGAAATTGTTGTTACTTCAGCAGAATTACTCGTTGGTGATATTTCATTATTAGCTGATGCATTACAAGAAGAAACAAACTTTGAAAAAGTATCATTAATTTATGGCTCATTAAATTTAGGAAAAACTGAAGACCAGCTTAAAGAAGAAGCTCCTCGTCCTTCAGAAGAATTAAGCATCAAGCTAGAACTGTTAAAAGATCTTTACGACTTCATATTAATTGATTGCCCACCTAGTCTTAAACTATTAACCAGTAATGCCTTAGCATCATCAACACATGTCATTATCCCTATCGAATCTGGATCACAATATGGACTGTATGGGGTAACAGATCTTTTAAACCATCTTGAAAAGATAAAACGTATTAATCCAGATTTAGAGCTTTTAGGCGCTTTACTGATTAAACATGATGAACGTCAGAATGTTTGTAAATTGATTCGGGATGAAGCTTTAAAACAGGTTGGAAAAATTTTACAAACTACCATTCCTCAAAGTACTAAAGTTAATCAAGCAGCAATTCTGCAACAGCCACTTTTGAAAGTAGAAAAAAATTCAAAAGTACGTAAGGCTTTTGAAAGCCTTGCTTATGAAATTGTAGCGAAAGTTTAAACCTGAGAGTATTATGGCAAGCACTAAAGAGCTTTTAGCTCAAAAATTGAAACAAAATACAGAAAAACATCAGCAAGCACAGAAAGACAATATTAAAGAGCTAAAAGAATTTAGACGTAATGTTCCTATTGAGGATATCAGTCGCAGTCCCAACCAACCGCGTAAAGTATTTGAAGATTCTCAATTAAAAGAACTGGCGGATTCTATTAATGAAATCGGCCTTTTGCAGCCCATTACAGTGCGTAAACTTGATAATCTGAAATATGAACTGATTGCAGGCGAGCGACGCTTACGGGCGCATCAATTACTCGGCAAGTCGGTGATTGAAGCCATTATCATTGATGCTAATGATGAAGAAGCATCTTTGTTAACCCTAGCTGAAAATTTAAAGCGTCAAGATCTGACAGATTATGAAATTTTTATTGGTTTGAACTCACTTGATGAAAAGTTGAAGAAGAACAAGCAACGTTTAGCTAATTCATTGGGTTTAAATCGCGAAGATATGTACAAATATCTATCGTATGAAAAGCTGCCTAAAGCAATGTTGAATGACCTGGATTTGGAGCCAGGTCTAGTCGGTCGTACTGCTGCAACAGCGTTCAAGAAATTTTTATCGGATCATATAGAGCAACTTTCGGAGGCGGAAACAGCTTTACTCGGTGCTTGGGAGAAATTAAAAGAAAAAAAACTGGAGCAAAGCAAAGTTACTTCTTATGCTGAAAAACTATTGAGTCAAGATCCAGAAAAAGTAACCACGACATCAGTGGTAAGAAAAATCGAATATGATGGTAAGGTTGCTGGAAATATCAAACTGAATCAAAAACAGCTCAATATCTCTCTTAAAATTTCAGAAATTGATGAAGCTAGTCTTTTACAACTAGAAGATTTTTTAAAACAGCTTATTCAGAAAAGTGAAAAAGTGTAGCAACTTGCTACACTTTTCAGTTTGCTCATAAAACTCTCACACTTACGTGAGAATTTTTTATAATTATCACATGCGAAAAATTATACCACCCAAACTGAAATTGATATGGTTACGCTAGAAGAGTTTATTCCTAAAAATTATCTTATACGTAAAATAGACAAAGCGATTGATCTCAATATCATTCATGAACGTGTCGCGCATCTATATTGTCCCGATAAGGAGACTGTTGAACGAATTTTGCCGTTGCAAAATAATTACAGGGTCTCTGTTATGCAAGTAACGCAGCAATGTTTACTGTCAGTTACAGCACAAAACTTGAAGAAAATCGCCTTGCACTTATCGAAGTTAATTTTTATTGTATTTTTTAGCCATCAATACGCTTAAAAATAAATCACTATGAATAAGCGATAGAAGTTTAGAAAATACCCCCACTTTAACGATCGCTAAAGTGGGGTTTGTGATTAGTCTGAAAAGTGTAGCAACTTGCTACACTTTTTTAATACTTAAATTGTACGACAAGAAATGACGTATCAATACTTACACACGAGCGTATTATTGGGTACTATTGGTTTAACTAAAACTAGATAACCTATTCATTGCAGGACAATTCCATGGCACGTACTCCAAAGCAAACCAAACAAGAACCCATTGAGGTCATTCTTTGGAAAGCTGCAGACAAACTTCGTAAGAACATTGATGCTGCTGAGTACAAGCATGTAGTCCTTGGTTTGATCTTCCTCAAGTACATCTCTGACTCATTTGAAGCTCACTACAACCTATTGGTTGAAGGTGAGGGAGAGTTTGCAGGAGCTGATCCTGAAGATCGTGATGAATACACTGCATACAACGTCTTCTTCGTTCCTGAGATCGCACGTTGGTCATACCTGTTAAACCAAGCAAAGCAAGTCACCATTGGTAAGATTGTAGACGATGCAATGGAAGCCATTGAGAATGAGAACCCTCAGCTCAAAGGTGTACTACCTAAAGTCTATGCACGTCAAAATCTCGATCCTACGAGCCTAGGTGAGCTGATAGACCTCATTGGTAACATTGCCCTAGGTGATGCAAAAGATCGCTCTGCCGACGTTTTAGGACACGTATTCGAGTACTTCCTAGGTGAGTTCGCTTTAGCTGAAGGTAAGCAAGGTGGGCAGTTCTACACGCCTAAATCCATCGTGAGCTTATTGGTTGAAATGCTAGAGCCATACAAAGGACGTGTATTCGATCCTTGCTGTGGTTCAGGTGGTA
Organism: Acinetobacter sp. YH12205; assembly: GCF_013418125.1. NCBI lineage: Bacteria > Pseudomonadati > Pseudomonadota > Gammaproteobacteria > Moraxellales > Moraxellaceae > Acinetobacter > Acinetobacter sp. YH12205. The sequence continues at coordinate 14,543 of NZ_VPCQ01000009.1, read as the reverse complement.
TGTTCGTACAGTCTGAGAAATTCGTAGAATCGCATCAGGGTTTAGTGGACGACATCTCCATCTATGGTCAAGAAAGTAACCAGACAACTTGGCGTTTGGCCAAGATGAACTTAGCCATTCGTGGCATTAACTCAGAGCATGTGAAATGGAACTCTGAGGGTTCATTCCTGAATGATGCACACAAAGACCTGAAAGCGGATTACATCATTGCTAATCCACCATTCAACGTCTCTGATTGGAGCGGTGAGCAGTTAGTGGGTGATGCTCGTTGGTCTCTAGGTACACCACCTGCAGGCAATGCGAACTTCGCATGGATGCAACACTTCTTGTATCACATGAGTCCTAAAGGTCAGGCAGGCGTTGTGCTTGCTAAAGGTGCATTAACCTCTAAGACCAGTGGTGAAGGTGAGATTCGTAAAGCCTTGGTTTCAGAAGCCAATGTCATCGACTGTATTGTGAACCTACCTGCCAAGCTGTTCCTGAACACACAGATTCCTGCTGCTTTATGGTTTATGCGTCGTGACCGTGTTAACTCAAGCCAATACCAAGATCGTAGCAATGAGATTCTGTTCATTGATGCTCGTAACCTAGGTCATCTGATTAACCGCAGAACCAAAGTCTTGTCTGATGAAGATATTAAGCTCATCACAGACACTTACCACAATTGGCGTAACAAGGGTGGTGAGTATGAGGATGTTGCAGGCTTCTGTGCATCTGTACCACTTGAGAAAGTCGCTGAGCTTGATTATGTACTGACGCCAGGTCGTTATGTTGGTTTAGCTGATGATGAAGATGAGTTCGACTTCAAGGTACGCTTTACAAGCTTAAAGGCAGAGTTTGAAGCACAGCTTGCTGAGGAAGCCAAGCTAAACCAAGCCATTGCTGAGAACTTAGCAAAGGTGGTTGTATGAGTGAGTGGCAGGTTGGGCGATTAGATAGCTTCTTTACCCTAAAACGTGGTTATGACTTACCAAAGCAATCTCGTGTTTCTGGTAGTGTTCCCATCATTGCTTCTTCAGGTTTTGCTGATTTTCATAATGAAGCCAAAGTAAATGAATCAGGTGTTGTGACGGGCCGATATGGAACCATTGGTTCAGTTTTTTTCAGTGATGTACCATTTTGGCCATTAAACACATCTCTTTATGTAAACGACTTTAAGGGGAATGACAAAAAGTTCATCTACTACTTTTTGCAAACATTGGATTGGGAAAAATTTAGTGACAAAAGTGCGGTGCCTGGAGTTAACCGTAATGATGTTCATCAAGAAGAGATATGCTTTCCGTCTCTCCCTGAACAAAAAGCCATAGCCTCAATCCTTTCATCATTAGATGACAAGATCGACTTACTGCACTGTCAGAACAAGACTTTGGAAGCCATGGCTGAAACACTGTTTCGTCAATGGTTTATTGAGGAAGCGAAAGAGGATTGGGATGATTTACTAGTAAGTGATATAGCTACTCATATCAAAGACAATGTGAACCCATCAAAAGATCCTCTTAAGACATACTATCATTTTAGTTTGCCTGCTTTTGATTCAGGAGAAAAGCCTACTATTGAATTGGGTGCGGAAATTCTGAGTAATAAGTACAGAGTATGTGAGAACTCAATTTTAGTCTCAAAGCTGAATCCAAGAGTGCCTCGTATATGGTTATTAACTGATGTCAAAGATAATTATGTATGTTCAACAGAGTTTCAGAATTTGAAGCCTAAAGTAGGATCTCATTTAATGTTCTTGTATAGCTTATTCAATTCAAGAGATGTTATTGATGAATTAGCAATGAGTGCTTCGGGAACCAGTGGCAGTCATCAAAGGGTTAAGCCAGAAGATATGTTAAATATCTCTTTTAAGACTCCAAGTTTAGACTACCTTGAAGAGTATTCGCTGTTGATTACTCCTTCGATGCAAAAGGTTTCATCTAACAAGAAGCAAATCCAAACACTTGAACAACTACGAGATACCTTGCTTCCTAAGCTGATGAGCGGCGAAGTCAGAGTCCAATACCAAACAGAAGAAGTTGCATAACATTTGAGGTGAAGTCATTTGATGGCTTCACCTTTTTTACATTCAGGGGGCTGAATTGAATAAAAAAATTATAGGGGCAATCATTGCCTTAGTCGTAGTGATCTGTGGCTACTTGTATGCTTCGCCATACATTGCCATCAATAACATCAAGAATGCTGCACAAGTAGGTGATAGCGAAAAGGTGTCCAAGTACATCGACTATCCAAGTGTGCGTCAGAGCTTCAAAGATCAAATGAATGCCATGATGATGAAAGAGATGGCAACCCATAAAGATGATGGTTTCGCAGCACTAGGTGCCATGCTTGCATCTACCATGGTAGACAAGATGATTGATGGTTTTGTCACACCTGAAGGGATGACCATGATGATGCAAGGCAAAGACCTTAAAGATGCAGCACATTCATCACAGGGAGCATCAACAACAGAAACCAAAGAAGAAGATCAAGCAGAGTACAAAACTCGCTATACCTCATTCAGTGACTTTGAGGTTGTGATCCAACATCCAAATGATTCCAAAGCCGTCACTGTCAAAATGGTTCGTGATGGTTTGAGTTGGAAAGTGAATAAGATCGCTGTGCCGATGGATTAAGTAAAAGAGAACAAAGAGGAAAAACAGAATGATAAAGCGCATGATTCAAATGGGATTTGGCTTGATTGCTGTAGTTAGCTTTGCTGCAACCGTTCAAGCAGCACCGGCTAAATTCAATCATAGCGGCATACAAAAAGGTAAAGTCATAGAAACCTGTTATCACTCTCCTTGTTCAGTCGCCAAGTTTGTCTCTTACAAACAACTGAATAAGACAGCGACTGAATCCAAGATTCAAGTCACCTTGCTGGGCGGTAGTCGTGAGTGGGAAGCCAAGAAAATTGACTGGAATAGATCGCCACATAAAGTCACTGTGAATTGCTCATACCAACGACCAACAGTTCAGATTGGTTCACAAAAGACTCTGATTCCACTCAATGATGGTTTAGGTGTTCCTGGAGTACTGATGGTAGATGCTGAACTCTATCTATATGTTTGCCATAAGTTTGAGGGCGCTATTGAGAATGCTGTGCAGAAGTATGGCTATAACGTGCAGGACGATGAATAAGGTTTCTTAGCTTTACATCATATAAAAAATTAATGAGTCCAGGTTATATGGATAAGTTTAGGGGGAAATAATCAAGTGACTAAGATGACCGAATCAGACATTGAGCTGATGGCGATAGAGCAACTAGAGGGATTGGGCTATACCTATGTGTATGGACCTGAGATTGAATCGAAGGGCACTAACCCTCTACGAAGCTATAAGCAGGTCATCTTGGAAGACAAAGTGCTTGATGCATTACAACGCTTAAATCCTCATTTAAGCCAAGACAAATGTACTGAAGCACTAAAGCAAGTCACCAATATTCAATCCCCTGATCTACTCAGTAATAACCAAGCATTCCACCGACTGCTCACTGAGGGCATTAACATTGAGGTGAGCAAAGAGGGTAACACTCAAGGTGAGTATGCTTGGTTGATTGACTTTGAGAATCCAACCAATAACGAATTCCTTGTCGTCAATCAAGTAACCATCAAAGAAGATCGCTGGACAAGACGACCAGACATTATCTTGTATGTGAATGGCTTACCCTTGGTGGTCATTGAACTCAAGAATGCAACAGACGAGAATGCCACTGTAGAAGGCGCATACAAGCAAATACAGACCTATCAAAGCCAAATCCCTAGCTTGTTTACCTACAATGCTTTCAACGTCATCTCTGATGGTTTAGAGGCGAAAGCAGGTACTGTCTCAGCAGACTACAGTCGCTACATGGCGTGGAAGACAAACAATGGTCAAACCAAAGCCAAGAAGACACAAGCACAGCTAGAAGTCCTGATTCATGGTTTACTGAATCCAGTCACACTACTCGACATGATTCGACACTTCATTGTCTATGAATCAACGAAGCACGAGGATACCAATGGCTTAATCACCATTAAGACCATCAAGAAGATGGCTGCATATCATCAGTACTATGCAGTGAATGCAGCAGTCCTCTCGACTATTCGTGCGTCTGCAGTGAACTCGGACTCGAAATCAGCAGAAGTTGCCATGCAACATCAAGGTAGAAGTAAGCTCGAATTGGTACAGCAACAAGCAGTCGGTGACAAGAAAGCCGGTGTGGTATGGCATACCCAAGGCTCAGGTAAGTCTTTGTCTATGGTTTTCTACACAGGCAAGATTGTCTTGGCTTTGGATAATCCAACAGTCGTTGTGATCACAGATCGTAATGATCTAGATGATCAGCTCTTTGGTACATTCGCTGCATCAAGCCAACTCCTTAGACAAACACCACGACAAGCAGACAGCCGAGAAGAACTCAAAGAGTTACTCAAGGTGGGTTCAGGTGGCGTGATCTTCACCACCATCCAAAAGTTCCAACCGGATGATGGCACTAGCGTCTACGAGCAACTGTCAGACCGAACCAACATTGTCGTGATTGCAGATGAAGCACATCGTTCTCAGTATGGCTTTAATGCCAAGGAAGTCGATGTCAAAGATGAAGATGGCAAGGTTGTCGGTAAACGTACTGTCTATGGTTTTGCCAAGTACATGCGTGATGCACTTCCTAATGCTACTTACCTTGGTTTCACAGGAACACCAATTGAGAAGACGGATGTAAACACACCTGCAGTCTTCGGGAACTATGTAGATATCTATGACATCTCGCAAGCAGTGGAGGATGGTGCAACTGTTCGTATCTTCTATGAAAGCCGCCTAGCTAAGATTGCCATCAGTGAGGAAGGCAAAGAGCTGATTGAAGACTTTGATGACCAGTTTACTGAAGATGACTTAAACCAAACTCAAAAAGAACGTGCGAAGTGGGCAAGAGTCGAAGGTTTGATCGGCAGTAAAGAACGTATCAAAGCCATTGCAAAGGACATCGTAGAACACTTTGAGCAGCGTCTTAAAGCCAATGCAAACCAAGGCAAAGGCATGATCGTCAGCATGTCTCGCAGGATCGCTGTAGACCTTTACAACGAGATTGTAAAGATCAAACCAGAGTGGCACAGTGATGATCTGAATGATGGTGTAATCAAAGTTGTGATGACTGCCTCAGCTTCAGATGGTGAGGTGATTGCTAAACATCACACTACCAAGCAACAGCGCCAACGCTTAGCAGATCGTATGAAAGACAATGATGATAAGCTCAAACTCGTTATTGTTCGTGATATGTGGCTGACTGGTTTCGATGCCCCAAGTATGCACACCCTTTACATCGACAAACCAATGAAAGGTCACAACCTCATGCAAGCGATTGCACGAGTCAACCGTGTCTACAAAGACAAGGCTGGTGGCTTGGTTGTGGACTATCTTGGTATCGCATCTGACTTGAAAGAAGCCTTATCGTTTTACTCAGAAGCAGGTGGTAAAGGTGATCCTGCATTGGTGCAGGATGAAGCTGCAACGATCCTGCAAGAAAAGCTAGAAGTGCTTGATGGCATTTTGCATGGCTTCAACTACCAAGAGTACTTCACTGCAGATACTTCTCGTAAGCTCAACATCATTTTAGAAGCGGAAGAGCATATCCTTGGTGTAGATCAAGGAGAAGGGAAGACTCGCTTCCTGACAGCAGTCACAGCGATGTCACAGGCATTCGCATTAGCTGTACCTCATCCACATGCTATGGAAGCTGCACCAGTGGTGGCATTCTTCCAAGCAGTCAAAGCACGTCTTGCTAAGTTTAGTGATGGTACAGGCAAGATTTCTGGCTTAAGTAATGCTGAGCTTGAAGCCAAGGTAAAGCAAACCATTGACCAAGCTCTAGTCACAGAGCAAGTGGTAGATATCTTCGATGCTGCAGGGATTCAGAAACCAGATATCTCGATTCTCTCTGATGAGTTTATGCAGGAGATGAAAGACTATAAGCATAAGAACATTGCGCTTGAAACACTTAAGAAGTTACTTGGTGATGAGATTAAGGTACGAGAGCAACGCAGTGTCACCCAAGGTAAGAAGCTCATGGATATGTTGAGTTCAGCAATTAAGGGTTATCAGAACAAGGTACTTACTGCAGCAGAAGTCATTGATGAACTGATCAAGTTAGCTAAGACAATTCAGGAGTCAGACAAACTGGCTGAAGAACTCAACCTGACTGAATACGAATATGCGTTCTACTCAGCAGTAGCAGACAATGACAGTGCTCGAGAATTGATGCAGAAAGACATATTGAGAGAACTTGCAGTCGTACTCACTGATTCTATTCGTAAGAATGTGACTTTGGATTGGACGATCAAGGAAGCTGCTAGAGCAAAGTTAAGAGTCATCGTGAAGAGATTGCTGAAGAAGTATGGCTATCCACCTGATATGGCTTTATTGGCTACAGAAACTGTATTGGAACAGGCTGAGCAGTTGGCTGAAGAGCTTTCCAGTTCAAAAGAATAGGGTACAGATAGTGTTCAAAAAGACCGCTATATTAACCATAACCAAGGGGGCATTTTTACACTGCTGCTAACAAGGACAACCCTTCACTTATACTAGCTCAAAACTGATCTGACAGTTCCCCGTTTTTTATTGTGCCTGTCAGGTTAAATTTGGGCTAAATTCTTATCAGCCCAAATTCGTTTTCCATTAAGTAAAGTTTCAAATGGGCTTCCTGTTTGACATCTTTTGGGAATAGTTTCGGATATTTTGTTGTTCTAACTTTTCATGATGCTGTTGAATTTAGTCCAGATCTCATAAAACATTGTATAACTGAAACGCTGGAAAACCTATTTAGCAAATTTGGGGTGTAGTTTCCACTTGAAATAATTCAATTAAAAATAAATGTATGTATTTTATTTATTTTTTGATATATTTCAGTTTAACCTAAAAACGACTAGTGATAGTTATAAAAAGTTGTGCTTAGAAGAATCTTTATTATTTTCAGAGGTTTACTTATGAAAAAGTTAGTAATCTTATTATCAATGTCGACGGTTTTTTTATCAGCTTGTGGTAATAAACATGACAAAATGGTTGGCTACTGGCAATTAGAAAATGTGCAAGGAAAGCGCATTATGCAAATTTTTAAAGAGGGTAAAGATAGTTATATTCTTAAAGAAAATGTGGTTGCTCGTAGTAATGTGGTGAATGGTAAAGAGGGAAGTTCTCTCGTATTGGAAAAAAAAGATGATACTTTAGCGGTTAATAATGGTTTAGCTGCTATGCCCTTACATTTATCTGATGATGGTCAAACATTACGTATTTCTAAAAATCAGTACAAAAAAGTAGATGAAAATTTTGTCAATAAAACAATAGAAAATATTAAAGTGTGTCATGAAATTGAAACAGAATATCGGACTAAAGTTAAAGAACTACCTATTTTTACTCGTGACCCTGCAATTCAAGAGCAACGTAAAACGTTGGCTGAGTCAACTACTAAAAAAATGCAAGCCATTGAAGATTGTAAATTTGGTATCTACTGATAATTACACTATTTAATGAGGGTGTAAATAATTCTGTGTAAATGTGGTTTTAAAAATACTTGGTTACACGTTCATCAAACATGATACTAAAACGATTCATGGCAGCTTTCCAATTCTGAATGGGCATCGTCCATTTTTTGCTTGCTGCCATAATCGCTAAATATACCACTTTTTTCACAGATTCATCGGTTGGGAAGATTTTTCTTTTCTTGGTGGCATGGCGAATGACACTGTTCAAGGATTCAATTGCATTGGTGGTATAAATCGCCTTGCGAATGTCCATTGGATAGGCAAAGAACGTGTTGAGATTCGACCAGTTGGCAAGCCATGATTTACTGATTTGAGGATATTTATCGTCTCACTTTTGACCAAATTCATCCAGGGATGACATACAATCGATACAGCGCATCATTATTATTGAAAATGGTGCCATGATGAATAGGGTATTTGATTGGTATATGCAGTTGCCTCTTGAGTGGCAGTCGAGCCTGTTTGTCTATCGTGGGCATGGGGCCAACATTAAAACAGTAGTTAAATTATTAGAACAAGTATCGGATAACTGCTTGTTGGCATTTTATGGTGATCTTGATCCGTATGGGATTAATATTGCCTCTCATTTTTATAAAATACGTCCTTTAGCCCTGATTGTGCCTAGTATCTGGCAGGAGATCACAGTCACTCATATCGACAACAATGTGAATAAATTCTTGAAGCAGATCGTTCAGACTAGGGATATTGCATTTGATCAAGCTGAACCTTTGATTTTAAGAGAGCTATTTCATCATGTTGATCCTAGCCAAAATAATGGACAGTACTTCCCTCTAAAGATAACGTAACGTTAACTTTGGAGATCCAAGAAATGGCCAAACGTTTTAATCCCAAATTTAAACAGCAAGCAATTGATTATGCACTTTCAAACTCACACGAGCCTACAGCTGCAATCGCCCAGAAATTAGGTGTGGGTTATTCAACTTTAGACAAATGGATTCGTGAAGCCAATCCAGTGGGTTCAAGCAAACGTCAACTTTCACCAGAACAACAGCGGATATTGGAATTAGAGAAAGAAGTCAAACAGCTTAGGGAAGTCAATGACATCTTAAAAAAAGCGCATGTGTACTTTCTGACAGATCATGCCAAGAAAAGTACACGGTAATTCAAGATCTGGATGTGAATGAAGTCACTGTATCTTCTGTCTGTAAATGCCTGGGTGTCAGCACTTCAGGCTATTATGCCTGGCGAAAGCGCCAGACCAATCTAGCGCAGAAATATAATGATTTAAAAGCCGTATATTGGCAGCATCATGCACGATTGGGTGCACCTTCATTGGTACATGACATGCATGATTTAGGTTACAGCATGAGCGAACGAACCGTTGGAAGAATGCTTAAAAAGCTTGGTTTACGTAGCAGGATTGCACGTAAATACAAGCATACGACTGATTCAAACCATCGTTTGCCTACAGCACCTAACTTGTTAGATCGTCAATTTACGGTCAATGAACCCAATAAGATCTGGACAACAGATATTACCTATATCCGTACTAAGCAAGGTTGGCTGTATTTATGTGTGATGCTGGATCTATTCAGCCGTCGTATTGTCGGTTGGCAAACCAGCTATCGAATAGACCGTCAATTGGTATGTGATGCGTTTCATTATGCAATGGCTCGTCAGGGGTATCCAATGGGTGTCATGGTACATTCGGACCAAGGCTCACAGTACTGTAGTCGTGATTTTAGGGCGCTATTATTGACGAATAACTGCGTTCAAAGTATGTCACGCAGGGGAAACTGCTGGGATAATGCAGTGACCGAAAGCTTCTTTCATACATTGAAAGTTCATGTGGTCCATGGCAGTGTATTTGCCACTCGAAAAGAAGCGAATGCTGTCTTGTTTGACTATATTGAGATTTATTACAATCGAATCAGAAGACATTCTGCAAACGGCTGTTTAAGCCCAGAAGCCTTTGAACAGAAATATTTCAAGAATTTAGAGGGATTTGTTGTCCACGATACTGTCTAGGATCAAAAACTAGATCACCTACCTGTATATCTTCGATTTTTTTCCAAATTCTCCGTGGTAAATTTAGATCCCTCTGTACACGCACTAGAGTACCCGCAATAAAACACCCAGTAAGTGCTGGTATTTCTTTCAATTTATCACCCATAAAAAATGTCCCCTATTATTTGTTAATGATAATGTATGACTGTTAATTTTTTATCGTTCAAATTCTATTCTATTTAACATAATGGGCGTTATACGAAATTTTCAAAAAAATACAATAAAAATGCGAGCTTAAGGCTCCCATTTTTGATTTTTGTGTGTTATTCACCAATTAAAATGTCTATGCGATAAACCATTTAAAATGTCCTGTTTTTAACTGCAAGAGTCAAGAACAGGATTTAAATTTCTTTGTTCATTGCTAGCTTTCTGAGCTTTACGACTCGGCATACTTTTCTTGGCACGGGAACGTTTATTCTGTTTTTCCAACTCTTCATGCTGTTGTTGGATATGGGCCAGAACTGCGCCTAACCGTTTATTCTCAACCACTTCATTCTGCTGCAGTCCAGTCAGTTTATTGAAGATACTGTAGTTGATCTTCCGTCCTTCATACATGATCGCAACAGTGCCATCCGGGTACTCCAGAAATGAAATGTATTGTCCAACTAATTTCTGGTTCAATTCAGTCGGTTCAAGCATATAAATACATTTGTCATACGTCAGGGTTAGATTCTTGGTGACCTTACGTGGTTCCTGCCAGGTAAAAATATCATCCAGTTCAAGATCAGATTCGGTTAATGGTCGATGTAAATTCTTTGAGTTACGCGCACACTTGGCGAACTTCTGATTGAACTGCTCAATGAAGCAGGGTAGCCAAGCATTGGCTTCAGCAATCGAACTGATGCCTTCCAGACGCATCTCTTTGATCAGACGATCCTGAAGTGTCCTGTTAGCACGTTCCACACGTCCTTTGGCCTGTGGTGAGTTGGCAAAAATAATATCGATGTTTAACTCATTCAGAATCCGCCCAAATTGCGTGATCTTGCTGTCTTGGCTCGATTTCTGATTCACTCGGAATACTGAGTGTTTATCGCTATAAAAGGCCAAAGGCTTGCCATATTGCTTAATGTAGGCTCTCGTGGAAAGCATATAGTCGAAGGTCGTTTCAGCCTCACAAAAGCGCAGATGCAACAGCTTTCCAGTGGCGTCATCGATATAAACCAGCAAACAGCATTTGGCGGATCGTCCTTCAAACCAGTCATGATAGGAGCCATCAATCTGGATCAGTTCACCGAAGCAATCACGGTTATATCTAGGCTGATATGGACGTTTCAGACGCTTGGATCGCGGAATCCAGAGCTCATTGGCAGTCATCCAGCGACGAACTGTTTCCACAGGAATATTCAGCTCAAACATGCTGCTGAGCTTCTCATGCGCCAAGGTGGGCCCAAAGCCCAGCAGATGTTCAGAAATAATGGAAAGGCACTTTGCTTTTAACAAGTCATCATGGCGACGATGGCCAGGTTGACCACGACTGGCATGAGCCAGACCTGAAACACCATCTTGATTGAGCTTCTGCAATAACCGGGTAATTTGACGGGTGGAAAGATTCAGGATTTCAGCAGCACGGACTTGGGTAATACGATGATCTCGAACGTCTTGCAGAACCGCAAGACGTTGAATTTCTTTGTCAGACATAGTGATCAGCATCTATATTTCATATCCAGTCCATGATGGTTAAATCATCATAAACTAGACATTTTTATTGGTGAGAATACAGACACTTTAAATGGGTTCTAACATTTCGATTTCGTATAAGGTGTATTATGTTAATTTTAGGGGAACTTAATTCTATAGGTGATACCAATGGACAAAAAGATAGAAGATAAAACTAAAGATATTAATGAAAAAATTCAAAAATTGGATTTAGCTATCCAAGAACTAATAGAAACTACAGACAATTTTTTTATTAATGATAAGTACTATGGAATTGAATGCGCTTTTATTTTAGACCATGCACTAAATATTAAAATGCACTTTTTCAACAAGTATCCAGCATTTGCACCACCTCACTTACGAGGAGTAGAAAATTATGATCGAATTATACATATTAGAGAAAATAATCCTGAAGATAAGCTAGAACAAATTTCTCCTCTTAAAGACTAAATTTTCTAATCTCGTACTTAGAATCCCCTACCATTTAACATAATGGTGGTTATACGAAATTTCAAAAAAATACAGTAAAAATGGGAGCTTAAGGCCACTGCTGTCCCATAAATATAACAAGTGTTAGCAGCAGTGTAAAAATAACCCTCTAACGGCATTTTAAAACTGACCCCCTTGGTTAATATAGCGGTCTTTTTGGACTGCTCAACATGTTAACTTTGGAGCAAGCAGTGACCATCCAAATTCTTCATCAACAAGGTAAATCCATTAAAGCCATTAGTCGTGAACTTGGGGTATCCAGGAATACCGTACGTAAATATTTACGGCAAAACACCACACCTCAGTATCGGCGTACACAACCTAGAATAAGTATTCTTGATCCATATAAACCCTATTTGCTTGAACGTGTAAATGCAGCTCATCCTGAATGGATTCCTGCCGTTGTGCTCTATAAGCAGATTTTAGGGTTTGGATATCCAGGAAAGATCAGGATATTGAGGGAATATCTTGCAACATTAAAACCCGTTGCCAAATCAGAACCCGTCATTCGTTTTGAAACCCAACCTGGTCAACAAATGCAGGTTGATTTCACCACGATTCGACGTCACCATACGACTTTGAAAGCCTTTGTGGCCACATTAGGTTATTCCAGAGCAACCTTCGTGAAATTTTATGATCATGAACGGACGGATGCATGGATCGATGGTCTGGAAAATGCATTTCAGTTCTTTGGGGGCGTACCTCAGGAAATCCTGTTTGATAACGCTAAAACGATCATGATTGAACGGGATGCCTATCAGGAGGGGCAGCACAAATGGAACCCCAAACTGCTCGATTGTGCCAAGAAATATGGCTTTCGCCTCCCGCGTATGTAAACCCTACCGCGCACAGACCAAAGGCAAAGTTGAACGCTTTAATGGATATCTCAAATCAAGCTTTATTGTGCAATTGAAAGCAAGCCTTAAGACTTCAGGCTTATTGTTGGATGTTGATGTTGCTAATGCCCACATTGGTCGGTGGTTGCATGAAACCGCCAATCAGCGGATTCATGCAACCACGCAAGAAAAACCAGCTGTTCGACTGCAGCAAGAGCAGCAAAGATTCGCGCCATTACCGCAATCAAATACGGTTTCCAGCATTGTGCCTGTTACAGCGGCACCGCATGTGATGCCCTACGAGAGTTTGCAGCATCCATTATCAGTATATGACCAGTTGCTGGGAGTTTCCTGATGAATCTGCAATTGGCGGAGTGATTTCTCAAAATGGCAAGTTGATGACAATTGTTCCGCTGGATGAACAACTTTTGGTTGAGGCACGTATTTCACCGCGAGATATTGCTTTTATTCATCCTGGGCAAGATGCACTGGTGAAGATCACCGCGTATGATTATTCTATTTATGGTGGGTTGAAAGGAAAAGTTTCTATTATTTCTCCAGACACCTTGAGAGATGAAGTTAAGCAAGATCAATTTTATTATCGAGTGTATATTCGAACGGATTCAGGAAAATTGATGAATAAAGCAGGCAAACAATTCAGTATTACTCCTGGCATGGTTGCAACAGTCGATATTAAAACAGGGGAGAAAACGATCTTAGATTATCTAATAAAACCATTTAATAAAGCGCAAGAGGCTTTAAGAGAAAGGTAAGCGTCCGCTGAACCCCACACTCTTTGAGTGGAACGTTCTTTAAAAAAACGTTCCACTTTATTGAATATTTATCAATACCGCATAGCTCGATGCAGGGTGCTATCTTCAGATATCTTATTTAACATAAAATGAAGTTATGCGACTTCAGAATGACCTAATACTTGAGAATAAATATGACCCAAAAAATACTAGATCGATTTTCTTCACTAATAGAAGAAGGTGATTCAATCTATCAAAAATGTGAAGCCGCTGGATCTGGTTATAATCCTGAATTACAATCAGCTTTTATCGAATGGCAAATGAAATCTAAAAATATATTAAGCATTACTTGTGGTGAAAAGTCACATTATTTGTCTCAGTTTGATAAAAATCTTAAAGCAGGAATGGGGGATACAAGAAAAGCAATATTAAATCGCGTGATTCCAATTTTAAGAGCGGCAGAAGATGATTTAAAAAATGGTTTTCTAATCACAATCAAAAAACTAATTCAGTCAGAGGTTTTTGATAGTGAGTTGGATCAAGCACAGCATTTCCTTGATTCAGGTTATAAAGTAGCTTCTGCTGTCACTGCTGGTGTAGTTTTAGAAACAGCAATTAAAGAATTAGCTAAAAATAACGGAATTGATATTTGCCAAGAAGGTACTACTAAACCTAAAAAACTTGATGCTCTTAATTCTGAATTAAAAAATGCTAATATCTATAGTGCTCTTCAACATAAGCAAGTTTTAACTTTGGCACATATAAGAAATAAAGCTGCTCATGGGGAGATTGAGGAATTTAATGATAACGATGTACAGAATATGATCCGAGATGTTGAAAGATTCTTACTTGAATATGCTTCTTAATACAACAAAAAAAGAGTCCACGTTATCTAATGGTGGACTCTAGTTCCAAATTTGAGACTAATAGAGTATCTATTTTCCAGATATTGAAATCATAGCCACGCAGACTTGCGTAGGTTTGACTGATACGCAAGTCGAGTAGCGGTCTGATTTCCGCATAACTTATGTTATGTTACTTGGGATACACTTGACGGTAAGATAATTTATTATTGCAACCGTCAAGTGCAGCACCAACGATATTATTGTAGGGTGCTGTGTTTAGATATCCTATTTAACATAATCAATATTATACGAAATGCTTTTGTAACTCCAAAATAGAAATGTCCGGTTTCTCCAAAGTAAAAATGTCCGCTTTTAGAATATGCGCTGTTGCAATTTTCTTAGCGGACGGTTTGATATGTTGGTGTCTATGTCGGATAAAGAACTTAA
>NZ_VPCQ01000008.1:0-122364 GCF_013418125.1 Acinetobacter sp. YH12205 | reverse complement strand
TGTACACAGTGCACTGGGTTATGTATCGCCTTTTGAGTTTGAAGCAATGTACTATGATAAGATTAACCCGTTAGGTCAGGTGGCCTAACTTAAATAAAAAAGTCTCCGACAAACCTGGTACGGTTCAAATAACCAATCCTCATGTTTGCCATCGCCCAGATGGTTTAGAAGTACTTCATGTCGTTAGCGCCCGTGATTACGCCGTTTGCCATCGCCCAGATGGTTTAGAAGTTGCCATTAATTAAAACATTTTTTGTTGCATCGTTTGCCATCGCCCAGATGGTTTAGAAGTTTGACCGCCACAATGGTGGCACCTTCAGGCTGTTTGCCATCGCCCAGATGGTTTAGAAGATGATATTCTCTCCCAAGGTAATTAACATCACGTTTGCCATCGCCCAAATGGTTTAGAAGACACGCGAATATAACGGCAAAACATACCTTGAGTTTGCCATCGCCCAGATGGTTTAGAAGTGTTTGTGAACAATTGGCGTTTAGCCTTATAGGTTTGCCATCGCCCAGATGGTTTAGAAGCTGATGATTGGCGTACAACTCCTGATAATTCAGTTTGCCATCGCCCAGATGGTTTAGAAGTTTTTATATCGCTCTCGAAAACCCTGAAGAATGTTTGCCATCGCCCAGATGGTTTAGAAGAATACACGCCATCTACATGTGGAGTACCCAAAGTTTGCCATCGCCCAGATGGTTTAGAAGTAGTTCAGAATCAGAGACAGGGATATAAGAAGGTTTGCCATCGCCCAGGTGGTTTAGAAGTGCGGCGTTGGCATGAGCGTATATTTGATTTCGTTTGCCATCGCCCAGATGGTTTAGAAGAAGACAAGCATATCCCACACCGCCTGCAATGAGTTTGCCATCGCCCAGATGGTTTAGAAGTACTGGGTCAACCTACCGCGTGGATTCAGGATGTTTGCCATCGCCCAGATGGTTTAGAAGAATATGGCGTTGTTTGAATCTGATTTGAAAAGGTTTGCCATCGCCCAGATGGTTTAGAAGGCATTTCCTGCATTCGGCTTGAATGAATATATGTTTGCCATCGCCCAGATGGTTTAGAAGAAACATGCCGAATGAAGTCAGGAAATATGCCTGTTTGCCATCGCCCAGATGGTTTAGAAGCGTCGATCTAACTGCACCTGGTCAAGCTTCGGGTTTGCCATCGCCCAGATGGTTTAGAAGAAGAATGTCATTGCTTCCAAAAGGCTCTCTAAGTTTGCCATCGCCCAGATGGTTTAGAAGTCCTGTCCCAGTGATGGGTCGAGATTGGCCACGTTTGCCATCGCCCAGATGGTTTAGAAGTTCATCGTTATCATTGATCTTGTGATACGTTTGTTTGCCATCGCCTAGATGGTTTAGAAGAACGTCTATAGAAATAATTAGTCAGTAATTGCGTTTGCCATCGCCTAGATGGTTTAGAAGTAAAATTTCTGCTAACTCATCCTGTGTTTTTAGTTTGCCATCGCCTAGATGGTTTAGAAGATTGAAGAATCAGACCATTTGGTAATTTTTGAGTTTGCCATCGCCTAGATGGTTTAGAAGATTTTCATGCAGTTTCTAAAGCGCTCAATATAGTTTGCCATCGCCTAGATGGTTTAGAAGTTTTGGTGGCTTTCCAGCTGCAAATCTAATTTGTTTGCCATCGCCTAGATGGTTTAAACATTACACCCCTTATTATCAATCAAATTAATTTTCAAAGTAACTCTAAATAACGATGCACCCAATCAACCGAAATGCGCTCTTGCTCTAAACGCCTATTTTTAAATGTCTGTGCACGCAAATCATGAAATAATTTTAACTCGTCAGCAGTGAGATATTGTGGCTCACTAAAAATAGAGTCTGGTTCATCCACCATATGATTTTGGAACTGTAACACTGTGGCTTCATCCATCATTAAAGCAATCACGTGTGGAATTTTTTGCCGAACCATACTTAAAATATTTAAACCTTCAGAGTCGATATCTCCCCAATAAAAAACCTGTTTATACTGTAACCACTTGGCCTTCATCCATGTAATATTTTTACCCCCACCACAAACCACAATACTATTTTCCAAGTAAGGGCACGCTAAACCTGACTGAATATTTTCAACTACAATTATTCGTTCCGCAGGTAACTCAAATTGATCTAGCACCTCTGTGGACAATTGAAAAACGGGGAGTCCTCCCAATTTTTCCTGCACATTTGGGCAGACGGGTTTGATCGTCAACCAACCTTTGGGGCTATCTAAGCAATCTAGCCATGCCAACAACCCTCCAGCCAGTACGATCTCATCATCATAAAGTACATTGCAAATTGCCTCCGTCAGCAATAAGTTCTGCTCAAGAAACTTCGTGTTTACAGCGCTTAATGGCAAGGCCCTTAAATAAAGCCCTGCCCCCATATTCGGTTTCAGCTGTTCAATCAGCTGAATCAACCATTGCCATTCTTGTTGGCTATAGCGTTCTATCTGCTCTAAATGATGAATTAAAGTTTGAAATAAACGGTGCTGATGACGATCATGCACAAAAGACTGCTTCAAAAAGCTGGATATTTTATCCAACCAGTTTTCAAGTTGTTGCTCTGTTCCTAAAAGCTCAGTAAGCTGCTGTAAAGAAAAAATTCGTAACTTTACTGGAACACGTTGTTCTGAAAGTTGTCGATACTGCCGTTCTTGCCATTCAACCAGTTCAGGATAAGCAAAATCTGTCCACGCTTTAAAAAAAGCATGAAAATGACCCAAATTATCTCTAGCTTGTTGGTCTGTGGGCACTTTCAGTGAAATTTCGATTGGAAAAGGACGTTGATTTAACAACCGCTGCTTTAAATTTCGACGATTTTCCCATTCTTTTTTATGCAAAATACCCAAAACGGTATTTGGAAGTAATCCCCACTTCTCAATTTTAGGCATCTAACTGCACCCCAAACTGTTGTGCCTCTCTATGCAGTTGCTGTTGTTTTTGCGCCATTTTTTCATCAATTTCCTGCCAAGTAATTTCACATAAATGACTTTCATGTTTCTCAATATCACGCTCGGCAATTAATAAAGAACGTGCTGACTCACGCGCTAAATTCAAGTTTTTATAAGGTGTGATTAAATTGACATGAATTTTCAACGCCTTAAATACTTTGAGTACTCGACGACTAACCGCTTCAGCTGTGTTTGAAAAAGCTTCATCTAAAAACACTGTACTGTAGATTGGATAATCATAGCCGTCTGGTGTTAATACATAAGCCAAACTCGCTGCCACAATGGTTCCAGCAAATGATTCTTTTTCTCCGCCAGATTTACCACTCGATGACTCCAAAACATCTCGTATTTCTTCTGTAGCCAAATCGACTTCTTCTGCATAGAAAGACATTTGATGACGAGGATCAAGTAAACGCTGGCTTTCAAAAGTATGCGCTGTAACCGAGTTACTCGCTTTTTCTAAAATAGAAATTAATTCAGCTAACTTTTTAAAACGTTGTTCATATTCAATACTATTAATACTAGATACGACCCATTTTAGTTTTTGCTCAAAATCTATGACGTGTGGATACTTTTCCTTTTTGTATCCTAGTCTTAGATAGCTGCCAGACTTAAATTCTGTACGCCGTAAAACCTGATTAATTATGGCAATACGGTCAGTAATTTCTTCTCTATCTGCCTCAAGGCGATTCTGAATCACACTTAAAGACTGCATGGTATGTTTTTGCAGACGCTGTTCAAACTGTTCAACTAAGGCAGGCAAACCTTCCTTTTCTAGTTCATGAAAATAGGCAACGCAATCATCCAATGCGGCCAAACCAACTGCCCATTCACGTTGTAATGCAATATGTGACCATTTATCCTTGCCACGAAACTGACCAATAATGTACGTTGCGCTATTTTTTGCTGAGGTATTTTGGTTGCTGGTATGTTCAATTAAACGCTCTAGCTCTTTTTCCACAGCAGTAAGATAAGCATCCTCCAACCGAGGTGTTTCTCCTATACGCTGTAGCAACAGTTCTCTGGCTTGTTCTGGGACACCTTGGTTTGCTGCCTTTTGCGCTTGTTGTTGTTGTTTTTCTGCATCACTGAGTTTCTGTTTGAGTTTCCCCCAAGTGTGTT
Source organism: Acinetobacter sp. YH12205 (assembly GCF_013418125.1). Taxonomy (NCBI): domain Bacteria; kingdom Pseudomonadati; phylum Pseudomonadota; class Gammaproteobacteria; order Moraxellales; family Moraxellaceae; genus Acinetobacter; species Acinetobacter sp. YH12205. The sequence continues at coordinate 118,283 of NZ_VPCQ01000008.1, read as the reverse complement.
GTAACTGTCCTTTCTGTTCCTGTAGTTGTTTTAATTCCTCTTTTGCAAGCTCCCAACGTTGTCGAGCTTGTTCAATATTGGTATCTGCCCGCTGTAAATGTTGCAAGTCATTGCTGGTCTGTTGCTGGCGCTCTGTCCAATAAGGAATATTTATCATATCCCATTGGTAACGTAACATTCGCTCCCACAAACTCTTATGCTGTGTTACCTGATCTAACACCTTACGCGATTGTGCAACACTCAAGGCATACTGTTCCAACTGTACCTCAAGTTGTTTCGCTTCATGCTTTAATAAATTTAAACGTGAAGTATTGGAAAATCCCAAACACCAAATTTTTCGATCATCAATCCGCTGTTGATCTTTTTTCTCAAAACGACCTTGCTCACGATGAATTAAGCCCTGTTGTGTCATAGAAAAAGGCGTTGTATTCATGATTGTTGTATCTGCCACACATTGCAGATCAAAGCGAAGCAGATGTTGTTTTAACCAATCACGATATGGATGCTCTCGCCAAACCAATTTCCGCAGAAAACCATTTTCTTTAAAATACACACTTTCTGTAGCATCAAGATGGATCACCTGTAAACGCACATGGGTTTTATTATGACGCGCATTCACCCATTGAGTGACCATCGAATAACGATCTTTCGGCACCAATAACGTTGTTTTTAAACCACCTAATGCTCGTTCAATTGCGCCTTGCCAGCTTTTTTCAGCCTCTTTTACATCAATGAGCTCACCAATAAACATTAATTCATGTTCATCAAAATCTAAGTGCTGTCTAAGCTCATCTCTTAAACGCAATAAATGTACATCATGAATATTACTATTAGGTCTGGTTTCTATTTCCTGAATATCGCTTTGAGTTTCTTTCAGTTGCTGTTGCGTTTGTGCGTATTTGCTACTGACTTGAGCAAACTCATCTTGTCGTTGGGTTTTCTCTTGCCCAATATTTAGAAGCTGCTCATGGGCTATTTTTTGGTTATCAATTAAATTTTGCTCGGTTAAATCATCTTGCAATTGTAATTGCTGAGCATCTTCCTGATAGCGCGATGCCTCTATGGTTAATTGATTTAACTGACGCTGTATCAGTTCTAGCTCTTTTTGTAAGTTTTCAATCCGATTACCGCCTACTTGTAAATAGTCTTCATGGCAGCGCTCTTGTCGTTTTTCCGCATCATGTTCTTGTTGTTCTAATTGCTTAAACTGCGTATGTAATCGCTGTATCTCTTGCTCCAGCTGATGTATTTTTTCAGTCCAAAACTGAACATACAATTCACCTAAATATGCAGGAAAAGCTTGTTTTTCGAGCTGTAGATTATTCAGTTGCAGAGTTAACGCTGTTATTTGAACAGCTAACTCAGGTAATTTCTTTAAATGTAGGACTTGTTCACGCGCATCTACCAAATGCTTATAGTTTGCCTCTAAGTCAGCAAACTCATTTACTGCAGTCTGTGCCAAAGCACGAACCTGGCTTGGTTCTAAAACCAACTCGCGAATTAATTTAGTCAAATCATCAATTTTCTTTAAGCCTAAAGCACGTGATAACAACGCAGGTGCATTTTTATTATCCATAAATAAATATTTACGATACATCTCCTGATAGTCTTCAAATTTGCTATCAAAATAATGCACGCGTGCATCTGTTTTAGGATTAAAATGTTGTTTTAGCTGGCGAGTATTACCGTCTGCAAATTTTTCTAACACTTCAGTCAGTTGCACATTACGACTTGCAATCATATATAAACGATTCACTTCACTCAGCGAATGTTGACCTTGTCCAACCCAAAACAATCCAATTAAAGTAATCATCGAACCGTCATCAGCGGTATATAGCGCTCTTAATGCTGTTGTCACTGCTTTTTCACGCTTATTTTTTACTCGCGTTCCAGCCCCATCATGTTCTGAACCAAAACTACCACGCATATAAGAGAGTAATGTACGGTCTGAGCGATCGCCCTGCGCAGCTGCTACGTTAAAACTAGCTTTACTTGCAGGTTGTAACAATGCCATTAAACCATCAATAAAGGTAGATTTACCTGCACCATTATCTCCCGTAATAAGTGTCCCTTCAGGATCAATACGTGCGGTATGCAAGTTATGGAAGGAGCCCCAGTTAAATACTGAAATTTCTGACAAGCGAATTTGGCCTTGTGCAAATAAAGTTGAGAGGGTCATTTCTTGCATGATGATTCTCCATATTCTTGTTCGGATTGCTGCAACTTGGCCTTTGCTGCTAATTGTTGATATTCAGATAATAAACTTTGTAAAAACTCGGCATTCACGACATAGCGGATAATTGGCGTAATTTCATAACGCCCTTCTTCACCACGCAGTCCCGTTAATACTTTTTTCTCAATAAATTTTTCTAATGCTGCATTTAGCTTTTTACGATCTTTGCTGTCATGATTCGTTAAAGGAATAAATGGAATTAAACTGCTCTGGATTCGCTCAACATCAATAATAATTTTTTGCTCACCCGCAGTTTCCCGCTCCTGATAATACTTCCGCAAAATAAGTAAAATTAAGGTGTCATATACAGTCAAAGTTCGTTTTCGTATCAGTACAGGAAAATCATCTAAAGGCTGGTTCTCATCTTCCTGTTCATCCTCAATACTTTCGAGATTGATGATATAAGCCACCCCTTGCTTGGCATCCAAAACCAACTGGATATAAACCTCTGCCAAATGTCTACGAATTTCCGCTTCATATCGGCACAATAAATCAAAAAGTTTTAAGTTTTCTGCTGCAAGAATAACCCCTTGACGCATGAGATAGACCAATACGCGTCGGGCTGCATGTGGCATAAGCGCATCTGTATCACGATCCTGAGCATGCTCCATCTCTGTTTGATTATCTGCATGTTGTTCCTCTGCCCCAGTTGTAGGAAACGAATCTTCTACAGGCTGATTAGCTTGGATTTCTATATTTTTCTCTGAATTTGAAGATGGTCTGCGTACCATTTCAAAGAAGTTGTCATGCTGTTGTATCTTATTTTCTGATTGCATCTCGATCTCCTTAAAGTGCCAGCTCATCTATATTTTTGGGAAATAAATCTGCACTCAAGTAATACACTGGAATACTGGCCTGCAAATGCACACCTGAACGATCCTTAAGTTCAACTTGCTCGGTATGCTGCATTTGTGGTGCTTTAATGGCTTTTGCTATACGCAAATAAGCAACAAGTTCTTCAAGCCCCGCTTGTAAAGGATGTTCATGTGTTAAGTGGGCAATACTCATCACCCCTTTCTGTGCGAGCGTTTGATATACTTTTTCAGCAACAGCACGAACCCGTACATTGTCTAAGTACTTCAGCATCTGATCACTAGGTTCAGTCTTGTTTTGTTGCTCTTCGACCTCACGTGTATCCATATGTTCTGTGGGACTTTTTAAAGCAAGACTTTCAGGCGAATTCAGCTGGATGGAACCCACGGCTAAATCCACTTGTACTTCTGTTTTTAAATCACACTCCGATTCCAACAATGCCACTGCATTTTTTTCTAATTCCGACAACAACTGATCAATCAAACGGTTTTCCAATGCTGCACCACTTTCAATATAAGCTCTCAAACCTTCTTCTGTACGACGTCGGACTTGGAAAACTCGGCTACTTTCGCGTCCTAACTCACGCATTAACTGACCTAAATATTTACGTTGAGATTCGCTTAATTGTTGTGCAATAGGATGATTCAAAATACTGCGTAACTGCTCTCTAAACTCAGTAGAACGATCTTGATCCTGAAGTAATTGACAAAACCCATCAAAAGCACTGCCTGCATCACTTTGGGCAAGCAACTGCTCTTTTTCCATTAAGCTCAGCAATACTTCTCCACGTGAATAAGCACCACTAATCATATCTAGACGCAACTCTTTATCTCGTAGACGAATCTCATCTTCGACCCGTCTAAAATCGCCTGTAAGAATGGAAGCAAGTTGATAAATTTCTCGTATTCTTTCTTTTTGTTCTGATTCTTCTAATTGTGTAACAACACCCGCCAACAAAGCATCTATTTCATTTTGAATCACTAATTTTTTTTGTTCGAGCAACTCCACTCGTTCTTCAATATTTTCACTCAATGCGACCACAAAATCACGAACCGCATCCTGCACAATTCTTAAATGTGATGCTGTGGTATGGGTTGCTCGCTCATCCAAGCCCTGACAAAAACGTAATACGGTTTCGCTAATATCCGTTTTACTCAGCTTGCCATCTATTTCTCTGAGCCAGCCTGAATGAATCCAATGATTTAAATAATGCGCTGCATTATTTTCTGTCTGCCAAATACCCTGCTCACGACTAGATTTAATCAACTCATCCAAGACATTTCTTGCACGGCCATAAGGGACTTCATTTTGTTCTGCAAATAAGTCAACAATGAACGCTAAAATATGTGGTGCGTTATCTGCTCTTAATAATTTCCAAATTGAGTTTTCATGATATAAACGCCGATACTTGGCCTGTAACCCTAGAATATTCATGCCATTCCACATCATCTGTATGATGGTTATTTATTCTACAGTTATTTTTTAATCACCCAAGCAAATTACCAAGCAAGACGACACGAGTTGTCGCATAAAGTAAGATAATATAAACAATCACCTTACTTCATCGAAAAAAATAAAAAACAAACCTTATCTAACTTCTTTGTGTACAGTGACAGCAACCTTAACCTACCTCTCCCCATACACCGTTGCAATCAAATGCTCCACCACTTGCGGCTCAGCCAAAGTAGATGTATCTCCTAAACTATCCAATTCATTCGCTGCAATTTTCCGCAAAATACGGCGCATAATTTTACCTGAACGGGTTTTGGGTAAAGCAGGTGCCCAATGCAGCGCATCAGGCGTTGCCACAGGTCCCAAAATTTTGCGAACCCAATTGACTAATTCTTCACGCAACTCCTCTGACTCAGGTGTACCAACTTGCAAGGTTACAAAGGTGCAAATCCCCTGTCCTTTAATCTCATGGGGCATACCCACCACTGCCGCTTCAGCCACAGCTTCATGTGCCACCAAGGCACTTTCAATTTCTGCGGTACCTAAACGGTGCCCCGAAATATTCAAGACATCATCCACACGCCCTGTAATCCAGTAATAGCCATCTTCATCACGGCGTGCACCATCTCCTGTAAAATACGCACCCGGATAGGTCGAAAAATACGCTTCAATAAAACGTGCAGGGTCGCCCCAAATACCGCGCATTTGCCCTGGCCATGAATCTTTCATAATTAAATTGCCTTCGGTCGCGCCTTCCAGTTCATTACCTTCGGCATCGACAATTGCGGGTTGTACCCCAAATAAAGGGCGCGTCGCCGAACCGGGTTTCAGTGGCGTTGCACCTGGCAATGCTGAAATTAATATGCCCCCTGTTTCGGTTTGCCACCATGTATCTACAATTGGGCAACGTCCTTCACCTACCACGTTGTAATACCAGTTCCATGCTTCAGGATTAATCGGCTCACCGACTGAACCGAGTAAACGCAAACTGCTACGGTCACTCTCACGTACAAAACGATCTCCCTCTCGCATCATGGCGCGAATGGCAGTCGGCGCGGTATATAGAATGGTGATGTTGTGTTTATCGACAATATGCCCTGTGCGCGCCCAACTTGGATAGTTCGGCACCCCTTCAAACATCACGGTTGATGTACCATTCGACAATGGCCCGTATAAGACATAAGAATGCCCTGTAATCCAGCCTACATCTGCGGTACACCAAAACACATCATCTTGTTTCAGATCAAAGACTTCTCGAAACGTGCTGTTCACATAGGTCAAATAACCGCCTGTGGTATGCAAAACGCCTTTGGGTTTTCCTGTCGAACCCGAAGTATATAAAATGAATAATGGGTCTTCGGCATTCATCGGCTCGGGTGGGCAGATGTCATTGACCGACATAATTTCCATGTGATACCACACGTCGCGTTCAGGTAACATCTCAATCGGATTTCCTGTACGGTGCACCACAATCACATTTTGCACACAGTCGGTACCTGCTACTTTTAGAGCAGCATCAACATTGGCTTTTAAATAAATTGGCTTGCCACCACGCATGGCCGAGTCTGCAGTGACAATTAACTTGGCCTGACAGTCTTCAATTCGGCTAGCCAAAGCATCGGGAGAAAAACCACCAAAAACCACACAATGCACTGCACCAATCCGCGCGCAGGCTAGCATGGCAATCGCAGCTTCGGAAACCATTGGCATGTACAGCACCACCCGATCACCTTTTTGCACCCCGTTCTTTTTCAGCACGTTGGCAAAACGACAGGTTTCATCATGCAAAGAAGCAAAAGAAACCACTTTATGCCGAGATGGATGATCTCCTTCCCAAATAATTGCAGGTTTATGCGGATGTTCTTTTAAATGACGGTCTAAGCAATTGGCACTGACATTCAGTTGCCCATCGGCAAACCATTCAATTTTAAAATGCTCGGGGTCAAAGTTGGTATTTTTGACTTGGGTAAAAGGTTTAATCCAATCTAAGCGTTGGGCCTGCTCTGCCCAATAAGTATCAGGGTCATCTATAGATTGTTGATAGCGTTGAAAATATTCTGCCTCAGTGGTGCGGGCAGTCTTTTTAAATTCATCTGGAACAGGATATACGTCTTTCATCTGCTACTTCCTTGATGTTCTTGCATCTCATCACGAGATGTATGCCACGTTATTGATTATTATTTCTGCATATTCACAGTATGAACTTTCTTTTTTATGGCTCACCATTCGGCTTTAGTCGCATAAATTTTATACAAACAATAGCATGCCAAAGCGTTGATCGAATGCCATATTCTTGCATTCATACTTTCAGGTTTACATTCCACTGTACTGCGCATTGCATTATTTTTAAAGAAAATATCGTCTAATAACCGTGAGTATTAACATTTTTTTACGCAGCCAATCATTCATACCTGCGACCCTGTCTTACAGATAAAACCACATACAACTCGCAGTTTAAATGCTACAAAATAGTACGCTCATCACTTCTATCCAAGTTGTCTAAAATACTGGCAAGTAAGCATTGCTCATTAACCAAATTGAGTTTTTCAGGCAAAATAGTCGCTTCATTTTGAATTCGGAATTATCGTGGCAGAATCCAAACCCTCACTCAGTGAAGTTTCTGAAAACACCAGTCAGCTGTTGCAGGAAGCCACTGAAAAAACCACGCAAACCGTGATCAATCATACGGCCAAGTACAATGACGCCTACTCCACCATCGACAAAATTATGGAAGGATTTTGGGAACGTGTGCCGTATTTGATGATTGCAGCCGTGGTGCTGATTCTGTTTTGGCTGCTTGCCCGACTGTTTAAATGGTTTATTCGCAAGACCCTGAACAATCGTTCCTATACCCGACAAAATTTGGTTTTGGTGCTGAATCGGGTCGGTAGCTCTGCAATTATTTTCTTTGGTTTTCTAATTGCGATGGTGATTGCAATTCCAGGTTTTACCCCAAGCCAACTGATGAGTGCTTTAGGTCTAGGCTCCGTGGCAATTGGTTTTGCTTTTAAAGATATTTTCCAGAATTTATTATCGGGTGTGCTCATTTTGATTGGAGAACCATTTAAAATTGGTGATGACATTATCGTAAATAATATGGAAGGTACGGTAGAAGATATTCAGATTCGTGCCACCTTCCTGCGCTCTCCCGATGGGCGTCGAATCGTGATTCCAAATGCTACGGTGTATACCAGTGCCGTAACGGTCAATACGGCTTATACCCGTCGTCGTTGCGAGTTTGTGGTCGGTATTGGTTATGAAGATGACGTACAAAAAGCCAAAGATATTATTTTGGCCATTTTAGACCGTGACATAAAAATCTTGAGCCAACCTGCATTTAGCGTCAATGTCACTGCCTTGGCCGATTTTTCGATTAATTTAAATGTGCGTTGGTGGGTAAATACGACGGAAACCACCACTTCAGCATCCATCAGTGAAGTGCAGGAACGGGTGATTGCCGCGTTTGCCGAACATCACATTTCGATTCCTTATCCTGTGCAGGAAGTGAAAGTTTATCGTGGTGATGCAGCAGTCAATGAAGATGATTCAGCCCGCACTAAACAAACGCCCTAAAACATAAGCAATCACAGTTTCAGTACGAATAATACGGTTGCCCAAGTGCCGCGCTTGGCAGCCGTTTTTTTCGAGCAAATCAATTTCGTAGGGAATAAATCCACCTTCTGGGCCAATCACAATACTGCATGGATGTTGGATGGCATGTGGCATAGCTTGATCGGTATAAGGATGCGCCACATAAGCAGAACAATCGGCAGAAATCAAACCGGGCAAAACATCTTCCACAAAGGGTTTAAAGCGTTTATAAAGTTGGATCTCAGGTGCAATGGTATCGCCTGCTTGCTCCAAACCCAACGTCACATATTGATCCAACTGCTGTAAAAAAGGCGTTTGCCAATAGCTTTTATCGACTCGATAGCTGTGCAGTAAAATAATTTTTTCCACACCTAGCGTCACGCTATCCATAATTAAACGACGTAATACTTTAGGGCGTGGTAAAGCCACAATCAGGGTCACAGGCAGTTTTTTCGGTACAGCTTCTTCATACAGGGCTTTGACTTGAATCCGCTGCTCACTAACGTCCACCACTTCGGTCAAATAACGCTTGCCACCGCGAATCCCGACTTTCAAGGTGTCACCGACTTGTACACCGACATGCGTGTGTAAATGCTGCACTTGGCGCTGGGCGCTAATAGACCACACTTCATTTGTGGTCTGCCGAGGGTCAAGCAAAACGATATTCATATTTAAAGATACTGATTAATCACGTGAATATGCTCAGTCAAAGAGCCACGATTTTTATACATAATCACTTGAGCATTTTGATTCAGCTGAGCACGCAACGCAGGTTCAAACAACAATTGCGTTAACGTATTTACAGCTTGTTCAGCATCTTCGACCACATACACGGCTTCTGCTGCAACAAACTCATCCACAATACTTTGAAAGTTAAAATAATTTTTGCCCAATACCGTGGCGACATTTAAGGCCAAAGGCTCTAAAATATTATGCCCACCGCCAGGTTCATTCAGCGAACCACCAACATAACAGGCCTGACTTAAGGCGTACCACAACCACATTTCACCCATGCTATCGGCTAAATACACTTGTGTTTCGGGTTGAATCGCTTCAGCCAAACTACGGCGCTGCATATTGAGTTGCAGTTTTTTCACCTGCACAGCCACTTCATCAAAACGCTCTGGATGGCGCGGCACAACAATACATAACAGTTCAGGATGCTGTGCGAAATAAGGTTTCAAAGCAGTCAATAATTGCTGTTCTTCAGGCGCATGGGTACTGGCAAGGGTGATAATTTTGCGATGTGCCAATTGCCATGTCTGTTGCAACTGCGCGGCTTGCTCTACAAAATCTTCTGGCGCAGTAATATCAAATTTAATATTACCCACCACGTTTGTACGCTCGGCAGGCATCCCCAATGCGATAAAACGCTGCTGTGTGGCAGAGTCTTGCGCCAAAAGTTGCTGCAAATTTTGCAACATGCCGCGAGTTAATCCTTTAACTTTGGCATAACCTTTGGCCGATTTTTCCGAAAGCCGCGCATTAATCAACAAACACGGGACTTGAAAATGCTGCGCCTGATCAATCAAATTAGGCCACAATTCTGTTTCGACCAGTGCCAATAATTTAGGCTGATATTTCTGATAAAACTCACGAATTAAATGCACCTGATCGGCAGGTAAATACACGGCTTGAAATAAATCTAAATACGGTGCTTTTAAAAATAATGATTTGGCGCGTGCCTGCCCCGTTTTGGTGGTATTGGTGACTAAAACGGGATGTCCCACTTTTAAATAATGTTCAATTAAAGGTTGTGCGGCATTAGTTTCCCCCACCGACACCACATGAAACCAAATGGCATGTAAATTTTTAGCAGGCTGAAATGGGCCAAAACGCTCAAGCAGTTCTTGTTGTAATTGCTCAGGATATTCGGCACGTTTACGAATACGTGACTGATAAATCGGTTTTAACAGCGCCAAGGCTGCGTTATACCAAAATGGAGTAGCCAAAAGATGCGCCCCAAAGAAAGATTATCGGCAAAATATAACAGAGCCACACGCGCATGTTAATTGCATGTGGCGCTATACTGGCTTTTATTCTACAGCGTGTTGTGTTTCCGCCAAAGTTGGATAATCGATATAGCCTTCTGCAACGGCTGTACCAATCATGTTTTCCAGCTTGAGTTCGTTTAAAGGTACATCTGCCAATAAACGCTCATACAAGTCTGGATTGGCAATATACGCCTTACCAAATGACACCGCATCGGCCTTGCCCGAAGCCAATAATTCCACGGCATCAGCACGACTTAAACGCATGTTCGCGATATATGGCACACCGCCTGAACGTACTTTCATTTCTTGGGAAATGCTGTCTTCGGCTAAATATTCGCGGGTAAAGAAAAAGGCGATTTTACGCTGCCCCAATTGCTGCATGACATAGCCAAAGGTTTCACGTGGATCATCATCTCCCATGTCGTGCTCATCGCCACGTGGTGCTAAATGCACACCGACTCGACCTGCGCCCCAGACTTCAATTAAGGCGTCCATCACTTCTAACAAGAAACGCGCACGATTTTCAACCGAACCACCGTATTCATCGTCACGTTGGTTGGTTTTGCTTTGCAGGAATTGATCAATCAAATAACCATTGGCTGCATGCAACTCTACCCCATCAAATCCTGCTTCTTTGGCACGGATGGCGGCTTGTTTATATTGCTCGGTAATGGTGTGGATTTCTGCAATTTCTAAGGCACGTGGCAACACATATTCACGTTTAGGACGCAACAAACTGACATAACCCGCTTGTTGTACCGCACTTGCCGATACTGGTGTTGCGCCATTGAGTAAATTTGGATGTGAAACACGACCTACATGCCACAGTTGCGCCACAATCAAACCACCTTTGGCATGCACGGCATCGGTAACGAGTTTCCAACCCTGCACTTGAGCATCGGTAAACAATCCTGGGGTATTTAAATAACCATTGGCTTCTTCAGAAATTACCGTTGCTTCTGAAAGAATCAAACCTGCACTGGCACGCTGTGCATAATATTCTGCCATCATTGGCGTTGGAACACGGTCATCGCTGGCGCGGCTACGGGTTAAAGGTGCCATCACCACACGGTTTTTTAGATGCAGATCACCCAAAACTAAAGGAGAGTCTAATTCAGCCATTTTTGCCTCTAATCTCACAGTTAAAGTGAGTGTTTTAAATATTCGACATATTGCTGAATGAGTGCTTCATTACGAGAAAAATACGACCATTGTCCATATTTTTCTGCACGAATAAGACCTGCCTGTTGCAGTACCGATAAATGATTTGACATGGTCGATTGCGACACGTTGCCCAAACGCTCAATGTGTCCTGCACATACGCCACGCTTAAAGTCGCCACACTCATCTACCGACAAAAATTGTTCTGGTGCTTTTAACCATTCTAAAATTTGCCGACGGGTAGGATTGGCTAAGGCTTTAAAGATTAAATCGACATCCATCATTCAGACACATATTCGTAAATATAAGCCCAATTCAGCAGCTGCTTTTAATATATCGTATTTTTTCGATATTAATATCGTTTTTTTACGATTTATATAATTTTTTAAGCAACTTCACTGAATTGGGCAGGCTCATTAGGATCTTACAGACCGTAACTTATAGACCCTGCTTTAAACTGGCTTCAATAAACTTGTCTAAATCACCATCTAAAACCGCACCTGTATTTGAAGTTTCCACGCCTGTACGCAAGTCTTTAATACGTGAATCATCCAATACATAAGAGCGAATTTGGCTGCCCCAACCAATATCAGACTTCGAGTCTTCTAAAGCTTGAGCCGCCTCATTACGTTTACTCATTTCCAGTTCATACAACTTAGCACGTAACTGTTTCCACGCATGGTCACGGTTGGCGTGTTGCGAACGCTGGTTCTGACATGCCACCACAATACCTGTAGGTGCGTGGGTTAAACGTACCGCAGAGTCAGTTTTGTTAATGTGCTGACCACCCGCACCTGAAGCACGGTAAGTATCGGTACGAACATCGGCAGGGTTAATATCAATTTCAATGTTGTCATCAACTTCTGGCGAAACAAACACCGCAGAGAATGACGTATGACGACGGTTACCTGAGTCAAATGGCGATTTACGCACTAAACGATGCACGCCCGATTCGGTACGCAACCAACCATACGCATATTCACCTTCAACGCGAATAGTCGCAGATTTAATCCCTGCTACATCACCATCCGACTCTTCCATCAATTCTGCTTTAAAGCCGTGACGTTCAATCCAACGCATATACATACGCAACAGCATCGATGCCCAGTCTTGTGCTTCTGTACCACCCGAACCTGCCTGAATTTCGACATAGCATGGGTTTGGATCCATTGGATTGCTGAACATACGGCGGAATTCTAATTTCGCCAGTTCTTCTTCTGCAGAAGTCAATTCAGACTGCACATCCACCAATAAATCTTCATCATCGGCTTCAACGGCTAAATCCAGCATGGCTTGGGCATCTTCTAACTGGGTCGCCAAACCTTCTAGAACATGAATCACGTTTTCAAGCTCGCCCTTTTCTTTGGCCATGGCTTGCGCACGACTTTGATCATTCCAGATTGCAGGATCTTCTAACTCGCGGAGAACCTCTTCTAAACGCTCTTTTTTCAGATCGTAGTCAAAGATACCCCCGTAGTGTTTGACTACGTTCGTTCAAGTCTTTTAATTGGTTTAGATAAGGATTAATTTCCACGTAAATTCTCTCAATTAACAATGAAGCTTATTAACTGATAATTGTAGCACAGACATGTTCTGGCATTTCTATCCTGCTGTAAATTCCAGCATAACTTTTCAGCTTTTATAAGTTGAATGCTAAATGTGGTTAAAAATAAAGATCGCTTTAAACTTTTAAAGTGAAAGCCTGATGATATCCAACCTAAAATAGCATGCACGATTAACACGGATATTTATCTTAATGGCCGATCTATCGCCCTGATTTTTTGCCTGACACATTCAGCTGAAAACATGCTTAAAAAGTGGTGTATGGTAATTGCTTCAACCCGCCAAAATAAAACAAAGATGAAACAAGTTTGATGATTTAATGATCAACTTTAGTAAAATTCACAAAATACACATAGTTTTAATAAAACAAAACATTTAATTATTTCATTTTTATTTCAATCACTTAAACTCAAAATATTACACAAATTTACGCTTGTAACAAAGCGGCAACTTTCCTGTGATTGACGCTGATTTTTTTTCGCCTAGACTGAAAGTTGTAACAAAAAGTTTAACTGTTAACCACATTTCGGAGGGGTACTTTCCATGAAAAAATTAGCAATCGCATCAGCCCTACTTTCAGCTTTGGCTATCACTGGTACTGCGAACGCATACCAAGCTGAAATTGGTGCATCAGCAGCTTATGTCGATCCAGACAATGGTAGCTCAGGCAACGCTTTTGGTGTAGATGGTACTTATTACTTTAACCCTGTACAAACCCGTAATGCGCCTTTGGCTGAAGCGGCTTATCTTGATCGTGCAAGCAATATTGGTGCATATGCAACTTTTGCAGACCGTGATAATATCGACAGCAATACTTACGGTGCTAATGTAGAAGTATTTGTACCTAATTCTGATTTTTATTTATCGGGTGGTGTGAGCCAAAATGAGCGCGAATATGTAAACCCACTTGGTCAAAAATATGATTGGGATACAACTTATTATCAAGCAGAAGTCGGTTATTTACCAGCACCAGGCTTACTAATTGCCGCAGGTCTTAAAGGCTATGATGATGACAACGACGATGGCGTAGACCCGACTTTACGTGCCAAATATGTAACTACACTTTCGAATGGTAAAGACATCAACCTTGAAGCAGGTGCTGCTTTTGGTGATCTCGATGAATACAATCTGGCAGCAGACTACTTCATTGATAAAACTCTAAGTGTAGGTGTGGATTATTACGACAATGATCTTCATGATACTAATGAATTTGGTATTAATGCACGTAAATTCTTTACCCCACAGGTTAGCCTAGAAGGCCGTGTAGGTTTTGGTGAAGATAGAGGTGTTGACTACAACAGCTTTGGCTTAGCGGCAAAATATCGCTTCTAATCCCTCACATTAAAAGCAAAAAAATCCGCTCAAATTTGAGCGGATTTTTTTATTTGGATTACTGCTCCAAATGCACAATCTGCAACTGCAAACTCACATTGCCATTAAACACATTGCGCTCTAACTCATAAACCAAACGCACATCATCCCGCATCGGGTTAAATTCAAATTTATCTTTAGCACCAAACGCAATCGCATCAACCACTTGTCCATTGTCCAATGCCAAACGCAATTTTAAATGAGCGTCCTTCAACCATCTAAAATCAACCACTTTAAACCGTCCCTCAAACACAGGCTGCGGAAACTTTTGTCCCCACGGCGCCAAATGCTGTAATAAATCTACCGTGTGTAAATCAAAAGCTTCTTGCGGCAATTCACCATCTGTCCATAGCACAGCATGAAATAAATCCGCATCCATTTGCGCAATGATCTGTTCAAAGACCTGTTTAAATTCTGCAAAGTGCACCTTTTTTATGGTCAAACCTGCCGCAGCCGCATGTCCACCAAAATGACTCACCAAATGTGGATATTGCTCTGCAACCAATTCAATGGTGTCACGTATGTGAATCCCCTCAATTGAACGGGCAGAGCCTTTAATATGCTCACCATCTTCATCGGCAGCAAATACAATCGCAGGGCGATGAAACTGTTCCTTTAAGCGTCCTGCAACAATTCCAATTACACCTTGGTGCCAATGTTCTTCAAACATGATCAAGGCATGCGGTAAATCGCTTTGATCTAACTGCAGCTTTTCCAACTCTGCCAGCGCATCCTGTTTAATTTGCCCTTCAACCTGACGGCGTTCCTGATTCAAAGCATTTAACTGACGCGCCAAAGCATAAGCACTTTGCATATCCGCTGCCAGTAAACACTCGATTCCAATGTCCATGGTTTCCATGCGCCCTGCAGCATTGATACGTGGCCCCAAGACAAAACCCAAATCCTGCGCTTTGAGCTGTGCGGGTTCACGTCCTGCCAAATCCAGCAATGCGCTAATCCCAGGACGACATAAATTCTGCTGTATCCGTTTCAAGCCTGCATCCACCAAAATACGGTTGTTATAATCCAGACTAGCGACATCGGCATAGGTGCCCAAAGCCACCAAATCTAAATATTGCGTTAAATTTGCAGCAGATTTACCCTGTTTTTTACGCTGACTGGATAAGTTGGCCAACACATAAAATGCCACGCCCACACCTGCCAAGGCTTTACTTGGGAAATCACAACCCAATTGATTCGGATTCACCACAGCCTCTGCATTTGGAGTGGCTTTTGTGGTGAGGTGGTGATCGGTAATGATGACCTGCATCCCCAAAGCTTGCGCACGCTCCACACCTTCATGACTGGAAATTCCGTTATCTACCGTAATTAATAAATCAGGTGCATAACGCTCAAAAGCCAAATCGGCAATGGCGGGGGTTAAGCCATAACCATATTTAAAACGGTCAGGTACTAAATACTGCACGTGTGCGCCCATTTCGCGCAATGCCAAAATCATAAGTGTGGTACTGGTCGCGCCATCGGCATCGTAATCGCCCACAATTACAATTTTTTTCTGCTGATCAATCGCCTGATCCATCAGCTGAATTGCTTCTGGTAGACCTTTCATGCTTGGAGCAAGCAAGTGCTTCAGTTTAAGTTCCAGCTCCTGCTCAGACGCAACGCCACGGCGCGCTAAAATTTGGGCAACAAATGTAGAGACGCCCTGAAAGTTTTCAGGGCGTGTAAGTAAAGGTCTTTGCTTTATTAGAATTTTTGACATAATTTCCAGTCATTTAAGGCATCAAGCGTTGTAGTTTCCAGTCACCTTCAATTTTTTCATAAGCTAAGCGGTCATGCAAACGGTTCGGACGGCCTTGCCAAAATTCGTAATAATCAGACTGCAAGCGGTAGCCACCCCAAAATACGGGTTTTTGCAATTCAGATTGATCACCCACTTGGGCATGCAAGTCTTGGAAACGCGCCTGTAGTTCTTCACGACTGGCAATCACACCACTTTGCGGAGTGCTAATATGCGCAGCGATCTGATTATCACGCGGGCGTTTGTGATAATACGCAGTCGATTCTTGCTCATCAATTTTTTCGACATAGCCACTGACACGAATCTGACGTTCCAGTTCAGGCCAGTAAAATAACAATTCAGCATAAGGATTGGCCGCTAAATCCAACCCTTTTTGACTGTCATAATTGGTATAAAAGTCATAGCCTGCTTCGGTGGCTCCACGCAGCAACACAGTACGCACATGCGGACGACCTTGCGCATTGGCAGTCGCCAATGACATCGCATACGGTTCATGCAGCTTGGCTTCTAAGGCATGGTTAAACCAATTCAAAAACTGAATATGCGGATTGGCACTGACCTGTGCTTCTAGCAATTCACCTTTTTGGTAACTTAAACGCAGCTCACTTAAATCTTTAATTAAATCACTCACGATTTACCCCCCTTTTAGACGGCATGACGACGTACAGCATCTGCTAAATCTTTCGCCATTGCCTTCACTTCAGCCAAATCATCACCTTCCACCATGACACGAATCACAGGTTCAGTGCCCGATTTACGAATCAATAAGCGTCCACGACCTTTCAGCTGTTCCGTAGCACGGTCAAACTCTTCCACCAAGGCAGGAACGGTATACGGATCAAACATATTTGCTAAGCGCACGTTTTCCAGCACATTTGGCAACAGTTTAAAATCTGCCACCAATTCATGTAGGGCTTTATTTTGTTCGACCATCACCGTTAACACTTGCAAGGCAGCAATAATTGCATCACCTGTGGTGCTCTTGTCCAAAGTCAAAATATGCCCCGATGGCTCACCACCAATAACCCAGCCATTTTCTTCCAGACCTTGTAGCACGTAACGGTCACCGACATTGGCACGGAGTAATGGTACTTGGGCTTTTTCTAACGCCAATTCCAGCGCCATATTGCTCATTAACGTCCCAACAATACCTGCAGGTTTTTTCGAGCCTTGTGTGGCAAGAATATATAAAATGTGGTCACCATCAATTTGCTTGCCTTGACTATCCACCAAAATCACACGGTCTGCATCACCATCAAATGCAACACCCAAGTCCGCCTGATGCTCAAGCACTGCTTTTTGCAAACTTTCAGGATGGGTTGAGCCGCAATTTTCGTTGATGTTTAAACCATTTGGCTCATTGTGAATGGCAATCACTTTCCCACCTAATTCACGGAATACCGCAGGGCCAACATTGTAGGCAGCACCATTGGCGCAATCGACCACAATGGTGAGGTCATTTAAATCTAAATGATATGGAAAGGTCGATTTACAAAACTCGATGTAACGCCCATTGGCATCTTTAACACGAACGCTTTTACCCAAGTTGGCCGTATCATCAATTTTTAATTCTTGCTGCAATTCTTGGTTAATTTCTTCTTGCAAGGCATCTGGCAGCTTTTTCCCTTCGCCCGAGAAAAATTTAATCCCGTTATCAAAATACGGATTATGCGATGCTGAAATCACAATGCCTAAACTGGCATGCAAAGCGCGGGTTAAGTGCGCAATAGCGGGCGTCGGCAATGGGCCGAGCAAATGCACATAGACACCTGCGGCATTTAAACCCGCTTGTAATGCTGCTTCTAAAATATAGCCTGAAAGACGTGTATCTTTACCTAATACCACAATAGGTTTATTTTTTTTGGTGTGTTTTTTTAAAACTTTACCTGCTGCAAAACCTAGTTTTAATGCAAAATCAGGTGTAATTGGTAACTCTCCAAACTTCCCTCGAATGCCGTCTGTACCAAAATAACTCATATTGTTCTCACTTCTTAGGGGTGATCTTTATCATCACTTTTTTACTGCGAGTTACTTTACACCAAAAATGAAAAAGCCGTCACATTGATGACGGCTTTTATTTGAAAATGCTACTAAATATCAACCAACGCGATAGTTCATATTAACCAACGCGATAGTTCGGCGCTTCTTTAGTAATCGTCACATCATGCACGTGAGATTCCTGCATACCTGCTGCAGTAATTTTCACGAATTTAGCATTTTGGCGTAGATCTTCAATGGTTGAAGAACCTGTATAACCCATAGATGAACGTAAACCACCCATCATCTGATGCACGATGTTGCCCATTGGGCCTTTGTACGGTACACGACCTTCAATACCTTCTGGTACAAGTTTTTCTGCACCTGCTTTCGAGTCTTGGAAATAACGGTCTGCAGAACCTGTTGCACCCGCCATTGCACCCAATGAACCCATACCACGGTATGCTTTGTAGTAACGACCTTGGAAGAATTCAACTTCGCCCGGTGCTTCTTCAGTACCAGCAAGCAATGAACCCACCATAATGGTACTTGCACCTGCACCAATCGCTTTGGCCATATCACCAGAGAAGCGAATACCACCATCGGCAATTAATGGAATCTGTTCTTTCAATGCATTGGCAACAGCGTCAATTGCAGAGATTTGCGGCATACCAATACCTGCCACAATACGTGTGGTACAGATTGAACCTGGGCCAATCCCCACTTTCACTGCGTCTGCGCCTGCATCTAACAATGCCAAAGCAGCATCGCCAGTTGCAATGTTACCGCCAATTACTTGAACTTGTGGATAGTTAGCTTTTACCCAACGTACACGCTCAATTACGCCTGCAGAGTGACCGTGTGCAGTATCAACCACAATCGCATCGACACCTGCTTCAACCAATGCTTCTACACGGCTTGGTGTTTCTGCGCCTGTACCCACTGCAGCACCCACGCGTAAACGACCTAAGTCATCTTTACAGCTGTTTGGATACAATTCTGCTTTACGGAAATCAGTGACCGTAATTAAGCCTTTTAATTCCTGCTGGTCATTCACCACCAAGACTTTTTCAATACGATGCTGTTGCAATAAAGCTTGAATGTTTTCTTTAGATTCGTCTTCGCGTACTGTCACTAAACGATCTTGACCTGTCATGATATTGCTGACAGGTTGTTCAAGGTTGGTTTCAAAACGTGTATCACGTCCTGTCACAATACCGACAACTTTGCCATCTTTTACTACAGGTACACCGCTAATATTATTGGCTTGAGTCAGCGCAATCAATTCACGTACTGTAGTTTCTGGCGTTACGGTAATCGGGTCTTTCACCATACCCGCTTCAAATTTTTTCACACGGCGCACTTCGGCTGCTTGCGCAACGATGTCCATGTTTTTATGCAAAATACCAATACCACCGTTTTGCGCCATCGCAATTGCCATACGAGATTCAGTCACCGTATCCATTGCTGCTGAAACCAAAGGAATATTCAGGTCAATGCCGCGCGTAAAACGTGTCTTTAAGGAGACATCTTTTGGGAGAACAGTAGAATAGGCAGGGAGTAATAAGACATCATCGAAGGTTAACGCTTCTTGAACGATGGTCAGCATAACAGTCTCACTGGTAATTTCCGTGAGCCATTATAAACAAATCTGGGCACAAATTTCATTTGTTCTCTAAGAAATATTTTTTATTCTGCCCTTCTGGGGGATGCAGCATGAAAAAATCGGTAATTTTCATCTAAAAATTGAGGTTTTCACTCCTAGTTTGCTTTTTAGCCACGCAAGTTTAAAACTTGCGAGGTTTCATTTTTCAGGCAGATAAAGCCGCTTCAATCTGAATCATGATTTGGCTATCTACCCAAAATTGAGCCACAAAAAAAGCAAAGCCGCAGCTTTGCTTTTCCAATCTGGATTGCGATCAACAACTTAAAGCACCATTAAACCACTTGATCGAAGTCATCATCATTCACAGAAATGGCTGGATCGACTTGCACAAATGGAATCATGTTATGCGCACGACGTGCTTTATTGCATTGATCATCGGCAATTTGCACTTCTTTACAAGAGCTGCTGCGTAATTCATAAATCCCGCAGCTCACTTGCTGTCCAACTTCACCTTCTAAAGCGACACAACGCGGCTGACTCTGATTGGTACCACACATGCATGAATAGACTGCTGTTACTGGTTCCGTGTAGTGCTCAGGCATATTCATGCCTTCAGCCCAATAAAATGAAACACGGAAATAAGCGCAACACGCGCCGCAGCTTAAGCAGGCATCGGCTGTAGGTACTTGAGACAACATTCGTTAAGTTCTCGTCATCAAAAAAATCGTTTTTGGGCGAAAATCTTAAAAAAAGTTGTTTTTGCACTCAAGTTTTTTTTACAGTTTTTTCAGCTTTTTTGTCGCTTATTCAGGGCAGCTAAAAACGTGTTCATCCATCAAATCGACGCCACATTCCAATGTTTCAATCCAGTCTAGGAATTGGTTCACCTGTTCTTTGCCCACAAATGGCGTACCGTGTTGCGGCACAATCATTTCAACGTCCATGGTGCGTACCATATTCACCCATAGGCGAATCACTTTATTGGAACACATATAGCGCTGATGGAAACCTTTCATCGCAGGAATATGCGCAGCAAAATCAGTCAATGGAATTGAAGCATCTTCCACCATTGACGCACCCATATCACCAGAAAATAAAATTTTGGCGATAGGATCATAAAACTGGAAATTACCAACAGAGTGTAAGAAATGCGCAGGCACAGCAATAATTTTAGACTCGCCCAAAGGAATTGCCTGACCTTCATCTGGCAGTTCCACCAAACGATCTAACCAGTTGCCTTTCATACGGTCGCTCATAAAAGATGAGCTTAAGTGCGGCAAGAAACGCGCCCACAATTTTGATGCTACGATTTTTGCTTCGGTATAGACCAACCAACGCGGCATTGAAGTGATGATGTCTGGGTCTTGGTGCGATGCCATGACATAGTCAAGATTGGTCAAACGGGTATATTTGTTTAATTCCATGGTCAGTGGTACATAGGTCAGGTCGCCACCTGGGTCTAGCACTGCGGCACGGTTATTATCAATGATCAGAAATTGGTTGGCCTGAACACCTTCACCTTTGACCAAACTGGTAAAACTAATACATTTATGTGTCCCATTATCAAATAAGACCTGCGATGTTGTACGGTCAAATGCCATAACCAATCCCCAATTTTTTCATTTTAAAAATAGATTTTCTATCATTGAATAACATATAGCTATTTATGGAAAGTTACAATAAATAAAATGGCTCAGATTATCTGAAATATCAGTGAATTGCAGTACCATTCACATAAATAAATCCCGAGCAGTTTGCTCAGGATTTATGCATTTTAATGAATAATTTAGAATAAATAATGTTGCGCCAAAGTCGACACACCAATAATTAGGAAAATCAGTGCACCAATTTTATGAATTAAAGCAATTGGCAATCGGGTCGCTAATTTATTGCCAATAAATACCGCAGGTGCATTGGCCAGCATCATCCCCAAAGTGGTTCCAAGCATGACCCAAAACACGCTGTCATAACGTGCGGCTAAAGCCACTGTGGCAATTTGAGTTTTATCGCCAATTTCTGCCAAAAAGAACAATACAAAGGTCGCGCCAAATACACCGTATTTTTGCCACTTGTTGATGCTTTCAGTTTCATCATCTAGCTGGTCTGGAATAAGCATCCAAATCGCCATGCCAATAAAACCTAAAGACAAAATCCACAATAAAATTTCTGGGCTAAGTACCGTGGTAATCCACTGCCCTAAAACTGCAGAAAGTCCGTGGTTAATGAGTGTTGCCAGTAAAATAGCAACCAAGATTGGAGCAGGTTTACGAAAACGTGCCGCGAGTAATAAAGCCAATAGTTGGGTTTTATCACCCATTTCGGCTAAGGCGACAATGGCAGTCGAGATGAGGAATTCATACATGATGTTTTTCTCTGGCTAGCACACATACCAATGACCTATCCCTCCTGCTAGCCAAAATCTGCAGAGTGATAAATCAAAGGTCTTGCCAACAAAAGAAAGCTTGAAAAAGCAGACTTGGTTCTTTGCTATGATGACCATGTTCTGTGGAACAAATATGTTGACCATCACCTTTTTACTGCATTCAGTTGAAACAGAAATTAGTAAAAAGCGGCTACTCCCCAATGAAGTACAGCTATTCTAAACGGAATACTGCGGTTAAGCAAATTTAGCCGAATAACGGCAGTGACAAAAAACCCTGCCGCAGCAGGGTTTTATAAAGCTTTTCTGAGTTTAGAGCAGCAAGCTACGAATATCTGCCAACAACTGGGTCAGTTTATGGGTAAAACGTGCTGCATCTGCGCCATTAATTACCCGATGGTCATACGACAATGACAATGGCAACATCAAGCGCGGATCAAAGCCTTCACCATTCCAGACAGGCTGCATGGTCGCTGGTGAAATACCCAAAATCGCAACCTGCGGCCAGTTCACCAACGGCGTAAATGCCGTACCGCCAATCGAACCTAAACTGGTGATGGTAAAGTTTGCACCTTGTAAATCTTTAGGCGACAACTTTTTATCACGCGCTTTTTGGCTCAACTCGCCCAGTTCGATCGCAATTTGTTTAATCGATTTCTGATCTGGATTGCGTAGCACAGGCACGGTTAAACCATCAGGGGTTGCCACCGCAATGCCCATGTGGATTTCTTTACGCAGCAGCACAGACTTTTGATCATCTGCCAGATGCGCAGCGAAATATGGCTCATCTTTCAGCAAATGCGCTACTGCTTTGGCAATGAACGCCAAAATGGTCAGGCTGACACCTTCTTTTTTGAAGTTGGCTTTCAATTCACCGCGCCACGCTTCTAGCTCGGTAATATCGGCCAAATCAAATTGCGTGACTTGTGGGATGTAATTGTTCAGGGACAATTGCGGAATTGACACTTGTTGTAAGCGCGTCAAATCTTTTTCTTCCACACCACCAAATGCACTAAAGTCAGGTAGCTTTGGCAAACCTGTAACTTGCTGTGTTGTAGCAGCGACAGGAACAGTCTGCGGCGCAGTAAGACGCGCTTTGACATAAGCCTTCAAGTCTTCTTTGAGTACACGCGCATGTGGGCCAGTGGCGTTTACATCTGCTAAAACAACACCCAACTCACGTGCCAGTTTACGCACAGCAGGGCCTGCATACACTTTTGCATTGGCTTCATGTTGCGCCTTACTCAATTTGTCTACATTCGTATGCGCGCTTGCTGCAACTGTCGTGCTTTGTGCTGTAGATGCAGCACTGACTGCTGGCGATGTACTTGGTGCAGAGGCAACTTGAGCTGCTGCAACTGCTGTTGGTGCAGCTGCGCTTGCAGTTACTATCGTCACTAATGCATTGCCCTGCGCAACACTTTGTCCTAATTCTACATGAATCGCTTGAATCACGCCTGCAGTAGTACTTGGCACTTCTACCGTAGCCTTGTCTGATTCCACCACAATCAAACTTTGGTCAGCAGCAACCGTATCGCCCACTTGTACCAAAATTTCTGCCACTGTGGCTTTATCGACCCCTAAATCAGGCACTGCGACTTCAACCTGTGCTGATGCTGTTGTTTGTGGTGCCGATGCAGTTGCTGCGCTCGCTGTTGCAGCAGCCGCTTCTGCTGATGCCACTTGAGGTGTTTCCACCTGTGTGACTGCAGCAGCGGCGGTTTTCACTTTCAGAATCACCACACCTTCTTTTACGGTATCACCCGTATTGATTTGGATAGCGGTAACTGTACCCGACACCGTACTCGGCACTTCTACTGTGGCTTTGTCCGACTCCACCACAATAATGCTTTGATCAACATCAATCGCATCGCCGACTTGTACTAAAATTTCCCCAACAACGGCTTTTTCCACGCCAATGTCAGGTACTTGTACATCTACTTCTTGCGCAGTGTTTGATGTCGCTGAGCTTGGTTCTGCAGCGATCACTGGTTCAGCATCTTGCTTCGGTGCAGCATCTACTTGGGCTTGCGGTGCAGCAACTTCTGTAGCAGCTGCCGTTTGAGCTTCAGTTTCCAACTCAATCAGCACCGCACCTTCAGTCACTTCATCGCCTTGTTGTACCAAAATACTTTTCACCACCCCTGCAACGGTGCTGGGTACTTCAACAGAGGCTTTGTCTGATTCCAATAGGACAATGCTGTCATCAACTGCAATCGTGTCGCCAACTTTGACAAGAATATCTGCAACAGTGGCTTTATCGACACCAATATCAGGCGTTTGAATTTGCATGATCAGTGCTCCTCTTTGTAGTCAGCAACCGCTTGTACTTCAGGAACCGCTTGCGGTGCCCACGCGACAGGACGATCTGTATCTAACTCAAATGTCGAGATTGCATCTTTGACCAAACGCGCATCGACTTCGCCTTCATCAGCCAGTTTTTTCAAGGTGGCTACCACAATGTGTGCAGCATCGACCCCAAAGTAGCTACGCAAGTTACCGCGGGTATCGGAACGACCATAACCATCGGTACCTAAGGCAACAAATGGACGATTGTCTGGCAAGTAACCGCGAATTTGCTCGCTATAGGCGCGCATGTGATCGGTAGCAGACACGACAATGCCATCTTTGCCACGTAACTGTTGTGAGATCCACGGCTCTTTGCTTTCTTCAGCCAATGGATGCAAACGGTTGTATTCTTCACACGCCATACCATCACGCGCCAATTCATTAAAACTGGTCACACTGTAGACATTCGAGTGGATTTGATACTCTTCACGCAAGATTTTCGCCGCTTTGATGACTTCACGCAAAATCACACCTGAACCTAGCAATTGAACCGTGGCTTTTTCATCTTCCTGCAGTAAATACATGCCGCGCTTAATGCCTTCTTCCACACCTTGTGGCATTTCAGGATGCTCGTAGTTTTCATTCATTACGGTGAGGTAATAGAACACGCGCTCCTGATTGACATACATGCGTTGCAAACCATCATGCACAATCACGGCAAGCTCATAACCAAAGCATGGGTCATAGGACACACAGTTTGGAATAGTATTGGCTAAAATATGCGAGTGACCATCTTGGTGTTGCAAGCCTTCACCATTGAGTGTGGTACGTCCTGCAGTGGCACCCAACAAGAAACCTTGCGCCTGTGCATCACCTGCCGCCCATGCAATATCCCCAATACGTTGGAAACCAAACATGGAGTAATACATATACATTGGGATCATTGGTAAGTTATTGGTCGAATAACTGGTACCCAAAGCTGCCCAAGCACTCATTGCACCTGCTTCGTTAATGCCTTCTTGCAGCATGTGACCGTCTTTGGCTTCACGATAATGCATCAATTGTTCTTGGTCTTCAGGGGTGTATTTTTGCCCATGTGCGGCATAAATACCCAGTTGACGGAACATGCCTTCTAAACCGAAAGTACGTGCTTCATCGGGTACAATGGGTACCACACGGTCTTTAATGGCTTTTTCTTTGAGCAGGGCAGAAATCAAACGCACCATCACCATAGTGGTCGATTGTTCTTTGCCACCTGAACCTGCCAAGACTGAATCGAAAACTGATAATTCAGGAATTTGTAAAGCTTCGCTGTCTTTACGACGCGCAGGCAAATAACCACCCAACGCTTCGCGACGCGCTTTCATATATTTCAATTCAGGCGAATTTTCACTTGGACGATAGAACGGCACTTCTTCAAGTTGCTCATCGCTAAATGGCAAGTTGAAGCGGTCACGTACATATTTTAAAGAATCCAACTGCATTTTTTTGATTTGGTGGGTTTTGTTCACCGCTTCAATTTCATCAGACAAACCATAACCTTTGACAGTTTTGGCTAAAATGACCGTTGGCTGACCTTTGGCCTTACATGCTTCAGCATACGCCGCAAATACTTTGTACGGATCGTGACCACCACGGTTCAGGTTATCAATATCTTCATCGCTTAAATCTTTGACCAATTCTTTGGCTTCAGGATATTTACCAAAGAATTTCTCACGAGCGTATGCACCACCTTTCACTTGCAAGCGCTGATAATCACCATCCACCGCTTCTTCCATGATGGCTCTTAATGCACCTGTGTCGTCTTTGTCCAATAAAGCATCCCAATGACGCCCCCAGACCACTTTAATCACGCGCCAACCTGCGCCACGGAATAACGACTCAAGTTCTTGAATGATTTTACCGTTACCGCGTACAGGGCCATCTAAACGCTGTAAGTTACAGTTCACCACCCAAATCAGGTTATCTAGCTTTTCACGACCTGCCAGTGAAATTGCACCCAAACTTTCTGGCTCATCCATTTCACCATCGCCTAGATATGCCCAGACTTTACGGTCTTCTTCTTTAATTAAACCGCGGTTCATTAAATATTTTTGAATATGTGCCTGATAAATTGACATGATTGGACCCAGACCCATCGATACCGTTGGGAACTGCCAATAGTCAGGCATTAAATAAGGATGTGGATAGCTAGGTAAACCGTTACCGCCCACTTCACGGCGGAAATTATTCAATTGATCTTCGGTTAAACGCCCTTCTAAAAATGAACGGGCATAAATACCGGGTGCACAGTGACCTTGGTAGTAGATCATATCACCGCCAAAATGATCACTATTGGCACGGAAGAAATGGTTAAAACCAACATCATATAATGTGGCTGAAGATGCGAAACTTGCAAGGTGACCACCTAAATCATCACCTGTTTTATTGGCACGCAATACCATTGCCAACGCATTCCAGCGAATCAGGGCGCGAATACGACGCTCCATATCCTGATCGCCCGGCATGGCAGGTTGTTCTTCCACTGAAATGGTATTGAGGTAAGGAGTATTTAATCGCTGAATGGGTACATGCTTTGCAATTGCACGTTGGTACAGTTTTTCGAGTAAAAATGCTGCCCGTTCAGTACCCATATGTTGTAACACAGCATCAAAGGCGTCTTGCCATTCTTGGGTTTCTTGTGAGTCCGTATCACCGTAAAACGCCATAATTCACTATTCCTAAGCCTAATCGTATGCTTTATATGTATCATAATTTAGACTTTAGTAGATATGGCTAATCTTAAATGCATATCCTGCATACTATTTAGAAAATAAATAGTGATTGACATACTCTTACAGCAAATAACAAAAAACCGCCAATTTAGGCGGTTTTTTATACAATAAAGCAGATACTGCGTGTTATTATTTTTTTAGGTGATAAGTTGATGTCTGAAATGTCTCACTAGATTTTGCTAAAAGCTAAAACGTGAGTACAAAGAAAAGCGACCTTTGCCGCTTTAATTTCATGTTTTAATTTGTAGTTCACGTGTAGTTTACAGTGAGTGTGGCTAGAGCATGAATTTCTAGCCAAAACATTACGGCAACATTGCTAAATAGGTAGAAGGGTTCTTACGTTGACCATCTTTCACTACTTCATAATGTAAGTGAGGACCTGTACAACGACCTGTACAACCCACGTTGGCAATATGTTCGCCTGCATCTACACGGTCACCCACACGTGCAATTAAACGTGAAGCGTGTGCGTAGCGCGTGATATAACCATTACCGTGGTTAATTTCTACATATTGACCATAACCTGTGCCCCAGCCTGACTTGGTCACAATACCTGGGCCAGTCGCATAAATTGGAGTACCGCTTGGTGCAGCAAGGTCTAAGCCTGAATGGTTTTCAGCACGACCACTCATGACACGACCGCCATAGTTCGAGCTAATACGTGCATTTGGTAATGGATGTGACACTAACCAAGCATAAGGATTTGAAGAAGCAAAACGGGTGCTGGTATTGGTACCGTATTTTTTTGCTAAAGACGCATTGTTTAATTCTGTAGTCTTTTCACGAAGCTTAACGGTCATCTGCGTTTGTGCAGGAACATCAATGTCTTGTGTTTCTGTATAAGAACCTTGTGACAAGGTGCGGGTTAATTGCTCAATACGATCAGTCGATGAATTTTGAGAATCTAACTCAACTAAATCAGCAAATGCGACAGATGCTGCCGAAGCTGCCAGTGAAAACGCTAATAAAATACGGCGCGAATGCATAAAAAAACCTCTTAACTGTTCTTACTTGAAGTTCCTTGTGATCTCTTCCTTGATATCTACTGAAAGGAGCGCATAAGATTAGGGCATAAACATGAAGGAATGATGTATGTCCGAACCTGTGAATCTCTTTCAACAAACAAGAAAACACATAAAAACAGGAAACCTAACGTTTCTCTCAACCCAAGTTGCTGCATGGCAGAAACTTGGCAAACTTATTCAACCTTTACTGCCGCAACCAGAGCAATGGCAGGTGGTTTGTTATCAACAAGGTGTCTTAACCATTACTGGAACGAATCAAGCGATGGTCAGTCAACTTGCTTATTTGCAAAAGCAATACATTACTCAACTGTCACAACTGCATGAACTGAAAGACATACAAAAAATTCAAGTTCGTTTAAGAGTTGAATCTCAAACGCCCCCAAAAAGCGAAAAGCCTTTAAGAACACTTAGTCCAGAAACTCAAGATATGTTACGAGGTGCTGCTGACTTTGTGAGCGACCCTAAGCTTAGCCAAGCTTTGTTACGTTTGGCAAGCAATAAAAAATAATTGTTTGCAGAAAACACCAAAAACTCGTGCTCAAATTTGTGATGAAATTCACATATTATTGTTGTTACATTATAACGTAGTAAGAAAAGACAATGACTTATGTCACATGCACAAAAGTGATCGGGCAAGAATTTATGTCATCAAATGTTACAATTTCATAACTGCTTGGATCGCTCTGAACATTGCGTAATAACTGATTATTTAAGGCATGTCCTGATTTATAACCATCAAACTTGGCAATAATTTGATGTCCAAGCAAGTACAAATCCCCCACAGCATCTAAAATTTTATGCCGTACAAACTCGTCCGAGAAGCGCAAACCTTCTTCATTGACCACGCCTGTATCATCTACCCCAATGGCATTATCTAAACTCGCACCCAAAGCCAAATTATTGGCTTTTAAATAGTCCAAATCTTTCATAAAGCCAAAAGTACGTGCGCCACTGACTTCATAGACAAAGGTTTCTGTAGAAAAATCGATGGTGGCAGACTGATATTCTTTTTTAAAGGCAGGATGATCAAAGTCGATGGTGAAATTGAGCTGAAAACCTTCATGCGGACTGAACACCGCACGTTTATCGTCAATTAAAGCTTCTACAGGTTTTAAAATTTTGATGAACTTTTTCGCAGCATCCTGTTCTTTTAAACCACCCTGCATCAACAAATAAATAAAAGGCCCTGCACTGCCGTCCATAATGGGCACTTCAGAGGCAGACACTTCAATAATCAAGTTATCAATGCCCAACCCTGCAATTGCACTCATAACATGCTCAATAGTGCCAACTTTGGCATTATCCTGAACCAAATTCGAGCACATAAATGCTTCCTGAATCAGCATGGCATTGGCTGGAATATCCACAGGTGGGTTTAAATCGATACGACGAAACACAATTCCCCCATCGGCATGATGCGGCACAAAGTTGATCAAAACTTTTTGACCACTGTGCAGACCAATACCGCTCGCCTTGACGACACGTTGTAGGGTACGTTGTTTCAGCATGTTCTCAATTCATCTAAATTTTAAAACCGCTATACGTTAGCATATTTAGCCATTGATAAAAAACAAAAAAGGCAGTTTAAAACTGCCTTTTCCCGATCATACAATTAAATTGATGATCTTGGCTTATTTACGCTGCTGATTTTTCAAATAGTCTTGAATACTCATTGGCGTTGGGCGTGCAGCACCCGAAGTACTGGTTGCGCTGATCGGCGCAGCATCTGCTTGTTGGCGCTGAATGGCAGGCACATCATCTTCTTCTACTGCTGCGGCAGGAGCTGCAGCCGCAGTTTGAGTCACAGTGCGTTTCGCTGGCTCTGGCGTATCGCCTGTATTACGAGCCAAACCTGTAGCAATCACAGTCACGCTAATTTCGTCACGCGCTTCAGGATCAAATACCGTACCGTAGAATACTTGGGTTTGTTCGGTATCTGAAAGTTGATGAATCACGTCCATGATCTCTTCGATTTCACCGAAGGTCACATCATCACCACCCGTTACGTTAATCAACAAGCCTTTGGCATTGGCAATGGTTACGCTATCGAGCAATGGGCTACGAATCGCTTGTTCAGCCGCTTGACGCGCACGGTTTTCACCACGACCTGAACCAACACCCATCATCGCATAACCGCGCGTACTCATCGCAGTTTTCAAGTCAGCAAAGTCTAGGTTGATGTGACCTGGACGTACCACCAAATCAAAAATACTGCGTACACCGTTCAACAAAACGTCATCGGCTTTTTTATACGCATCTTTCATTGAAATGTCGCGGTAAACTTTCATTAAACGCTGGTTTGGAATAATGATTAAAGAGTCTACATGCTGTTCTAATGCCGCAATCCCTTTTTCCGCAGAAAGTAAGCGACGCTTACCCTCAAAGTTAAATGGCGTAGTCACCACACCAACAGTCAAAATGCCCATTTCTTTGGCAATTTCAGCCACAACTGGCGCAGCACCTGTACCTGTACCACCGCCCATCCCTGCAGTCACGAACACCATGTCTGTGCCTTCAAGTTGCTGACAGATCAGCTCGCGGCTTTCTTCCGCTGCAGTTTGACCCACTTGAGGATCACCGCCCGCGCCTAAACCACGTGTGCTTTGCTCACCTAGCTGGATTTTGAATTGCGAATTCATGCGATCCAATGCTTGTTTGTCCGTATTGGCACAAACAAATTTTACACCCTGAATATCCGACTCAAGCATGTGCTGCACAGCGTTACCACCTGCACCACCCACACCAAACACAGTGAAACGGGCTTGACCGTTGCTATCGGTTTGATCATCTATAAATTCAAATGAGGCCATGACCTTTAGATTTCCTAATACGTTATTGGCAGTCACTTAAGCCCGTATACTGCCTTGATCTTCATAAAAATTATTTTTAAGAATGCTGTTCAACTTCTGGCTTGTCAAGTACCAGTGATGATCCGTACAACTTCCTAACAATATTCCCAAAAAACTCAACTAAAAAATAGATTTTAACTTTTCGTTCAAGCCAGACCATGCCCGTCCGACACGCCCCCAAACCGATAAGGTTTCAGGGTCTTCATGTTCTACAATCGTGTCTTGAGTATAGTTTTGACTATAAAGCAATAAGCCTGAAGCTGTTGCATATTGTGAACGGCGTAAGGCGGCCTGATGCGGTTCATCGGCATAAACTTGTGAAGGATGATTCCCCAAGTGTGCCGAAACACCCAACATACGACGTACCAAGCTGATCATGCCTTCAATTTGTGAGGCATCACCCGCCAAAACCACACCATGATATAAACCATGAATGGCACCGCTCTTTTCGAGTTCCTGACGAATTTGTGCAAAAATTTCTTCATAACGCGCAATAATAATTTCCGCCAGTTCAATACGGCTAATGGTTTGCGGCCCATCAATGCCCTGAATCTGAATCATGTGATCAGGTTTGACCACTTTCATATCTACACAGCCATACAATAGCTTAATCCGTTCAGCTTCTTCAGTTGTGGTTTGTAACACCGCTGCAATATCGCGGGTGACATGCTCACCACCACGCTGCAAAGTGTGTGCCAAGGCCAAACGTCCATCTAAATAAACTGCAATACTGGTCGTACCTGCGCCAATATCTACCAGACACACACCGTATTCTTTTTCATCTTTAAGCAGACTGGCTTCTGCAGTGGCTAAATTTGACACCACCATTTTTTCGACACCAATATTGGCACCTTTTAAAGCACGGTCTAAATTCTGCATGGTGCTAATAGGCAACATCATCAATTGATAATGCCCCGTCATGCTATGTGCTGACATACGAATTGGGTTTTGTACCCATTCACCCGAATCATCTAAATCGAAACCGAGTGGTACTGCACTCACCAAATAATGGTCTGAGGTGAGGTGACTGGCTTTGGCCAAGTCCAAGGCGCGTACCACTTCACTGGTGGTAATGGTGTGATCACTACTTTCAATAGGTGTGCGACCTGAAGCATAAAAGCTTTTTAGCTCTGCACTAGGAATAGAAATCCATGCCGAATGCACACGGCATTCCGCCATATCTTCCGCTTCTTGCACGGCATTTTTAATTGCAGTAATCACTTTATCGAGACTGACAATTTTTCCCTTACTCATGCCTCGATTACGTGCGGTGGCCATACCAATGACTTGGATATTGTCTGGCGCATGGACCTTAGCAATCAAAACTGAAACTTTGTGCGTCCCAATGTCAATCGCAACAACCGAGGGAACAGCTTCACTCATTTATTCACTACCATTACCAGTATGTTTAATTTATGGCTTAATGCCTCTATTTTTTTAAAGCCCAATATTATGGCTTTGCTCTTATTCCCTCTGCAATGCTTGTGTCATCAATCGTTACAACAAAGTGACCATTTGCAATTTTTGGCGGAATTGAGTTTTTCCATTGAATGGCTAAACCATTGCGATAACGCAAATCGATGGCGGATATTTTAGACCATACAGGTTTCAAATCACTTTGTGCAAGATGCCCCAAGCGCTGCAGCTTACTCATGGTTTGATCTTTATCTACAATAACACGTAGACCTGAATCAAACTGCATAAACCACGTCATACGTTCTGTTAAATATAGTTCTTTTAAACGATCGTTGACGGGTAAGAATAATTGGTTAATTTCATTATAACGACGCATCATCATTTTAGATTGATGCGTTGGCCCGTGTAATAACGGTAAATGTTGATTATTTTGTGGCGTGACCTCGGTAAAGACTTCACCGCTGTCACTGAGCAAACGACCTGTCCCCCAACGTGCAATTGGATGACGCGGCATAACCCGCACACGAATAGCATTCGGCCACGCACGTGAAACCACCACTCGATCTACCCAAGACAACTCCAAAGCGGTATCGCGGATTTGCTCTAGGTCAGAGGTGAAATAGTTCTTGGTCATTACAGGGTTCACATGCGTCATCACTTGGCGGTGTTCCGCATCTGAACGTGTACCCACTACATCTAGCTTGGCAATTTGTGCATCGGTCATGACTTTGTATAGCCCGTACGCACCCACTGCCAACACGAGCACCGCAACGCACAGCATTACCCAACCGCCAAAATGAATCAGCTTTTCTTTGGCTGTTGGCGGTTTGTCATGAATCGAGGTAATCGCTGCCCGTTTACGGCGCAAGGATGCAGGAAGTTGAGCCATATTTAGTGTGCTTCACCTGTAAGGGTTTGTGCCAAAATTGCCACACACAGCTCATCAAAACTATAGCCAACTGCATTTGCCGCTTTTGGAACTAAAGAGTGGCTGGTCATTCCCGGCACGGTATTCACTTCCAATAGCCAGAAATTGCCGTTCTCATCTTGCATGGCATCAATACGACCCCAGCCACTTGCACCCACGGCTTGGAAGGCACGTAATGCCAAAGCTTGTAACTGTTGCTCTTCGGCAGTGCTTAAACCACACGGAATACCGTATTGCACATCATTACGTTGATATTTGGCTTCATAATCATAGAACGCCACATCTTTCGGTGGTTCTAAACGAATAATCGGTAAAGCCTGACCATTTAACAGCACGATGGTAAATTCACGTCCTGTAATCCATTTTTCAGCCATAACAATAGCGTCATGTGCAGTTGCTTTCGCTACAGCATCGGCAAAGTCTTCTACTTTTTCGACTTTGCTCATGCCAATACTTGAACCTTCATGTACAGGCTTGATGATGAGTGGTAAACCCAATTCGGCAACCACGTCTTCAATATTGGAATCTTTGCTAACAATACGATATGGCGCAGTTGGCAAGTCAGAACCTTGCCAAATTTGCTTGGTCTTCACTTTGTCCATGCCAATGGCTGAACCTTGCACGCCCGTACCCGTGTATGGAATATTCAACCATTCCAAAACACCTTGAATTTGACCATCTTCACCACCGCGCCCGTGTAACACAATAAAGGCACGATCATAATTGACCAATTCGGTCACGCTACGTGTTTGTGGATCAAATGCTTCTGCATTGACCCCAGAACGTAGCAGTGCTTCGAGTACTGCTTGACCGCTGTCTAGAGAAACCTCACGCTCAGCAGATTTTCCACCCAATAACACGGCAACTTTGCCGAACTTTGAAGCATTTGACACGTTTATATCCTTAAACTTTAAACTGGTCGATCAAATTCAAACATCACAGGTTGTGATTATTTTAAATATAAATGGTTTTGTGCAAGCTCGATTGAAATCGCCCCCACATTACCTGCACCTTGGGTCAATAACAAGTCATTGGCCTGTAACACTTGTTTCACAATATTCGGTAGGTTGCCGTCATTTGGATCGACCAAAATTGGCTCAACCTGACCACGCAAACGAATACTGCGTGCCAAAGTACGGCTATCTGCGCCAACAATTGGTTTTTCACCCGCAGGATAAACATCGAGCAATAACAATTGATCGACTTGTGACAACACTTCCACAAAGTCATCAAAACAGTCACGGGTGCGACTAAAACGGTGTGGCTGGAACAACATCACCAAACGGCGATCAGGATGACTTTGACGCGCAGCTTTAATGGTGGCTTCCACTTCTTTCGGGTGATGTCCGTAGTCATCTACCAATTTCACATTGCCGTCTGCTACCGCAAACTCACCTTGTACTTGGAAACGACGACCGACACCGCTAAAGCCTTCTAAAGCACGGCAAATTGCACCATCAGAAACGCCTTCATCGGTGGCAATTCCAATTGCAGCCAAGGCATTCAATACGTTATGCAGCCCCGGTTGATTCACCGTCACGCGTAACGGTTCGCGGTCTTTACGCAGTACAGTAAAGTGTGTGCGCATACCGTCTTGATCAACATCAACGGCACGAATATCGTTGTCTTCATTAAAACCATAGGTCAATACAGGGCGCCCGATACGCGGCATGATTTCACGAATATTGGCATCATCACCACACACCACAGCCAAACCGTAGAATGGCAGTTTGTGCAAAAATTGAATAAAGGTATCTTTTAAGGTATCGAAACTACCACCATAGGTGTCCATGTGGTCGGCATCAATATTGGTCACCACAGCCGCCATTGGCTCTAGGAATAAGAACGATGCATCAGATTCATCGGCTTCTGCCACGATATAACGGCTAGCACCCAATGCTGCATTGACCCCAGTACGGTTTAGCAAACCACCAATCACGTAAGTTGGATCCATGTTTTCTTCGGCCAACATACAGGTGATTAAACTGGTAGTGGTGGTTTTACCATGTGTACCCGCGACTGCAATACCATGACGGTAACGCATCAACTCGCCCAGCATTTCAGCACGACGCACCACAGGAATACGGGTGTCAATTGCTGTTTTAATTTCTGGGTTTTCTGGGTCAATTGCAGTAGACACCACCAACACATTGGCGCCTTTAATATTCTCTGCCGCATGCCCAATATAAACCTTGATGCCGTTTTCTTCTAATTGCGCTGTGGTTTTTGAAGCTTTGATGTCTGAACCCGACACTTTATAGCCTTGGTTTTTCAAGACTTCGGCAATACCACACATCCCCGCGCCACCAATACCCACAAAATGAATGTGTTTGATACGGCGCATTTCAGGCACTTTGATTAATTTTTTCGCTTGATCAGCGGGTGTAGATGGAGACATATTTTACTCGAACAATGCTTGAATAAGACGAACCACGTGTTGAGTTGCATCAGGCTGCGCCTGCTGACGGGCTTTGACCGCCATTTCAGACAACAATTGACGATTCATTAACGGGGTTAATAATGTTGTTAAACTTTCAGGTGTCATGCTGGCTTGCGGACAGATTTTTGCTGCACCAAGATCGGCTAAAAACTTGGCATTGGCAGTTTGGTGATCATCCACCGCACTAGGCAATGGTACAAATACTGCTGCAACACCTGCAGTCGCGACCTCGGTTACCGTGAGTGCG
The DNA here is from genome assembly GCF_013418125.1 of Acinetobacter sp. YH12205. Lineage (NCBI taxonomy): Bacteria > Pseudomonadati > Pseudomonadota > Gammaproteobacteria > Moraxellales > Moraxellaceae > Acinetobacter > Acinetobacter sp. YH12205. The sequence goes on along the minus strand of NZ_VPCQ01000008.1, from coordinate 82,412 downwards.
CCCGCACGACAAATAATTAAATCGGCATCACTATAGGCTTTGGCCATATCTTCAATAAAAGGCTGTACCTCAACCTGTAAATGGTCAGGCTTGTGTGCATAACGTGCCTGCGTCGCTTCGGCATGGTTTTGCCCACATTGATGATAAACATCTAAAGCGACATTTAGTTGCTTTAACGTTTCAGGTACACATTCATTTAAGGCTTGTGCACCTAGTGAACCACCCACAATTAAAATACGAATTGGCAAGCCTGCTTTTTCACGTTCCTGATAGCGCCATGCAGGGCTTAAGGTCGCAGTGATTTCTTCACGAACAGGGTTGCCTGTGGTGACAATTTTGTTACTGTTTGGAAAGGTATTTGGGAAAGCCTGACACACGGTTTTTGCCACACGTGACAATTGAGTGTTGGTAAAACCCGCAACTGCATTTTGTTCGTGAATCAGCACAGGAATACCCAAAGCACGTGCTGCCAAGCCACCCGGCCCTGCCACATAACCACCAAAACCTGCAACAGCATCAACTTTTAATTGCTTCATGTAACGCACAGCACTGAGCGTTGCGCCTAAAATTTTAAATGGTGCAGCCAGTTTACGGATCAAACCGTTGCCACGTACACCTTGAATATTAATTTGGTAAATTGGGATATTATGATTTTTAAGCAGACGATTTTCCATGCCCGTTGGGGTCGCCAACCATGACACTTGAATCCCTTGTTGCTGTAATTGTTTTGCGACGGCCAAAGCGGGAAAAACATGTCCACCTGTACCTGCGGCCATCATCATGACATGTTTAGGCTGTTGTTGCTGTGCGTCAGTCACGGTTTAATTCTTCAACTCAAAATAAGGCAAATAAAAATCTTGTATAAGCTATCAATTGTAATCACAAACGCATGGGCTTTAAAGGTTATTTACTTTTTTTCACCAAGTGCTTGATTGTTTTTTTCTACAGATTTTCAAGTTTAAACTAGTTTTATTATTAATCTACGGAAAATGTTAAGTTTTATTCAATTTTACCTGCTTTGATTGATCTATTTTGCAAAGTGTTTAAGTTGTTTTTTGTATCCACGTCTCTAAAAACAAGGCCGCTTTCAAATAGAAAACGGCTTTTGTATTGATACAGTGAGCATAAAGCCCAAACTTAGTTGGGACGACCTGCTTCAAGTACGGTAAATAAATCATCGGCAATGGATGTACCAAACTGTGCATCAATTTCACGAATACACGTTGGACTGGTCACGTTGATTTCAGTGACATAGTTGCCAATCACATCTAATCCGACAAAAACCAAGCCTTTTTCACGTAAAAATGGCCCGACTTTGGCGGCAATGGCTTTGTCATTTTCAGTCAATGGACGTGCTTCGCCTAAACCACCTGCAGCTAAGTTGCCACGCACTTCGCCATTTTGTGGAATTCGTGCCAAACAATAAGGCACAGGCTCACCATTAACCATGAGGATGCGTTTATCACCATCTACAATTTCTGGAATATAGCGCTGCGCCATGATTGGCTGAGTGCCGTTGTTGGTCAGAATTTCAATGGTTGAGCCAATATTGACCCCATCTTGGTACAAACGGAAAATTCCCATGCCGCCCATGCCATCGAGCGGTTTAACGATCACATCACCATGTTGCTGAATAAATTCACGAATCAGGCTTTGTTGTGACGTGACCAATGTCGGAACTTGTAGTTCTGGGAATTGAGTCGCAAACAGCTTTTCATTACAGTCACGCAGGCTTTGCGGCTTGTTGATGATCCATGCGCCTTCGCGTTCAGCTTGCTCTAAAATATATGTGGTATAAACGAAATTCATGTCAAAAGGCGGGTCTTTACGCATGAGAATGACATCATAATCAGCTAAGGATTCTTTGCGTTTTTCGCCCAATTCGTAATAATGGTTATAATCTTCAAAGACTTTGAGCGATGCAATCAGACCAAATGCCTTGCCCTGATCAATATATAAGTCTTGCTGTAATGCATAGCCCAAGGTATGCCCACGACGGCTTGCCGCCCATAACATCGCCATGGTTGAGTCTTTTTTCAAATTGACACTTTCGATGGGATCCATCACAACAAGTACGCGCATATTTCGGTGCTCTTTTGAAGAATTGAATAAGCAAAAGTATAGCGGAGTTTGGCTTTGGTTTTGCTGCAATTTTCGTAACGCTTTATCCACGATCATCATGCACTTAGGAGTATGCGATGCAACAAGCGATTATTGGTTTTCATTTAGATGAAGAAAATGATTGGGTCGCAGATTTGGCCTGCGGTCATGGGCAGCATGTGCGGCATAATCCACCGTGGCAAAACCGCCCGTGGGTAATCACAGAGCAAGGGCGCAAGGAAAAGTTGGGGGTGATGCTGGAGTGTAAGAAGTGTGAGGAGGAATTGGAGTGGGTTTTGGATAAGAGATTTTAGGTTAAAAAGATAATCAAACGACCCATGAAGCGGGGCTTTCGTATAACGACCACGATTATGTTAAATCGAAAATTTAAGTATATTTTCTTAGATGATAATTGTGCTGACACCGTCAAATTAAAGATAGTATGGGCGCCCCAAACTCATCTACAAGTTCAATATCAGCAGCTTTTAAACGATCTAATGGATCCCCTGTTTTTAAACACCATCCATCAGGCATTTTGTTTTTTAAGCCACATGTCTTGGAATCTAATTTTTTTTGCTCGTCATGAGTAATATAAGCTATGCCTAAATTTCGTTTGAGAATCGTTGATAATTCTTGATTTGATAATTGATCGGTTTTTATTAAACCCCATAAACCATTGAAAAGATAAGACATAGGTACGATGTGTTCTTTTCTTGCAGGAATAGAGCCCACAGGTAAATTTTGAAAAACAGGATTAGAGTATCCCTTAAAAATTAATTCATCTTCTGGATGAACTAATCTCTCTATAAATCTGGAGTGATATCCCCAAGACTTTTGAATATTAGCTTGAAATACCATTATATTTTTAAGGTGTTGAATGACAAGATCACAAGTATTATCTAAATACTGATTAATATATTCTTTATTTTTCATTGAAAGACATCGCTCATAATATTTTTAAGAATAAGCTATTCTAAAATCGACATCATACACCTTTAACACATCACGAAAATTATTCCACATAATTCAGTCCACTGCATACAAAAAAAGCCCAAACCTACAGATCTGGGCTTTTTATAAACTTGTTACGTTCCGCGCTAAATTATTAATCAACGCTCAATATTATCATTAAAGAGAATTGATAAGACTTAAATCCCATACTTCACACGGTACGCTTCCATTTTCGCCAAGGCATCTTTTTCACCTTTAGCATCCAAATAATTCATTAAATCTTTCATGGTAATTAAAGCATGCACAGGAATTTCCAACTCTTTTTGCACTTCCTGAATAGCAGACAAATCGCCCTGACCTTTTTCTTGACGGTCTAAAGCCACCAATACGCCCGCAATTTGTGCGCCTGCATTTTTCAAAATAGTCACCACTTCACGAATAGCCGTACCCGCAGTAATCACATCATCAATAATCCAAACTTTTTTGCCCTCAACCGCAGCACCCACCAACACACCGCCTTCGCCATGATCTTTGGCTTCTTTACGGTTAAACCCCCACGGCACACTTACGCCATGATTTTGTGATAAAGCCACTGCTGTAGCTGCCACAAATGGAATACCTTTATAGGCAGGCCCGAAAATAACATCTACATTTTTGCATTGCATGAGTTGATCTGCATAGCCCGAAGCCAATAGCGATAAAGCTTCGCCATCATTCAACAAACCTGCGTTAAAAAAATAAGGACTCACACGACCCGATTTTAAAGTAAACTCACCAAATTTAAGCACACCACGTGATAAGGCGAGTTCGATAAAAGCTTGCGGGTTAAATTGAGCTGGCGATGTCATGAGGTGCTCCAAATTAATACATTGAGGTAAGACCTGAGCATGATACCAAAGAGTAGCTATCCGAGTGATCAAAAAATTCTTCGAGTGGTTTCAATTAACGTCAATGGGTTGCGTTCATCGGTAAGCAAAGGCTTACTCGAATGGTTGGAAAAGTCTGAAGCAGACGTGATTTGCATGCAGGAAAGCCGCATCACACACGCCCAATGGACCGATAAATTTAAGCCAGAAGGCTGGCACACGCATCTTTTCCCTGCAGAACGCGCAGGCTACGCAGGGACAGCTATTTATAGCCGTTTGCCGTTTGTTTCTGTGCAAAATGGTTTAGGCTTTGAATTGGCCGATTCTCAGGGTCGCTTTATCAGTGCTGAATTTGATGTAGGACTGGATCACCCAATTTACATCTGTTCACTGTATTTGCCTTCTGGCTCTTCAGGTGAAGAAGCCCAAATGCGGAAAGATCACTTTTTAGAAGAGTATCAAAAAATTCTAAAACAGTGGCGTGAAGACAATAAATCGATCATTGTCTGTGGCGATTACAACATCGTGCATAAGCGCATTGATATTAAAAACTGGTCGGGCAACCAAAAGTCTTCAGGTTGTTTGCCGCATGAACGTGCATGGTTAGATCATATTTACAATGATTTGGGCTATGTTGATACCTTCCGTGAAGTGCGCCATGAAGCGGAGCTGTATTCTTGGTGGTCAAATCGCGGGCAAGCCCGTGCCAAGAACGTTGGTTGGCGGATTGATTATCATGCTTGCTCACCCGACTGGAAAGCACGCACTGTCAATGCTTGGGTGTATAAAGACGAATGGTTTAGTGACCATGCCCCTGTGATTATTGATTATAAGATCTAATATTCACACAAATTTCACAGCCTATATGAGTGAACAATTGTTCACTCAACTGAGGTTCAATTCGCACATAATCTGTCGACTTTGTGTATTTATCTTCAAGTCGATTCAGCGCATTATTGCATAACGGCAAAGGGACAGTCAGGATGACACAAAAGGATTGGAAGCCGAAGGATGGAAAATAAACTAACTGGTTTTGGTTAGTTTCAAGGATGTAACAATGGACGTTAAAATGAGACCCGCATAATCAGGATGATTAAATGCGGGTTTTCTCTTTTTATCATCTTATTTTCTGTTTTGCGCTGTTACTGTTGTTCTTCACTGTATTTTTTATTTTCACTAGAGTCTGTTCTTATCAAGTTTTTCATTTTTTTCTGTTTATGCGTCCCATTTTAGAGCGATCAAGTGTCAATTTAGTGACATCGGTATGACGTATTGATGACACATACCATTTAAACAGCCAATCATTGTTCACTGCAAGTTTCTAGCACTTAGCGCTGTTTTGGGCTAGGCTATAGCCAGTTTGATGATATTAACGTGAAAAAAATATGTTAAAAATTTATGGGATTAAGAACTGCAATTCAATGAAAAAAGCCTTCGATTTACTCAATGAATTGGGGCTAAGTTATGAGTTTCACGATTATAAAAAACAAGGGATCGATGCCGACACTGTCAAAAGTTGGTTAGATGCGCTTGGGCAAGATGTAGTACTGAATAAAAAAGGCACCACTTGGCGCAAACTCAGCGAAGCAGAACAGCAAGCTGCTTTGGCCAGTGAAGCCAACTTAATTGAAGCACTTTGCACTCACACCAGTTTAATTAAACGTCCTGTCTTAAAAACTGAATCAGGCTTTATTGCGGGTTTTGATGAAGCGGCTTATCGTGCTTTAGGTTAAGTTTAAAAAAATACCAATAAAAAACCTGCTCACATGGAGCAGGTTTTTTTATATCCTGTGCAATATGATTTCAACTGCACAGGTGGAATACATGCTTAGTTCGCACGAATCCATGTTTGGTTACGACCCAATGCCGCTACACCAATGAAACCACGCAATTCCAGTTTCTTACCACCATCGGCAAGTTTACCTTTTAGCTTGTAGGTTTTACCTGTTTGCGGGTCAAGAATTGAACCACCATCGTAGCTCGTGCCGCCTGTATTTTTCAGACCGCGAACAATGGTCAAACCTTTGAGTGATTTGTTGTGATACGGACCTTCACATTTTGTACAGGCATTTTCTTCACCAAGCGTTAAAATTGACTGAATGCTTGCGGTTAAAGTTCCATTTTTTTGCTCAGTAAATCTTACCGTGGCTTTGGGTTGTTTGGTTTTGTCGTCAATTGTTTTCCAAACTGTGCCGTTAAGCGGATCTGCAGCATTGGCCAAAGCGCTTAAACCTAACAGCCCGAATGCAAGTGCAATTTTTTTCATTGTTTTGTTTCCCTGGTCTACTATCAGACAACTTTATTATTAAAAAGTCACAACAAATTTGCAATTTTTGAATGTGACCGTTTAGTGTACCCTTGTAAATTATGTTGGTAAATACACAAATATCCGATCAAATAAAGAACAAGATGGAAAAATCATGAAGATTAACCCCATGTGGAAACAAATTATTACAGAGCAGTTTTTAAAAACCACCATTCGCAAACCAAGCCAATTTAATTTACCCCCCAATTCTGTACGTTTTGCACTAGAACAAATGTGCCGTTTATTTCCCATGCAAAAGTCGGTGCAGGTACGCGCGCTGCGTTTAGCAGGTCTGCATGCCGAAGAATTAAAACCACAGAATGCTGCAACACAGCTCATTTTTCATATTCATGGCGGGGCTTTTTTTCTGGGTTCGTTAAATACCCATCGAGCATTTTTGAGTCAAGTTGCGGCACGCACCCAAATGCAAGTGATTCATGTCGATTATCCGCTTGCACCTGAGCATCCTTTTCCACATGCTTTGGAAGCCGTGTTTGATGTCTATCAAAGTCTGTTGGCGCAAGGTATACACGCCAAAGATATTATTTTGTCAGGAGATTCTTGCGGTGCAAATTTAGCGTTGGCGCTAGCTTTAAAAATACGTGATGAGCAATTGCCGCAAGTGAGTGGCTTAATGCTGCTGTCACCATTTTTAGATTTAACCCTCACCAGTGAATCCTTGCGTTATAACAGCAAGCATGATGCCCTGCTGTCAATTGAAACGCTGGAAACAGGCATTGATTACTATGTACCGCCTGAACTTGATCGGGCAGACCCGCAAATTTCGCCATTGTTTGATGATTTACATGAATTACCACCAGTTTTAGTACAAATTGGCTCTAAAGAAATTTTGCTGGATGATGCAACACGTTTTAAAGAAAAAGCCGAACAGGCAGGCGTAGAAGTGCATTACAAACTCTACACGGGTATGTGGCACAATTTTCAAATGTTTTCACCGTGGTTTGAAGAAGCCAAACGTGCATTGGCAGATTTAGCAGAGTTTGCACATCGGCAAGATCAGAGCTAAGTTCAACCATAACAAGGCTTTGCTAACCAACCCTTTTAGCCGATCCATCTATATAAAAAAAGCTCAGCACCCTCAAGGCACTGAGCTTTTTTATTGAAATAGTGGGTTAAATCGCCTGAATTTTTTGCATCGCATTGGCAACAGCTTGGTCTTTAAATTCCGACATACTCACCCCTTCAGCGCGAATAATTTCTACATCATTCACCCCTGTAAAGTTGAAGATGGTTTTCAAGAAATCTTCCTGAAAATCGGCAGGGCTGTTATCACCATACACACCGCCACGGCTACTGGCGATATAGGCTTTTTTCTCACCCGCCAAGCCTACAGGCCCTTGCTCGGTATATTTAAAGGTTTTACCTGCCACGCTGATGCGATCAATCCATGCTTTTAAAGTTGAAGTCAAACCAAAGTTATACATGGCTGCACCCACCACCACGACATCGGCATCAATATATTGTTGGATGATTTTTTCACCCAAAGCCGCTTGTTCTGCATCCTGCCCCATTAAAATTTCGGCAGTTAAGTGCGGAATCGGCTGTTGTGCCAAATCTAAATAATCGACCTGTGCATTGCTATTTTTTGCAGTCAATTGTTGCACAATCGCTTGGCTTAACTGACGTGAAACTGAGTTTTCACCTAAAATACTCGAGTCGATGTGTAAAATTTTCATGGGGATGTTCCAATCTTGTATTCATTTAATAACGCTATTTTAATCGTGCAGCGTAAATAGAATAATTGGGAAAACTAAGACACTATGTTTTATTTTTGGAACAAAAAAGACCACTTTACCGCACAAAAACTTCCGCAGTATTTTTCCTAATCCTGCTTTTTCCAAGTCATTTTGCTGGTTTTTGATAAGGCTCTAAATAATTGACCCACATTGCTTCTTGTGATGCGGCGTGTACCCAAGCGCGCATAGCAGGATGCTGCATCACCCGCTGCATATAGTGTTGGCTGTTGGCACTTACAGGCAAGGCATAAGTCATAAAACGCGTCACCACAGGAGCATAAAACGCATCGGCAATGCTAAATTCACCACACAAGAAACCATCTACAGCAGGACGTTCCACCCAAATGTGTTCAATGCGTGCCACATCCTGTCTTAAACCCGAATGTTCTTGCCATAATTTTGTACCCACTTCTGCTAAATTGGCGCGAATATTCATGCCACATAAACTGCGTAAATCGGTAAAACCACTGTGCATTTCTGCGCTGATGCTACGCGCCCAAGCGCGTTGCTGTACATCACGCGGCCAAAGTGCCTGTTCAGGATATTGCTCTGCCAAGTATTCACAAATGGCGAGAGAATCCCAAATCAACATGCCCTGATCTAACAAGGCAGGCACTTTACCATTGGGGTTAATTTCTAGGACACGTTGTTTAAAATCGCCCTCACCACGCTCGCATGGAAAGTTCAGTTGTATTTCTTCAAAAGCCAAATCAAACGCCTTCAGTACCAACCACGGGCGCATCGACCAGCTCGAATAATTTTTATTGGCAATATACAGCTGCATCATGGCGATGACTCCTGTGTGGTTTGAAGTTGCTGCAGTTGATTTAACAAGGTGCTTTCGTTAAACGCACCCGTTAAACGCAGACTGCGAATTTCTTGTTGTTGTGCATCCAAAAATAAAAAGGTAGGTGGCCCTAAAATTTCCCATTTATTCAGCAAAGCTTGATGACTGGCATCGTAATGGCTTAAATCGAGTTTAATTAAATAAAATTCTGCAAGTGCCTGTTTTACAGTGGAAGATGTCAATACCTGTTGCTCAATCGGACGGCACGCCACACACCAATCGGCATAGACATCTATAATCATGCGCTGATTTTTCGGAGCTTGGGCAAGTAACTGTTGTAATTCCGTTGCAGTCGTTGCACGGTGCCATTCTAAAACCGCATCGTTTTCCTGCTGCCAAAAACGCTGGCTGTGTTGATATTGGTTATAAATCAGATACGGCACCACCACCAATAACGCACTCAGATAAATCGCCCGCAGCGTACCATGATAGCCACTCAAACGATGCAGCACATAGCCGACAAAACCCACTCCAAGTGCCAAACTAAGCCATTGCATCCATGCTTCACCCAATAACGGACGAATAAAATACAATGCCAATGCCAACATAATAAAGGCAAACAGCACTTTGACTTGATGCATCCACAAACCTGCGCGTGGCAAAGCTTTTGCCCCAAGCACACTGGCCAACAATAACGGCGAACCCATGCCAAACCCGAGCGTAAATAGCAGCAACGCCCCCTGCATCTGACTTTGGGTTTGTGAAATAAACAATAACGCCCCTGCCAATGGCGCAGTCATGCATGGGCCGACCAAAAGTGCCGACAACATGCCCATGAGTGCAGCACCTGCCAAATTGCCGCCTTTTTGCATAGATTGCACCTGATCGAGTCGATTGACCCAAGCACGTGGTAACTTGATCTCAAACAGTCCAAACAAATTTAAGGCAAACAACACAAACAGTAAACTAAAGGCAATTAAAGTAGCAGGTTGTTGTAACCAACGCTGAAAATTCAAACCTGCGGATGACGCAATTAAACCCAATATGGCATAAACCATTGCCATGCTACAGACAAAAACCAGAGTAATCGTCCACGCTTTGACACCTTTATGTTCACGCACCAACAAGGAGGTCAAAATGGGCAACATCGGCAAAGAACATGGAGTAAAGGCCAATAAAACCCCTAAACCAAAAAACAGTAGCAAGCCATAAGCAAATGAACTCTGTGCCAGTTTTTCTGACCACATTTGATCTTGTGCAGTGATGGGTTGCGCTGTCGCAACACTTGTTGAGGATGCTAGCGTGGAGTTGGCAGGTGTTGTCGAAAACACATTCTGGGTTGGGTTACTGTGTCCACCCCACAGATTTTTTTGTGCTGCGCTTTGATTGTCTAAAATCACCAAACCAGTGCTGTCTGTCTGAAATTCAATGCGCTGTGGTGGATAACAAAGTCGATCTTGCGCACAACCTTGCCAGCTCACTTGATAGCGCTGTACAGCCTGCGTGGGAATTTTAAAACTGACTTGTTGATAATAAACCTGAGTATGTCCATAGTTTTCATCATAAACATCTTCTGCGGGAGGCAACTCTAAAGCCAGTATTTGCTGTCCATGCTCAACCTTAAATTGATGCTGATACAAATAATACTGTTCAGGCATGTTCCAGCGCAGTTCGGCTTGTTGGGGATTGACCGATTCAACGCTAAACTGAAAGGCTTGTTCGGGTGGGAGTAAAGGTGCTTCTGCGTGTAGGCTTAGCGAACACAATAAAAGTAGACTTGCGAGCAGACAAGATAAGCCCCTATTCATATAGCGAAAAATATCAGCCATTAGATCAACAGCAGCTTGCCAAAAGGTCTGAAATAAGGACTGCTTCATGTTCTGCTCGCCTCGGCATGAACTTTATTAGGATGAAAACGAATCTGCAGCAAGCTTGATGAGTTTAGCCTGCTGCAACATACAACGTATTTTAAAGCTTTAAATGGTTTAAATGGCTTAGAACAAGAACGCCATACCTAAACCTGCATGGTAACTTTTATCTGCACCGTCTAAATCTACACCGACACTGGCATCCAGCTGAGTGCGTTCATTCAGTGCGTAAATCACCCCCGAAGTTAAGCCATATTCATTGTCCTGACTTTCTGCTTTACGATAGACCAATTCTGAAAAACCTGACCATTGATCGCTTAAACGATACTGAATATTGGGAATTGCTGTAACCGCCCAATCGCTATTTTGTACATCGTAACGCATGTTGATGCCTGTTTTTAACAGCTCACTGTATTGATAGCTGACTGCCGTACCCAAGCTATAAATATCATCTTCTTCGCTAAAGCCATCATTGCCTGTGGCAATTAGCGCTTGCAACAACACGGCCATAGAAAGTTTGTCATCATTTAAGTCAATGGCTTGTTTTAAACCAATGCTGACATCACCCAAACCATCATCTTCAACCGATTGACCTGCAGTTTTGCTTTTGCTCCATGCAGGCCCTTGCCAGCCCAGCTGTAACTCTAAATCTTGCGCCAAACCTGTACGTAACAGCATGTCAGCATTAAGGCGAGTAGTTTTAACTTTTTCGCCCGAAGCATCGTTACTTTCTTGATAACTTGCACTTGGCAAAGCCTGTTCCCAAGCCAGTTTCCCTACAGGTGTAATACCCGTACTCATTCCTGCACCAGGACGATCAAACTCAAAATCTGCCGCGCTCACCTGCATGCTGATGCCTGCCGCCACGATTAACCCAACTGTTTTTAATGCTGACATATTTTTATCTCTGCTCTTAGGCCAATTCTTTGCTCATTTTTGCGCCATAACGACGCAACAATTCTAAAGTCTGCTGTTCTTCTAGCAAAGCATCCGACCACTGAATTTCATCAAAATCACAATCAAACAATAAATCACTAATTGAAGATAAAATCGTTAAACCATCTTCATCTTTGCTGTTCGGATCGACTTTTTCATCTAATAAACGCTGTACCGCAGGAACACATGCTGCAGAAGCCGCATCCCACAATGGGCCGTAAATTTCTTCGGCATCCCATAAATGCAAATTCACTTTGGCTTGAATCAAGGCCTCTAAAATATCTAAATGCACTTGCAAATCTTGCTGTTTTTGCTGCTCTGTGAGTGGCTGACCTGCTTCATATGCTTCGCAGACTTTTTCCCACCATTGAAATAAACCATCTGACCAGATTGAAATTACAGGGCCTTTTTCGGCATCCATAAAGTTAGGGTCTAAACCGTCTGCCAATAGGCGTTGCACTTGGGCAAGGTCTAATTCTTCTATTGCTTGCACCAAGACTTGTTGTTGCGCAGTTAACATGCAGAGAGCTCTCTTATTCAATGTTTAATTTAGAACTATTATGCCCAATAAAGCGACATTTGTATGAGATAAATGTCAGCAAATCGTGAATTTAGTGCATTGGCTGCATGCAAACACAAAAAAGCCCCGCAAAATTTGCGAGGCTCTTGGAATCTGTCTGATCCTTATTCGTCGTCGCCACCAACATCTGTATCTACAAATTCTGGGCGAGCACCACGAGGATTTTCATTTTTCTCAAACGCATGTTCTAGGCTGCGTTTTAAACGGTCAATCGCACCGTGAATGGCTGTATCAATATTATGACCACGATGATTCACAACTACTGGTTTTAAACCTGCTGGACGTGCTTCAATCATACAACGAATGTCGTCATCACCGCCTTTTTCACCATTTTCATCACTAAAATGCACTGAAAAATGGGTAATACGCTCACTGTGGCGTTGGAATTCATTATTCAGTTCTTCACGAACGTAACTAATTAATCGATCACTGTTTTGAATGTTTTTATCGGTACGGATTTCAATGTTCATGATTTCATCCTCTTGCGTTCGTTATTTCTGAATCTTGTTGTGCCAAAATCTTACACATAATTTTATATATACGTTTTGGCGTGTTTATAATGTGCTGTTTTTACAGCATAAAGTACATCTTCAACTTAGTTTGGAATCACTTCCTCCTACGTGAATGATGAACACTTTTAATTCTGCAGAACCGTGTCCCTATACCTTGAATATCGGGCCTATCTGAAAAATATGCAAGCGATATTTATAGAAAAGCAGCAAAAGAATAACCCTTTTATCACCAATTTCAGCTTAGATGTTCAATAAGCGATCAATTTGGATAGCACTACGTTGTTCAATCTATTGCCAATGAGAAACTTGATGCTTTTAAAGGGTTTAGTCACACCTGCAATATTCACCTTTACATTTTGACCATTGGTTTTAAATCGTTTAAAAAGTATTCAACCCAAAAGCTGATAGAAAACACCCCAAAATGACCCGTCAATAATCGAATTTTGCTTTATTTTTGCTAAAGAATCTGTATCCTTGAAACGCTTTTATTGGGGTCTATTTTTATGAAACTTACACATATTGCTGCGCTGTGCGCAATCTCCACTGCTGCAACTTTTACGCAAGCTGCACCGATTTGGCAAGATTTTAGCGTGACAGGTTTATACGGTGAAAATTACAAATCACCTTTTTTAACTGGCGATCAAGAGATTGAACAAAGCACTGTAACTTTTGAATACGCTGCTGGTTTTAAATATGGTGATTTTTTTGCCTTTGCTGACCGTTCAAACAATGATGTAGATGGCAATGACACTTACTTTGAAGTATCACCACGCTTAAGCTTAGGCGCTGTTTCTGGTCAAAAACTTGCCTTTGGTCCAATTAAAGATGTTTTAATTGCAACCACTTGGGAAGGTGGCGAAGGCTTTAACAATTACCTATACGGTATTGGTTTTGATCTTGAGCTTCCATATTTCAAATATGCGCAATTGAACTTCTACAAAGCAGATAATGATAAAGATATCTCTCAAGATGATTATCAAATGACGTTTGCTTACGGTCTTCCATTTAAAGTCGGTGCTGAAGACTTTTTAGTAGATGGTTTCCTTGATTGGTCTACTGCAGAAGATGACCACGCTAGCGAACTCAACTGGACTACACAATATAAATGGAATGCAGGCAAACACATTTCGCCAAATACACGTTTATATGTCGGTATCGAACACTCTGTTTGGAACAACAAATACGGTAATAAATCAGGCATCAATCAAAACGATGTCAGCGCATTGGTCAAATACCATTTCTAAGCTGTATTTTTCTCTGTTCAAAAAAGCAAGACTTCGGTCTTGCTTTTTTATTGGTCATTAAAATAGTTTCCAATAAATATGCATTGCTCTCCACCACGCAACCCATTTGTACTTAGCTCAAAACTCCGCTACATTGAGTTAAATTTCAAATAAAAAGCACTGTGAAGCCCACATGCAAAAAACCGATTTCATTATTCTGCTGTTTTGTGCGATTGCTGCAATTTTGCATGGCATGAGCGGTTTTGGTTTTCCTATGCTCAGTACGGCTGCGGTGGCGATGTTATATCCACTCAGTACTGCGGTTGCTTTGGTTCTGATTCCCTGTTTGCTTCTCAATATCTACATGCTGCGGGGCGATGCCACACAATCTATATTCAGCAGTTTATATGGCTACTGCAAAAAATATTGGGGTTTAATCTTCAGTGCGCTGATTGGCAGCTATTTGGGCGTCAGTTTGCTGCTCATTCTGAACGAAGGTTATTTAAAATTGGCAATGGGCGTACTGATTTTATTGTACGTGGCCGATCAATTTCGACAACGTCCTTTGCAAATTTCTGCCTCACTCAAAAATATGCTGATTTTTGGTTTGCTGGCAGGTGTGATTGGTGGTGCGACCAATGCCATGGCACCATTTCTAATGATGTATTTACTCAGCACTCAACACAGCAAAACCGATATTGTGGTGATTAGCAACTTAAACTTTATTATTTCCAAACTCATTCAATTGGCAGTTTTATATCCAGTAATTCAACAGTTTAGCCACATACAATTAAAAGTTTTAGCCCTGATTTGTATCATCTCTATGCTGATGGTGTATATCGGCAGTCTGATTCGTAAACAAATTTCCCAGACATTATTTAAGCAGATTGTATTTACGTTATTGGGTTTTATGGCACTTTACGCGATTGCTCAAGGATTATTCATCATCCAAACATCACCTGCTTTATTGATATAAATCAGACCAATAAACATAACAAATGGAAAATTATTTAGATTTTTTTTGGCTTAAATAATTATTTACACATATAATTAAGACCAGCTTAAAAAACAGTCTATTCAGACTGCTTCGGTCGTTTGCATCGACCAATCTTCCCTCTTTTCTTTTAATTCCTTTTGACGGAGTGAACTTCTATGGAAAATAACCATATAGAAGTGCCAGCCAATATTAAGCGAAAAGAACTGATCAAGACCTGGGTGATTGTTGCAATTGCAGCCCTGCTCTCTTTCGGTTTATACAATGTCTTGCCCTATGATGAAAATGCAAATAAGGGTCTAAGTCTGTTGCTTTTTATTGGTATTTTATGGCTCACCGAAGCTGTACACATTACCATTACCGCGCTTTTGGTGCCGGTGCTTGCCGTAATTTTGGGCATGCCTGTAGAAAATGCCAGCAAAGTGCTTGAGCCAATTAGCACCAGCAAGGCATTGGCGACTTTTGCCGATCCTGTTATTTTCCTGTTCTTTGGTGGTTTTGCTTTAGCGACTGCACTGCACATTCAGAAACTGGATCGTAAAATTGCGATGTGGATTATTTCCATGTCGGGCGGTCACTTGGGGATTTCGGTTTTATCTATTTTTATTGTCACTGCTGCGTTGTCGATGTGGATTTCCAACACAGCCACGGCGGCGATGATGTTACCGTTGGCGCTGGGTTTGTTATCACACCTCGATGCCACTAAAGAGCGTAAAACCTTCGTTTTCATTTTATTGGGGATTGCCTACTCTGCCAGTTTAGGTGGTTTGGGTACGTTGGTAGGTTCGCCACCAAACGCTATTGCAGCCAAAGCGTTAGACTATGACTTTGCTGACTGGATGAAAATTGGTTTACCAATGATGCTGATTTTGCTACCAGCAATGTTGGTCAGCTTATATTTGGTATTGCGTCCAAATTTAAATCAAAAAATTCATTTTGAAACTGAAATAATTCCTTGGACCAAAACCCGTGTTGCAACGATGATTTTATTCGTATGTACTGCAGTGGCGTGGATTTTCGGCAAGAAACTTAGCGAAACCTTTGGTATTAGCCAACCCGATACATGGACTGCATTAGCTGCTGCATGTTTGGTAGTCATGCTAGGTACTGCATCTTGGAAGCAAGTAGCTGAAAATACCGATTGGGGCGTGTTATTACTGTTCGGTGGTGGTTTAACCCTCAGTGCGATCTTAAAAGATTCAGGCGCATCTTTGGTATTGGGTCAAACCCTTGCCAATACCTTTGGTGATACTTCGCCATTGGTAGTGATTTTTGCGGTGACCATCTTCATTATTTTCTTAACTGAATTTACCAGTAATACAGCGTCTGCTGCGTTATTGGTTCCTGTATTTGCTGCAATTGCAGACCAAATGGGTATTCCAAAAGAAATTTTAGTGGTGATTATTGGTATTGGTGCATCGTGTGCCTTTATGTTACCTGTGGCAACGCCACCAAATGCGATTGTATTTGGTACAGGTCAAATTAAACAAAGTGAAATGATGAGTGTGGGCATGGTGTTGAACGTCATGTGCGTATTTATTATTTCATTATTTGTATATTGGTTCTTTAGTTAAGGATCAATAAAAAATGGAGCACAAGATGCTCCATTTTTTTCGCCTCAATTTTAGAATATTTTTAATCATCAAATCATTACCTAAATAAATTCGCTATACTCAGGACATAATAATTTAGACACAATGAGGAGGGTTAAATGGCTAAGTTTTTAAATACGAGCGCGACCAATTTTTTCTTAGAAGAACTGATAAAAAATGCCAAAGAAAGGTTAATTTTAATTAGCCCATATTTACGTTTAAATGACCGTATTAAAGAGTTACTTGAAGATAAAGATCGACTCAAAATTGATATTCGAATCGTTTATGGAAAAAGTGATTTACATCCTGATGAAATAAAATGGATGCAAAAACTTGATTTTGTTCGGCTCAGTTTTTGTAAAAACTTACATGCTAAATGCTATCTCAATGAATCTGAATGTATTATTTCTAGTCTAAATCTTTATGAATTTAGCCAAATTAATAATAACGAAATGGGCATTTTGATTCGCAAATATGAAGATCAAGATGTCTTTAAAGATGCTTATGAAGAAGCGCAACGTATTATTCGTATTAGTGATGAAGTTAGAATTAGTTTAGATGAAGTGAAAGCCGAACCAACAAATGAATCTGTTGAAGAAACCAATGACAATAATGTTGGTAAATTAACATCATCTAAACTTGCAGCAAAACATAAAATGAAAACCAATGAATTGTTGGCTCATTTTACCGAAAAAGGCTTATTAAATATCAATGATGCTGGAAAGCACATACTCACTCAACAAGGCAAAGACGTAGGTGCAGAATTTAAAACCAGTCAATATGGTGGATATTTTTTATGGCCTGAAAATATTGAATTATAAACACCAATCAAAATTACAATAAAAAGCATCCATTACTTTTTTGAAATAATGGATGCTTTTTCTAAATTAAATCAGCTTAAACCGCCAAATCGGCTAAATTACCTTTTTGCTCTAACCACACTTTACGGTCTGCAGAGCGTTTTTTAGCCAGCAATTTATCCAATAAACCTGCGGTAAAATGACTATCATCCAAATCGAGTTGCACCAAACGGCGTGTATTTGGATCCATCGTGGTTTCACGTAACTGACTGGCATTCATTTCACCCAAACCTTTAAATCGGGTAATTTGCGGATTTTTGGTTTTGGCTTTTTTCAGCGTATTTTCTAGCTCATCTTCATCTAGCGCATAATGCACATCTTTACCGTCATCAATACGGAATAATGGCGGCATGGCGACATATAAATGCCCATCTTCCACCAAGCTTGGGAAATGCTTCACGAACAAGGCACACAGCAAAGTGGCAATGTGTAAACCATCCGAGTCGGCATCAGCCAAAATACAAACCTTACCATAACGCAATTCAGATAAATCATCACTGCCCGGGTCAACCCCAATCGCAATTGCAATATCGTGTACTTCCTGCGAACCCAAAACCTCGTCCGAAGATACTTCCCACGTATTTAAAATTTTTCCGCGAATTGGCATGATCGCCTGAAAGTTTTTATCACGTGCTTGTTTGGCAGAACCACCTGCGGAATCACCTTCGACAATAAACAGTTCCGATTCTTCACGGGTTTGTCCCACGCAATCTGCCAATTTACCCGGCAAGGCTGGGCCTGAAACAATTTTTTTACGTTCTACTTTTTTCGCTGCTTTTAAACGACGACCTGCTTTGGAAATTGCCATTTCTGCCAATTGCATGGCAATGTCAGAATTTTGGTTCAACCACAAGGCAAAAGCATCTTTGGCGATATTCTGCATAATGCTTGCCGCTTCACGGCTCGATAAACGCTCCTTGGTCTGCCCTGAAAACTGCGGTTCTTGGAACTTTAACGATAAAATGTAGTTGACCCCATCCCAAACATCTTCGGCAGATAGCTTTAAATTACGCGGCAATAAATTGCGTAATTCACAGAACTCACGTAACGCATCGGTCACACCAGAACGTAGTCCATTGACATGCGTACCGCCTTGCGCAGTCGGAATCAAGTTGACATAACTTTCTTGAATTTGCTCGCCGCCTTCTACATTCCAGCAAATTGCAAACTCTGCACTGGCACGCTCTGCCTCACCTGTCGCCACAAAAGCAGGGGCAGGTACAATCTCTCGATCTTCCAGCTCATCCATCAAATAGTCGACTAGACCATTTTCAAACTGCCAGACAATTTTTTCATCGTTAATTTCATCAATGTAATGAATTTCTAAACCTGCAGCTAGTACCGCTTTGGCTTTTAAATTGTGTTTTAAGGCTTTTAGTGCAAATTTAGGTGAATCGAAATATTTAGCTTCAGGCCAGAAATGTACCAACGTACCCGAAGCACGTTTTGGGGCTTTGCCTTCCAAGACTTCTAAAGGTGCAGCAGCTTCGCCCTGATCAAAAGCCATTTTATACAGGTTGCCCTGACGCTGTACGGTCACTTCAACCCGACTGGACAAGGCATTCACTACAGAAATACCGACCCCGTGCAAACCGCCCGAAAATTGGTAGTTGTCGGTGCTGAACTTACCGCCTGCATGCAGCTTGGTCAGAATAATTTCAATCCCGCTTTGCCCGTATTCTGGGTGAATATCGACAGGCATACCACGGCCATTGTCTTCTACCGACAAAGAGCCATCTTTATAGACTTTTACGGTAATTTTATTGGCATGCCCTGCAAGTGCTTCATCCACCGCATTATCAATAACTTCTTGCGCCAAATGGTTTGGACGTGTGGTGTCGGTATACATGCCCGGACGACGACGTACTGGATCTAAACCAGATAAAACTTCAAGAGATTGAGCGGTATATTGAGACACGTTGTACTGTTTCCTTAAGCTAGGGAATCCGATAAAAATTGCAGTAACATCGGAATTTTGTCTGCAAAATTATCCATGGCATGATTGCCGTGCGCTTCAGTCATGATCATGGCCGAAGGTGAGGCAGCACTATAATAACGCTGCGCTTCACGATAATCCAAAACTTCATCGCCTTGTTGCAATAACACCAATATTTTGTCTGCATCTTGCGCAACTGGCAACGCAATGTCTGCTAAGTCATCCAATTGCGCTGCAGTTAAGCTCCAGTTCGGATGTACCACATAGGGCAGCACATCGCCAAACAAGTCCTGAAACAATTGCCATGGTCGCATAGCAGGGTTAATCACAACAGCAGGCACATGATGCTGTACGACCAGTTGTGTCGCATAAAAGCCGCCTAGACTGCTGCCCACCAATGCCACATTGGGCAAACGTTGAATCAATGCCGATACGTTTGCCAAAACCTCTAAAGGTGGAGCATTTAAATCGGGCAAATGCATCTGAATACCAGGGCGATGCTGCTGCACATAGGCATACAATAGCTGCCCTTTCATGGACAAAGGACTACTTTGAAAACCATGTAAATAAATTAAATTCATGCGCGACATTTCTTAGTAACACCATTCAATTTTTGGCTGATACAGCACTTATTTTGCGTTTTTAATTTAATTTTCATGGAAAAATGCAATTGTTAGACAAAAAGATGCGAACATCTTGGCAGTCATCGGTATTTTACAAGTAGTTCAAGATGAACACGATAAAATAAAAGTATCGGGTTTGGTGACAATTCATCTAAAAATTTGCAGTTCTGTAAATTCATGAAATGCCAGCAGACCCTTGAGTTTATACCGCGAACCCAAGTAAAAATAAAGCGTTCGGTATATGGGAACACAAGGGGCAACACAGTATGCCAAGTTTAACACCGCTGCATGAAACGTATTGTAGATGGGATCGTACACCTCCAAGTCAGGCCGATATCCTAGAAGGCTTGGCACAGTTGGTCAGCACGCGCCTGAATGCCGTGATGAGCGAAGTGATTCAAACCATTCAGCGTGAAGTTTTGCTCAGCGTATTTGGCATGAGCGAACAACGCTCGCAAAAGTTTCAAAAAACCGCAACTTTTCAAAAGTTGTATAAGTTTGCCTTCCACAGCTTACAACAATACGGCTATCACTTTGTTGCACCAGGTTTACGTCAAATCATTGCGCAATTTCCCAACTTACATGACAAAGCACTCACGCCAAGCCTGCATTTTTTAGTCGGTGTACTGAATGGCGTACTGGGAGATTATCTACTCGAACAGCAAAATCCGCTCGCCTTACCTATGGTGCTCTATGACCATTATGGCGAAGTCCAACAAGGCGATTTGTCTGGACGTGTGGTAATTTTTGTGCACGGTTTATGCCGCAATCACCTCGATTGGACTACACACCAATTTGGTGGTTTTGGTGAAAAATTACTGGCACAACGTGACCATAACACCATGTTATATCTGAATTACAATACAGGGCGTCGCATTTCTGCCAATGGCCGCAGTCTTGCCAATACCTTAGATGATTTAATTCAGCGTCATCCTAAAATTACCAGTATTGATTTAATTGGGCACAGCATGGGTGGCTTGGTGTCGCGCAGTGCGCTGTTTTACGGCAAGCAAAATTTGCAGCACTGGATTCACTTGGTCGAAAATCTGGTCTGTTTAGGCTCACCACATCACGGAGCAGTGTTGGAGCGTTTTGGTTTCCATTTACAGGAAAAATTAGGTCGCTTTCCCATTGTGAAAATTGTCGGGCATCTGGTCAATATTCGCAGCAACGGCATTTTAGATTTGCGCTATGGCAGTGTGCGAGATGATGACTGGGAACATAATCAGGCACGAATTGGACAGGTCGATGACAACCGCAAACCCGCACCTTTGCCGACCCATATTAATGCTTATTTCGTGGCAGGCAGCATTGAGTTTGAGAAAAAGCAGAACCTGACTCGCAAAGTCATTGGCGATTATTTAGTCAGTATAAAAAGTGCTTTGGGGGAACATCCTAACCCACGTTTTCAATTAAAACTGCCTGAATCGCACAAAGCTGTGTTCTATGGTCTGAACCACTTTCAGTTACAATATCATCCAAGTGTGGCAGAGCAATTGGTGAAATGGTTTTATCCTGCGCATGAAGAAGTGCCAGAGCAGCAAATTCATGAATTTATTGGCGATTGGTCAAGTTTAGAAGGCATTGCGCTCACCTAACATAGTCTAAACAGTTCAAAATACGCTACAACACGATGATTTTTAGATGGATTTTCAACAGCCCCTAAATACACAAATAAAAAAGCGCCATCTACATTGAGATGGCGCTTTTTTATCAATTCAGTGAGCAAGTAGCCCGAATTTATTTTTTCTTCACTTTGCCAAATGTAGTCGATGCCACAAACGGATAGTTACGCAGCAATTGCCATAAACTGATGAGTGCCAACACGCTAAAGAACAGCAATGACCACACGGGTAAAGACTGCCCCAAGAACGTCCAGTCAATCACAGCACATTCACCTGAACCCGACAGTACTTGTTGCAATACGGCTTTCATGGGTAAGGCATCTACCAAATAATCTAGCCCTGGACCGCAGCTTGGCACTTGATCGGGCGGTAAGTTTTGCAGCCACACATGCCGTGCTGCCACACCCACTGACCATAAAATTCCAATACTGCCGAACAGCGCGTAAATACGCTTAACCACGTTAGATTTAGGGTTATGCACAAAAGCAATCAGTGAAACCAAACCCAATGCAATTAAGCCCACCCGCTGAAAAACGCACAGTGGACACGGCGCTAAACCTTGCACATGCTCTAAATACAATGCAAATGTCATCCCAATGACACTGGCTAAAAATAAAACACCACTTAGCAGACGATAACTCAATTGCATGTTTAAATCTCTGAGCTGTTATCTATATTGTGCGACATAGTCTGCAAAACTCAGACCCTGTGCTTGTTCAAGTTGTTGTTGTTGCTGAATAGATTGCACTGCAATTTCATCAAAATATGTTTGTGTTTCAGGACGCAGCGCATGTTGCTCATACGCATGTGCATGTTGCTGCGCCATATAACTGCCAAAGCCCCACGTACCACCATGACGAATAGTATCGGCAATCATGTGTGCCGACAGAGTTTCATCGACTTCATGCAAACGCACCATCATGCGTTCTAAAGCTTGAGAATACAGCTGCGTCGCATAACTTTGGTCGAGTAAAGCAGCCAAAGGTTGCATGGCGGTGACATACTGCTGTCCCCACGCTTCAATTGGGGTTTTAACATCGCTCTCTTGAATGTGCGCATTTGGCGCACGCCCACGATTGACCACTTCGGCCTGATTTTTTTCGATGATACTTTGTTCCGCATCTAACAAGGCTGGGCTGTCTTGCAACAAACAATACAATGCTAAGACTTCCAAAAAGCCTGCGGTATGTTCATCTATCCCAATTGGGCTATACGGATTAACATCTACCGCGCGTAATTCGACATAACCAATACCTCGATTGGCAAGTGCTTGAGATGGGGTTTCACCCTCTTGTGGCACTTGTTTTGGGCGCACTAAACTATAGTACTCATTTTCAATTTGCAGCACATGGTCATTAATTTGAATTGGCTCACCCGTGGCATCATCTAAACCTAAGCGGCTAAATGGCAAGTACGGGGTTTTTACGGCTTTTTGCAAACCATCCAAATAACCCGTTA
Organism: Acinetobacter sp. YH12205; assembly: GCF_013418125.1. Taxonomy (NCBI): domain Bacteria; kingdom Pseudomonadati; phylum Pseudomonadota; class Gammaproteobacteria; order Moraxellales; family Moraxellaceae; genus Acinetobacter; species Acinetobacter sp. YH12205. The sequence continues at coordinate 59,439 of NZ_VPCQ01000008.1, read as the reverse complement.
AATCATTGTAATGAATACCAAGTTTTTTCTGCGCCGAGTTTTGATAGCCAAAGTTACCCATACGCAATGCAGTCGCATACGGTAAATACAACGTGCCTCTTAACAACGGCAGCAAATGATGTTCACGCCCCGTCATAAAACACTGACAAACCGATGGACTTGCACCGACTAAAAACATCACCAATGGTGTTAAACGAATAAAGTTACGAATTAAACCTAAATAACGATGACTACGATAATCTTGCAAACTCAGTGCTTTGAGCTGCTCATCACTTTCATGTTGTTGCAAGGCGGCAAATAAATGTTCAGGGAAGGATAAATTATAATGCACCCCTGAAATGGTCTGCATACGGCGACCATAGCGCACACCTAAACCACGGCGATACAAAGTTTTAAAGCGCCCAATATTGGAGCTGCCATATTGCGCCAGTGGAATACCGTCATCGGTTTCATCGAGCATACACGGCATCGACAGCGGCCAAAGTTTTTCACCTTCGCCTAAGTGTTGATGCACCACGCTATGAATATCTCGCAAATAATCAAGCGCGTGTTGAATGCTGCTTTGCGGTGGAGTAATGAACTCCATCAACGCTTCGGAATAGTCCGTAGTAATATGCGGATGTGTGAGTGCCGAACCCAAGGCTTGAGGATGTGCTTGCTGCGACAAGAAGCCATCGCTTTGCATACGCAGACTTTCGCGTTCAATCCCGCGCAACATCCCTTGAAGCAACGCAGCGTCTACCCATGTTGGTAGAACATCTTGCGCATTTGGTTCGGGTTGACTCATTACACTCTCGCTTAATCCAATACACTACAAATACGACATAAACCACAGGCTGATTTTGGGTCGGTGGCAATTTTCTCTATCATGCAGATGATCTGAGATGAAATTGCTACCGTTCAAGTATAACTTGATTGGCATCAGCACATGCGCTTGGGCTGTTTTTTCTAACAAAATGATGATTTTGGGGCATGCTGACATTTTATAAAGTGGTCAACGTCAATAAATTTTAATTTGGCAATTTTTTATCACAAAGTTGCACTATAAGACATGCTAAATTTGTGATTTTATAATCAAAAGAACAGAGGTAAATAATAAAGCGTATGAATTATCAAGATTTTTTAGATTTTTGGTTTTCTCCTGCTGCAGAACCGAACTGGTTTGTCAAAAGCGCAGAATTTGATGCCCTGCTCGCAGAAAAATTTACCGATGTACTGCAACAAGCGGCACAAGGAGAATTATGGACATGGCGCGAAACACCTGCAGGTCGTTTGGCTGAAATCATTGTTTTAGATCAATTATCACGTAATTTATACCGTAATGACCCGCGTGCCTTTGCCCAAGATGGAATAGCCTTGGTGTTGGCACAGGAAATGATTCACTTAAAATTGGATCAGGACTTAAACCCAACCGAACGCCGTTTTTTATATATGCCGTTTATGCACAGTGAATCCAAACGTATTCACGAAGTCGCATTGACGCTGTTTGAAAGTTTGAATGACCCCACCGTGTTGGGCTATGAACTGAAACATAAAGTGATTATTGACCGTTTTGGACGTTATCCACATCGGAATCAGGTGTTGGGACGTCCTTCGAGTGCAGAAGAACTTGAGTTTTTAACCCAACCCAATAGCAGTTTCTAACTGGCGAGCTTGTCTTGGCTGGTTGATGTGTACAGGAGCTTTCACATGAAATATTCCCTACTCGGTCTTGCCCTTGCCAGCAGTTTGCTGTTTACAGGCTGTGCCACGACACCCTCTAAACCGCTCAGCTTTGAACAGTTGGGGCAATACAGCACCACACCGCTCAATGCGCAAACCTATCGGATTAGTTTTTTAGCGGGTCATAACATGAGTTTTGGCACAGCAGAAGAAATTACTTTGGTGAAAGCAGCACAAACCACGCTGCAACATGGTTTTCGCTTTTTTAAAGTTTTAGATGATCCGAGTAATCGTAGCCAGAAACCACCTAGACAAGCCGTGGTTTACCCTGCACCAAGTTACTATCCGTATAGCTATTCGCCGTATGGATATTATCATCGTCGCGCACCATTCTGGCCTGACCCATTCTATGATATGCCGCAAGTGGTCACCCTCGATCCGACTCAAGTGTCTTACACCATTCAGTGTTTTAAAGATCAAAAATCTGCACCTGAAGATGCCTTTGATGCGAGCCTAATTTTACAATCACTGGGGGCAAAATATGGTTTAAGTCCAACAGGACAACCATTAACCCCACCAACCTCTGCCCCTGCCGCGCCCTAATGAGATAAGGATGCCTGCATGAATACAGCGTCTGACCACACTTTAGCGAGCAGCTCGCAGCATAGCTCTCCGAGCCTGCAACGCAGTAAACGCTTTGCCACCATTGCTTTAGTGATTGCCGTGCTAGCATGGCTGGCATTAATGCTGACCGCAAAATTACTGCCTGAATATACGTGGTTGATTCACATACTAATGCTGTCTGCCGAAGCAGGCGTGGTCGGTGGTCTGGCAGACTGGTATGCGATTACGGTGCTGTTTCGCAATCCTTTTGGCAAAATGCCAATTCCTAAATTCTTACGTGATCACACCGAAATTATTCCACGCAACAAAGACCGTATTGCCGAGTCGATGGGGCGTTTCGTACAGGAAAACTTTTTATCGCCCCAAGTGGTACAAAAAAGCCTGCACAGCACTGACTTATCTTTATCCGTGGGCAAATGGTTGGCGAATCCACAAAATAATGCGCAAGTGACCCAAGTCATTCAGCAGACTGTACCGAAAATTTTTGAATTTGTCGGGCAAGAACAAATTGGGCGCTTTATTCAAAGCAACAGTGTGCAATGGGTTCGCAACACGCAGGTCAACCACTTGGCCAGTGAAATGCTGCGTGCGGTTTTGGAAAATGACTTTCATCAGGATGTGCTGCAACGCGGTTTAGACCTTGCCCATGACTGGATGCTGAAACATCCTGAAAAAAGCCGTGAATTGACCCGTCAATTGTTTAAAGAGCTTGGCGTGTGGAAACTGGCCAAAGGTGCGAGCTGGATTGGAATTGATGTGCAGCAACGCACCATAGATTCTTTACTGCAACGGGTCGAATCTATGTTGGCAGACCCTGAACACCCTTGGCGACAAAAAATTGAAGATGCTGGGCAACAACTGATGTTACAACTGGCAGATAACAACAGCAGTGCCAGTCTACGTCTAAATGACACTAAAAATGCCCTATTAGACAGTCCGCAAGTCTTGAATTTTATTAGTGGTGCAGTGGTGATTCTCTGCAATGCGATTAAGGAAGATTTACAAAAATCTGATTCGGGAATTGCGCAAAACCTGCGTATTGCCATTCAGCAAGTCGGTGAAAATATCATTGCCAATACCGCAGTACGTCAATTACTGAATGAAAAAATGAGTACGATTGCGGTGAACTTGTCAGATCAATATAGTGAAAAAGTGATTCGCTTTATTAGTGAGCGCATTCATGAATGGGACTCGCGCGAAATGATTGGCAAAATTGAAAACGAAGTCGGTGGTGATTTACACATGATTCGGGTCAATGGTGTAGTGGTAGGTGCATTTATTGGTCTGGGATTGGGGATTATTCGGGCATTGGTGGAGTTGATTTGAGATGAAATTTTTTTGATAAGTCGATCTTGAGGTGTTCAATCAAAAATAACGCCTCGAACGATCTATTCAAGCCACATCATCACCCTTTACCCCATTTGCATTCCCCCCTGAAAACGCTACGATGTAAAACAAGCTGCTGCCACAACCAGAACCCCACTATGCTCGATATTCACGCGAAACTGCCTGCTCAAGGTCTGAGTATTTTTAGTACCATGTCTAACTTGGCACAACAACTGAATGCCTTAAATTTATCGCAGGGTTTTCCCGACTTTCCCCCACCTGCAGCATTACTGGATGCTTTAAGCCAAGCCACACACGCAGGCTTCAATCAATATCCTTCGGGCGATGGTTACTTGCCACTACGCGAACAACTGGCACAGCAGTTTTTACAACGTGATCAGCTAACACTTGACCCGATGAGTGAAATTACCATCACACCTGGGGCAACACTGGCTATTTTTAGCATTATGCAAACCGTGCTGCAGGCAGGCGATGAAGTCATTCTTTTTGATCCAAGTTATGACAGTTATGCACCCTGTGTAAAATTGTTGGGTGCAAAAGCTATTCATATTCCAATGCAAGCTCCACATTTTCAGGTGGACTGGAATAGAGTCAAAGATGCCATTCATGCAAAAACCCGCATGATCATCATCAACACGCCACATAATCCCACAGGTACAGTGTGGTCAGCGCAAGATTGGCGGCATTTAATTGATGTTATTCAGGAACATAATATTATGGTGCTGTCCGATGAAGTCTATGAACATTTAGTCTTTGATACGCATCAACATCGCTCTGCGCTGTCTTTTCCTGAGCTTAGGGAACGCAGTTTTGTCGTGGGTTCCTTTGGTAAAACTTTTCATGTCACAGGCTGGAAAACAGGCTACTGTGCAGCGGCACCTGCCTTAATGCAGCTCTTTCGCCAAGCCTATCAATTTATTAATTTCTGCGGGGTTAGCGCTGTGCAAGTGGCTTTGGCAAATTATATGCAGCAGCATCCTGAACATATTGCAGAATTGGCAAAGTTTTATCAGGACAAACGTGATTTGTTTAATCAAGGGATTGCCAATTCACGTTTTCAATTCAGCCCTGCTCAAGGCACTTATTTTCAAAATTTAGATTACAGCAATATCCGTCCCGGCTTAAATGCTGTCGATATGTGCCATTTTCTAGCCGAGCAGCACGGCATTGTCGGTATTCCTGTGTCTGCATTTTATCAAACCCCACCCGATGATTTACGTTTAATCCGTTTCTGCTTTGCTAAAAAAACCGAAACCCTGTTGCGTGCAGGTGAAATTTTATCGGCAATTTAAGCGATGAAGCTCCACTGAAATGTCACTGAGTTACTGAAAAGCTAAGGCTTTTTATGACCAAATCATGCTAGGGTGAAATTTCAAACAACCGCATATTGAAGCGCAGGATTTGGCATGGCAAGACCTCAGGCACTGGTCGATCACCCTCAGCTTTGGAAAACCTTTTTGGTGTTTCTATTGCCACTGATTGCCACCAATATTTTGCAAAATCTTTCGGGCACCATTAACACGATTTTTGTCGGGCAAATGCTCGGTGTGGAAGCCATTGCTGCGGTGTCGGTATTTTTTCCCATTATTTTTTGCCTGATGGCCTTTGTGATTGGGCTTTCGGCAGGATCGACCGTGTTGGTCGGGCAAGCGTGGGGCGCACAAAATGTCGAAAAAGTGCGTTGTATTGTCGGTTCGACTTTATTTATGACCCTAATTGGCGGCAGTTTCATTGCCTGTTTGGGGGTGATTTTTGCCGAACAAATTTTAATATTATTAGGCACAGACCCTAAAGTGATGCATCTATCCCTGCCGTATGTGCAATGGATGTTGGCAGGCAGCCCACTGCTGTTTGTTTATATTATTTATACCTCTATTTTACGTGGAGTGGGCGATAGCCTTACGCCACTCATTGCCCTGAGTTTGACTAGTTTAATGGGATTGGTGATTACCCCCATCCTGATTGCAGGTTATTTTGGCTTTCCTCGCTTGGGCATTATTGCCCCTGCAATTGCCACCATTCTGGGCTATCTGGCTGTTTTAATTTTTTTGGTGATTTACCTGAATAAAAAGAATCATCCCTTAAAAATGGATGTGCATCTACTACGTCAAATTCGGCATCAACCCAATTTAAGCAAGGTGATTTTACGCTTAGGGATTCCCACAGGCTTACAAATGGTCACTACCTCTATGGCAGGTTTGGTGATTGTCGGTTTGGTCAATCGGCATGGTGCTGAGGCCACTGCCGCCTATGGCGCAGTTAATCAGGTGTTGAACTATATTCAATTTCCTGCGCTATCTATTGCAATTGCCGCTTCAATTTTTGCTGCACAAGCCATTGGTGCAGGCAAAGCCGAATTACTGGCTAAAGTGACCCGTACAGCCTTAGGCATGAATTTGCTGATTACAGGTATTTTAGTCACCTTGGGTTATTTATTTTCTAAATATCTGATGGCGTTGTTTATTACCGATCCTGCGGTGGTGGTACTGGGTCAGCAGCTCTTATTTATTGTGTTATGGGCCATTTTATTTTTTGGTGCCAGTGCAATTTTTGCCTCCATTATGCGCGCCAGTGGCACGGTCAATGTTCCAATGATCATCAATATTTTAGCGATTGTTTTAATTGAAGTACCGTGTGCTTATTTCTTCAGTCAGTGGTGGGGTTTGCAAGGAATTTGGTATGCCTATGCCTTGGCATTTGTGAGTCTGTGCATCGGTCAAGGTGCGTATTATCAATTTGTCTGGAAGAAAAAAACCATTCAGGTTTTGGTCTGAATGGTCTGTTATATTTGTAAGTTAGATTAACCGCGTTTCTTGCCCAACTTAGTCGCCCATGCGGTAACTTTCTGATAACCCGTTGGAACAATACGCTGGATTAAATCCAAAGTTTTGGCATCATTACCAATCAATAAACGGCGCTTGTCTTTTTGTACCGCTCCTAAAATTTGGCGCGCCGCTTCTTCAGGCGGGCAACGCAATAATTTATTAAAAGCACGTGCCGATTTTTCAGGATTCATGCCCAAAGTGCGCATGCTGTCGTTCATTTTAGCATTGTTGGCAATATTGGTACGAATCCCGCCTGGATGCACGCTCAACGCACTCACACCACAATTTTCCAAATCCAATTCCTGACGCAAAGACTCGGTAAAACCGCGCACCGCAAATTTGGTTGCGTTATAAGCCGACTGCGTTGGCTGTGCAGTTAAACCAAATAAACTGGAAATGTTAATGATATGACCATCTCCCGTTTGTTTGATTAAAGGCAAAAATTCTCTGGTGCCATAGACCACACCCCAGAAATTAATACCAACAATCCACTCCAACTCTTCGTAACTTGCACCTTCTACGGTAGAACCCAACGCCACGCCTGCATTATTAAAAATCATATTGACCGAGCCGTGGTCTCGCACAGTTTCAGCTGCCCATTCGCGCATTTGTTCTAATTTAGAAACATCCACCTTTTTAATGGTCACGCGCACATTACTGTCTTTGAGCAAATCCACTGTTTGCGCCAAACCTTGTTCATTCACATCACTGAGCGATAAATGACAGCCTTGCTTCGCCAATAGAACAGCCAATTGCTGCCCAATACCCGAGCCTGCGCCTGTAATTGCGGCAACTTTATTTTTAAAATTTTTCATGTGATTTCCTTGAGTATGTGGCGTGCACAGTTCAGACCTGCTTGTTGTTTTGTAGGGCTGTGCGATGCGCTGTGGTTTAAATATAATTTTGACAATAAGTATTGTCAATATAAGCCAGTACGAATATCGCAAATGAATCTGAAAACATAGGTTTAACAGATAATTATTGCTAGTATAAAGCCTAATTACGGTTCTTATTTGGCTTAACTGAACATGACAGAACAACTGCCCGTGACTGCAGAAACAGAAAAAACCACCCAGAAACAACAAAAAGAACGTCAGTTTAAAGGCTTGTCTTTAACTGAGCGCAAACAGGCGCGTCGTGAAAAACTGATTGAGGCAGGTATTCAAGCCTATGGCACGCATGGTTTTTTTGCCGTGACCGTAAAAGATATTTGTACCGAAGCCAAACTAACCGAGCGCTATTTCTACGAATCCTTTAAAAAAAGCGAAGAACTGTTTCAGACCATTTTTTTAAAATTGATTGATGAATTACAGCAAAATGTCATGCAAGCCATTATGCAAGCCTCGGCTGATCCTAAAAAAATGATTGATGCAGGACTGACTGCTTTACTGACCACGCTAAAAAATAACCCGCAAATGGCACGTATTATTTATATTGATGCCATGCTGGTGCAAGAACTACATAACCAAGCCACCATTCACGAAACTATGTCGCGTTTTGACCGCATGATTCAGGCCTTTGTCATGCTGATGATGCCGCATTTAGACCGCCCCAACCGAGAAATTTCACTGGTAGCGACAGGCTTAAATGGTTATGTCACCCAAATTGCGATTCGCTGGGTGATGAGCGATTTCAAACAATCCATGGAAGATGTCTTGTCTTCTTGCCGTATTGTATTTTTATCGTTATTACAGACCTTTTCGGAAAAAGAGCAAGCTTTTGTGAAAGATTCTTCGACATTGTCATAAAATCGAAAAATATTCATAATATTTTTCAAATTCAGAGGGGTCTGCTGACATTTCATAAATGGCTTGCGCTGTAGGCTAAAACTGAGCAGATCAGGCAGGGAATAGTGGGTCTATTGCCAAGTTTCATAACGCAATCTGAGAAAGTTTTAGCTACAGTCCTTCGGAACGAGCATATTTTTTTGCCGCTATTGCGTTATGAGTCAGTCACTTAGAATAACTAAATTTCCTGCCTCATGCCTTATATCAGCTAAAAAATCTTGCGAGATATATCTCTCACGTCGCAAACATAGACGAAGTGTCAGCAGACCCTATTTACTTTGACTGAACCTGTTCAGTTTTTTCATCAAATCGACACTATTTTGTCACAAATTATTGCAAAAATAGCCCATTCAACCCTTTCTGCAATGATACTGTCATAATTAATCTTTGTAATAAGCCTGTCATAAATAAAACGGTCCACCGTTAACATCTATAGGATATTGCGTTGTGAAAGATGACTACATTTTAATCGTCGATGACGAACTTCCAATTCGGGAGATGATCCATACCTCTTTAGATATGGCAGGCTTTCAGTGCTTACAAGCAGAAGATGCAAAACAAGCTCATCAGATGATTGTCGATCAACGTCCAGCGCTTATCTTGCTTGATTGGATGATGCCAGGCGGTGTCAGCGGTGTAGACTTGTGCCGTCGCCTAAAACGCGATGACAACCTTGCTGAAATTCCTGTGATTATGCTCACTGCACGTGGCGAAGAAGATCACAAAGTTCAAGGTTTAGATGCTGGCGCGGACGACTACATGACTAAGCCGTTCTCGACCCGTGAACTGGTGTCACGTATTAAAGCGGTCTTACGTCGTGCCAATGCCTTAAGCGGTGAAAAAACTATTGATGCCAACGGTTTAATTTTGGACCCAGTCAGCCAGCGTGTTAGTTTTGGTGACAATATTTTAGAAATGGGCCCAACCGAATATCGTCTATTGGCGTTCTTTATGACGCACCCAGAGCGCGCTTACACCCGAGCGCAATTGCTTGACCAAGTCTGGGGCGGCAATGTATATATTGAAGACCGAACTATTGATGTGCATATTCGTCGTTTACGTAAAGTTTTAGAACCGTATGGCGTAGACCGTTTTGTACAAACGGTACGTGGTACAGGCTATCGCTTCTCGACACGTGCGGATGTTGCTTTAGGCTAAAATTATTTTATGTACGAACCTTACCCAGTCCCTGAACTCGCCCGTGACCTCAAACAAGTTCGTTACAGCAGTTTATGGACTTTTGCCAAACAAGATTTTCGTTTATTGGCCTTTTTCCTAATTATTGCAAGCTTGATTGGTTTTGGGATTGGGTATTTTTGGATTTGTATTAGCCTCGCCTTTTTGCTGTTTTTTCTTCAGCAAATGCGCTCCCTCTATTTAGTTAATGATTGGATTTCCAATCGTCCTTATGATGTGCCGCCAAATCTGCATGGTATTTGGGGTGCATTACTGTTCAATGTTTATCGCTCACAACGTCAGGAACGTATCGTTCAGGCCGAAATGGTCGGGTTGATTGATCGCGCCCAGTCTTCATTGGTCGCGTTGGATGAAGCCGTGATGCTGATTGATGAAAATCATCAAATTGAATGGTGGAACCCTGCTGCTGAAAAGCTATTGGGTATTCAGCCTTTAGACCGTGGACGCAACATCCTCACTATTTTGCGCCAACCTAGTTTTATTGAATATTTTAATCATATTGATCAAGCACCTGACGGTTTAAAAATGAAATCTAGCGTGCATGAAGGGCAATATGTGCAAGTCAAAATGACTCAGTTTGGTGGCGATAGCCGTTTGTTATTTGCTTACGACATGACGCGTATGCATAACCTAGAACAAATGCGTAAAGACTTTGTCGATAATATTTCACACGAATTACGCACTCCGCTAACGGTGCTGAGTGGTTATATCGAAACCTTTACCGATCAGGAAGATATTAACCCGCGTTGGAAACGTGCTTTTGAGCAAATGCAGTCACAAACCCGACGCATGAACGCTTTGGTAAATGACCTGCTGCTGCTGTCGCGTCTGGAAAATGAAAAAACCATCGCCAAAAATCAAATTATTGAAATGCCAAGTTTAATGAATCAATTATTTGACGATGCACATGCCTATAACGTCGATTATGGACATACACTCAACTTAAATATTGACAGTCATTATGATCTGATTGGTTCAGATGTAGAATTGGCCAGCGCCTTTAGCAACCTAATCACCAATGCAATTAAATATACCCCGAAAGGTGGGACGATTACCATTGGCTGGCATGATGATGGCAATCAAGGTTATTTTACTGTGGAAGATACAGGCATCGGGATTGATCCGAAACACTTACCACGCTTAACCGAACGCTTTTATCGTGTAGACAGCGCACGTAGCCGACAAACAGGCGGTACTGGTTTAGGTTTAGCAATTGTGAAGCACGTTTTGATGCAGCATAATGCACACTTAGAAGTCGAATCTAAAGAAAATCAAGGCTCTATATTTAAAGTCGTGTTCCCAAAAGAGCGTTTGTATTACGAAACTTAAGCGCTGGTTGAGCTAAAATAGACAATAAATTACAGATTTAAAAAACAAAAAAACGCCAAATTACTTTGGCGTTTTTTATTTCTTTATTCACATATTTTATTCAGCAGAAACGATATGTCCCAGGGCTTTCCCCATTTCCACTACAGAATTGGCTTTGAATTCAGCATCCCACTGCATTTTATTTTCTTCAAACAAAACAATCGCGGTTGAACCCAAATAAAAACGTCCTAATTCTGCACCTTTTTCAAGGAATAATTGGTGTTGATTCAGTTCCAAACGCCCCGATGGTTTGACCTTGCCTGTCGCCACGGTTTCAATGCCCGCTACAATCATGGCACCCACTAAAACAACTGCCATACGCCCCAGTTCGGTATCAAACAAACACACCATGCGCTCATTGCGGGCAAATAAACCCGGAATATTTTCGGCTGTGGTTTGATTGACAGAAAACAACTCACCTGGCACATATAAAGTTTCGGTGAGTGTGCCTGCAAAAGGCATGTGCACACGGTGATAATCACGCGGAGATAAATACACGGTTGCAAACTGACCATTTTTAAATGGTTCAGCCAATTGCGGGTCGGCAATTAAGTTTTCAACCGTAAATTGCTGACCTTTGGCCTGAAAAATTGCCCCATCTTCAATTTTACCCAACTGTGAAATCGCCCCATCTGCAGGCGATACAATGCTGTTCGGATTGCTGTCAATTTCCCGCACACCCTGCTTTAAAGAACGGGTAAAAAATTCATTAAAAGATTTATATTTCAAGGCATTGCTTTGTTCTGCCAAAGACATATCAATGCCGTATTGCGCCTTGAATGCAGTGATCACCGCATTTTTGAGCACAGGATGCTCACTGGCTGCAAGTTTACCCACAACACGTGATAATTGATGTTGTGGCACAACGCGTTGTGCCTGAATGAAAATTTGTTTTTTTAAACGTGATGTGAGGCTCAAGACGGCAACTCTCCAGTAATAACAGGACTGTCAGGGCGGTTGCCCCATTCACTCCACGCACCATCATAGGCCTGAATTTTCCAACCCAATAAACGCCCTAAAATGTAGGCCAAACCTGAACGGTGATGTGACTGACAATACACCACTACAGGTTCGTTTAAATTGAATCCGAGTTGTTCCAGACGCTGTCGTGTGCGTTCTAAGGGATGCAATTTTAAATGATTTTCACGATTAAGGGCAGTACTCCATTCAAAATGCAATGCCCCAGGAATGTGACCGCCGCGTCGTGCAGCCAAACGCAGCCCTGTATATTCATCTATGGTGCGGCAATCCCAAAGTTGCACCGACTGGTTTTGGCACTTTTCTAATAGCTCATCATATTGAATTCGATACTGATTTTGCTCAACAACAGAAACAAGCGTGCTGACGGGTGTTAGTGGTTCAACCTCAGAAGTGGTTGGAAAACCTGCTACCAACCATGCGTGAATCCCACCATTCAGTAAACTGGTATTTTCAAAACCTAAGCAGTGCAAATTCCAAATCAGACGCCCTGCCCATGCGCCGCCTTCATCGTCATAGGCGACCACATGATGCTCAGGGGAAATACTCAAATACTGAATCAAGTCTTGTAAAGCCTCGGGTTCAGGCAATAGACCCGACGTATCTTCATCCTGACGTAGCAACATGCTCGGTTTGACCTGCAAAGCATGCGGAAGATGCAATTGCTCGTACACCGAATTGCGGCTCAAATCGACAATGCGCAATTTTTCATGCCCTAAAAAGGGAACTAAATCTTCTGCTTCAATCAGCAGTCCAAAATTGAATGGAGAAGTGCTCATTTTTATGCGGTTCAGTCTGTTTGGCAATCAACTTTAACTTAGTATAGGTCATTTTTGATGGCATGCTGTTTTTTTCATAAATTTCGCAGAATTTTAACAATCACATGCTTTAATCTAGAAAAAAACCGAAGATTTTCTTCGGCTTTTTCAAGTAGCTCAGGTTTTAAACAGGCGTTTGTATTTCAAAAACTTGGCGTAAATATGCCAAGAAGGTGTCATTATCGGTCATGGTTTTACCCGGACTATCAGACAATTTCGCCACCGACTGACCATTACATTCCACCAGTTTCAACACAATATTCAGCGCAGTTTGCCCCATATCATTGGTTAAGTTGGTACCAATCCCAAAACTAACCTGAAAACGGTCTTTAAAATACTGATGCAAAGCCCACGCTTTTTCGACATTTAAGCCATCACTGAAGGTCAGCATTTTAGTTTTACTGTCAATTTTCAACTTTTTATAGTGTGCATAAGCTTTATCGCCCCACACATACGGGTCGCCACTGTCATGTCGTAAGCCATCAAACAACTTGGCAAAATACAGATCAAAATCACGTAAGAAGGCATCCATTCCGACCACATCAGTCAAGGCAATGCCTAAATCACCCCGATATTCTTGCACCCAAGTTTCTAGTGCGGCTTTTTGGAAGTCACGTAAACGTACATCTAGCGCCTGAAATGCCTGTAAAAACTCATGTGCCATTGTCCCAATTGGGGTAATGCCTAATTCTTTAGCCAACAGTACATTACTAGTACCACGAAACACTTCAGGTACAGCTTGATGAAAAGCCGCAATCACGTGCTTTTGCCATGCAAAACTATAACGGCGGCGCGTACCAAAATCTGAAACCAAAAATGGTGGATCTTCAGGCAGTTGCTGCTGTTGGTAACTTTGAATCAGGGCAATTTTTTGCTGTAAACGGCGCTCACCTTCTGCCCAAACCTCATCATTACGGATGCGCTGAAAATACAGTTCATTGACAATTGCCAGGACAAAAATCTCGAACATCATGGCCTGTACCATCGGGCCTTCTACCCGAATATCCAAACGACCTTGCGCATCAATACTGGCGTGAATAAAACGACGCTTGAGCTGAAATAATTCTAAATAATCGACAAAGTCACTTTTAATAAAGCGTAAATTACGCAAATACTGCAATTCATCTTCTTTAAATTTCAACTGACACAAATGATCAAGCTGCGCATTCAACTCAGCTAAAATATCGCTCAGTGGATACGCGGTATCTTCAAGATTACGGCAGCGGAATTGATACACACTGTGCGTTTGCGGAAATTTATGCAGCACCACCTGTAACATGGTGAATTTATATAAATCAGTATCGAGCAGAGATTGAATAATGGGGGTCATAGGGATCATCATTTCGCGGTACTTCTTGCATTAAAGCATACTTTATTCAGCAAAAAAGGGCTTTTATCGACAATCTTGTTACAACTTTGCTGAAGTGTAGCCTTCCCAAGATATTTTACCTCTCTGCGGGCAGCTACCGTTGTGATGCTTTCGTGATTGATGTTAATGCACGCCAAAGTGCCTAAGTTTGCTACAATCTGCAGCCATCCCCCACACTGAGAAAATTAGTCCCCCATGCGCGCATTATTACAACGAGTTCTTGAAGCCAAAGTCGTGGTCGATGGTGAAATCACTGGCGAGATTCAACAGGGTATTTTGGTATTTTTGGGCTTAGGCAAAGACGATAATTTTGAGAAAGGCAAAAAGCTGATTGATAAAATTTTAAAATATCGTTTTTTTGATGATGAACAAGGCAAAATGGGTTGGAATGTCAGTCAGGCCAATGGCAGTGTGTTATTGGTTTCACAATTTACCCTCATGGCACAGACTCAAAAAGGTTTACGTCCTGATTTTGGCCCTGCGATGCCCCCAAACGATGCCAAAGCGCTGTATGAACAATTGGTGGACTATGCCAAAAGTCAGTTTGACAGGGTGGAAACAGGTATTTTCTCTGCCGATATGAAAGTGCATTTGGTAAATGACGGGCCTGTGACTTTTTGTTTGGAAGTCGAGTAAATCACATATAAAAAAACCTCTGTCAAAAATTGATCAGAGGTTTTTGTTTGGGTCTGAGCAGCTTATTTACCCGTTTTTTGTTTAATAAACTGGCGTGCCATTTTAATTTTTTCTTTTACAGGTTTTGGTAGTTTAGGTGGAATCAATTTCGCTGCTTGGTTAAACCACACCAATAAGCCAAAATCACCTTCCATTTTAATGCTGCCATTTTGCATGCCTGTCATAAATGCAGTTGGATCACCTTTCATTAAGGTTTTTACGCCTTGCTCGCTGTCTGCAAACTGCAAAATAAAATCAGCTTTTTCTGCATCGCCTGCCACAGTGTCAATATGTCCATTGTTGACAATAATTTGACGCGCCATACCCAAGTCTGTGCCAATTTGAATACGGAACTGGCGTTCATGCACCAACTCAATAAATTTTGGACTGGTACGTGCCAGTTGTTTCATACGCAATGCCAAACCTGCCACGAGAAGGTCAAGTGGATCGGTGCTGACATCAACCAAAGGAAGTTTGACCACAGGAATTGCAGAAAGTTTCATGACAGTGAAGCCTATTGTAATTGTTGGATAATGAACAGACTCATCCTATCACAACTCCCGCTTTTTGCTGCAAGGCTTTGTATAACAATCTTTAGGAGGGTGTTAAAATTTTGTCGCTGTTTGGATGGCGCAAACTGCCGTACAGATAAAGCAAAAAAGATGCAAACCAGTTGCATCTTTTTAAAGTTTTTGAATTTAGTCTGTACGATTTAGCGGCTTGAGCACTGCTGCTGATCGTCTTCATAGACTGGGGTATGTTCGATATAGCGACGTTTTGCCAAAGCACGCTCTGCCCGACGGTCTTCTCGTAATAATAATAAAGTCACCAAAGTCATCGCCAAGAAAATTGCCGACAAGTAACTGTAGGTAATTGGCAGTTCAAATACGCTTTGCACACTGTAGCGCACCACTTCCAATAAACCCCAAAACACCATACCTGCCAACATAAAGTTTAACCAGCGACGATAAGGCGAAAAGAAAACAGCAATCAACGCAGCTGCGACGAGGCTTAAGCCTACAATGGTCGCTAAATTCGCTGTTAGCATAAAAACCTCCGTCTAAAGATGCAGCCTCTTTTTGAATTGGTCTGCGACTTCAAATACCGTTTAAATAAATAATGGATGTCGATTTAAATTCTATGTCTGCATTATGCTGCGTTTTCTAGATAAAAAAAGACTTGTATTTTTATAAAGCGACACACCTTGTCGCAATATTATATTGTCATTACATTTTTTAAATTTTGTAGTTTTCGGGAAGCTAAGCTAGCTCTTTATTCGCGTGTCATTACAAAAAAACACCTTATTTTTTTGCCTTAAAAAATATTTTTTTCATTCAATGCTGTTGCGGTTTTTATCGACAGTTTTTGTTTACCGTTCATCGTTATCTGCTGATTATACAAACAAAAAACGCAGCATGACTGCTGCGTTTTTTTCATTGAATTGTCATATTAGGCACGGTTCAAGTCTTTGTCATGCACGCCCAATAAGTACAGCACACCATCTAAGCCCACGCTTGAAATGGCTTGATTGGCGTTTTGACGTACCAACGGTTTAGCACGGAACGCCACACCTAAACCTGCAATAGAAAGCATTGGTAAGTCGTTCGCACCATCACCCACCGCAATGGCTTGTTCCAAAGAAATCCCCATTTTGTCTGCCAGTTCACGTAGCAATAATGCCTTACGCGCACCATCCACAATGTGACCTTTTACTTCGCCTGTAACCATGCCATTTTCCACATCTAGAATGTTGGCATGCACTTCATCAATCCCCAATTTTTCCTGCAGATATTCTGCGAAATATTGGAAACCGCCCGACAAAATAGCGGTGCGATAACCCAAAGATTTCAGGGTTGAAATCAGGCGTTCAGCACCTTCGGTCACGGTCAGACGTTCGGCAATTTTAGGCAACACAGCAGCATCTAAACCTTTGAGCAATGCTACGCGCGCGCGGAAACTTTGCTGAAAATCCAGTTCACCCTGCATGGCACGTTCGGTAATGTCCGCCACCTGATCGCCCACACCTGCCTCAATCGCCAACTCATCAATCACTTCTTGTTCAATGAGCGTTGAGTCCATGTCAAAACACACCAAACGGCGGTTACGACGGTAGGCATTGTCTTCTTGTACCGCGACATCCACACTCAGTTCATTCGACAGGCTTAAACACGCAGCACGCATGGCAACTGCATCTAGCATTTGTCCACTTAATCCAAACTGAATGCAAGCACGTTTAGGTTCATCTTCGGCTACATTAAGCTGTGGGCGACCCGACAAACGGGTTACAGTTTCAATGTTAAAACCTTGGCTAGATACAATATGCGTGACCGCCTGTAAATGTGAGGCATTCAGCTCTGGTGCCAGTGCAGTCACGATATAACGGGTACGACCGCCTTCTTTGACCCATTGCTCATATTCAGTTGCAGAGATTGGTTTAAAACGCACAGTTAAGCCAATATCATGTGCTAAAATCAGAATCTCCTTCATGGCTAAAGCAGTTGCAGTCTGGTCTTCTGATGCAACAACAATACCTAAAGTCAGTTGATTATGAATAACAGCTTGGCCAACATCTAAGATTTGTAAGGAATGAGCGGACAATACCTGCATTAATCGAGTAAACTGATTAGGTTGGTCAGGTCCTAAAAATGATATAAGAATGATTTCTCGCATGAATTGACTCGGGTCTGAGCTACAACTATTGTGAGAATCATAATCTAAATTGAATATAAATGCCTTGGAAGTTTTACCTTGAATGCGCCTAGACAAGGGCTATTTGCTAGCCTATTGATTGTAAGTTTTGCTTTTCACACCTTTTTATTGGTGCTTGCAACAACACACCAATTAAATGAAAACCGCGCCAATCAGGGGCAGTTAATGACCAGCCAACTGGTCACAGACAGCCTTTCTGAGCTGGAACCTGCCAATACAGTATCACTGGCATTATTGGTGAATCGTTATGCCACCAATCCAAGCATTGCTTCTATTCGTATTTTAGATGCGCAAAATCAGGTCTTGGCGACAGGTGGACAGTCACGTACCCGTGAAGGTGAAGTCTTTGTCCGCGATGCAATCATCAATGAAAAGAAAGTCGGCAGCATTGAAATTACCTTAATTCAGCCAAGTATTGGTGAAATTCTGCGTACCCAATGGTTAGCGACACTTTTATCATTATTGGTTCATGGCTTGTTATGGTTGGCTTATCGCGCGATTGCCCGTCCAAGTCGTAGTGAATATTTAGCACGCATTAATAATGAATCTCGCCTTAAACACGAATTACAATTATTGACGCAAGCCCTTGAACAAGAAAAACATCAAACGGCTTTGGCACTTGCGCAGGCACAGCAACAGCCTAAACCTGTGATGTCGCCTAAAGCAAACAAAGCCATTGAGCAAAGCCAAGAGCAAAACAACATTGCGCTGAATATTCAGTTTTATGACCCGAAACAATTATTAGACACGGTCACGCAAAGTGTGTCTGTGCCTTATTTTAGCTTATGTCAGATTTTCCTGAACAAAAGCATTGAACTGTGCGTACAACACTACAAGTTAAACCGTTCCGACATTCAAACAGTACAACCATTCCATGAAGATGGCGCAACACTCAGTATTGCAGCCAATACACCAAATGCAGCAGCCTGTATGGCCATGATTGGCACGGTGTTCCAGTTATTGTCTGAAGTGCTGTATAAGCGTTATCGTGAAGAAAAGCGTTTTGTGTTGCAAACTCGCAGTGGTTTATCAACCGCAGTCGAAGCCATGCAGTTATCTGCAGTGCAGGCAGCAGAGCGTTTGGTGCATCAATTATCTGCTCGTGAAAATGCAGTGCATTTACCGAATGAATTACTAGATGAACTGTCTACGCATTATGAATTGGTGAGTATGCCAAATCCGACCAATGTGCTGATGCGCCATGCCTTTATGGTTAATGGCATGGACAGCCAATCGGCTGAGTTGGCGCAAAGCCTGCGAACTGAAATTCTAAAAGGCAAACATTCAAGAGCTTCTTAAAATAATCCATGAGATGCCTTAAAAGCATAAAAACCTGAGTATGCACACATACTCAGGTTTTTTATACTCACAGATGCTAGATCACATCCATTCACTACAGCCCAATTTACACATTCAACTGCTTCTGCTCGACCAAATACATTTGCGCATTGTGTACAGCAGCCTGCCCCACCACAGCAGCTTTCTGCCATTCGCCATTGGCTTGTAGCTCCCACGCATTTTGATTGTCATGCAAATAACTCAGCAAGCCATCTTCTACAATACGCTGTTTAATTTTCTCATCCAAAATAGGGAAGCAAGTTTCCACCCGTGAAAATAAGTTGCGCCCCATCCAGTCTGCGCTGGCGCAGTACAATTTTTTTGCACCACCATGCTCAAAATAATACACGCGGGTATGTTCCAAAAAGCGTCCCACAATCGAACGGACATGAATACGCTCAGACATACCTTTCACTTTTGGAATCAAACAACAAATCGAGCGGATAATTAAATCGACCTGTACCCCTGCCTGCGAAGCACGGTACAAAGCCGTAATTAACTCAGGCTCAGTCAATGCATTGACTTTAATGATAATTCGGGCAGCTTTGCCTGCTTGTGCAAACCCGATTTCTTGTTCAATCAGTTTGAGCAATTCACTGTGCAAGGTAAATGGTGCATGCAGCAAGTTTTTTAATTTTGCCGATCTGCCCATGCCTGTGAGTTCCTGAAACACCCGATGCACATCTTCACAAATATCAGGATGTGTGGTCATCAAACCATAGTCGGTGTACATACGTGCATTGCCCGCATGATAGTTGCCTGTACCCAAATGCACATAGCGCACCAACTGATCTTGCTCACGACGCACAATCAAAATCATTTTGGCATGGGTTTTATAGCCGACAATGCCATACACCACCACTGCGCCTGCCTCTTGCAAGACGTTGGCGACCATAATGTTGGATTCTTCATCAAAACGTGCGCGTAGCTCGATCACGGCAGTGACTTCTTTGCCATTACGTGCGGCTTCTGCAAGTACCTGCACAATTTCAGAATCTGGGCCACTACGATACAGCGTTTGCTTAATCGCCAACACATTTGGGTCTTTCGCCGCTTCTTTGAGTAAATTAATCACCGGCTGAAAAGAGTCAAATGGGTGATGTAGCAACACATCCTGCTTTTTCAGAATCTCAAACATCGGTTTTTGCTTCCGAAATATTTTTGGAATCACAGGTGCAAAAGGTGGATATTTCAATTCAGGTCGGTCAAAACTACTGGTCAGACGCGACAGGTTAATCGGCCCGCTAATCCGATATAATTGCTGCTCATCTAAATCAAACTCTCTGAGCAAATAATCAATAATATCTTGCGGGCAATCATCTTCAATTTCTAAACGTACCGCACGCCCAAAACGACGTGACGATAATTCATCTTTTAAGGCAACTGCCAAATCATCGACATCTTCGGCCAAAATCAGGTCGGCATTGCGGGTCACTCGAAACGCATAGCAACCTGTGGCTTTCATGCCTGGGAACAGATCATTGATATGCTGCTGAATAATCGCAGTCAAGAAAATATGTTCAGTCGCACTACCTGCCACTTCTTTTGGCAAATTGATTAAACGTGGCAAAGAGCGTGGCGCAGGCACAATCGCCATTTCAATTTCACGTCCAAAAGCATCTTTGCCTTGTAAACTGACAATAAAGTTCAGACTTTTATTGACCAAACGCGGAAATGGATGCGATGGGTCTAGGCTAATTGGCGTTAAAACAGGCTGTACCTGACGGGCAAAATAATCGGCAATCCACGCTTTATGTTTATCCACAATGTCATGGTATTGAATAAAGTGAATCCCTAAACTTTGCAGCTGCGGCAAAATGGCATAATTTAAAGTGTCGTATTGCTGCTTCACCGCCTGATGCACTTTATCAGACAGTTCTACCAAGACCTGTTCAGTCGGAATGGCATCTGGGGTACGGGTAATGGCATTCAAATCGAGTTGCTTCATTAAACCTGCAACGCGAATTTCAAAAAACTCATCTAAATTACGTGAAAAAATAATTAAAAAATTGAGTCGCTCTAAAATAGGTAACTCTGGGTCTAAAGCTTGCGCCAAGACCCGACGGTTAAACTCAATTAAAGAGAGTTCACGATTAAAATAAGTATCAGATGAATGCTGAAAGTGTTCCATATCTTCTCTATGCTGTTTTTAAGACAGTCTGCTTATTTCGCCTCTGTGCAAGGCATGGTAGGTAGAGATTATGACAATCATGTTACACCCACAATCAATCGCAGAACATTTCGTCAAAATTGAGTATATGTAAAAAATTGATTTTTATTTATTTTATTTTACATTTAATCTATTTTTATAGAAAAAAGGAAGATTTCGCCCTTCCCTTTCGCGGCCAGTTCGTTATCTAGTTTTAGCCAAGTAAGTGCTGACTTTGTACTCGCTGTACTCCTTGTGCCAACATCTGTTGCCATGCTTGTTCTAAAGAGCCATTTAAATCAATCGCTTTGGTGGCATCTTCAATCACATAGGTGCTAAAACCCAACTCACAGGCATCTATTGCCGTCCACGCCACACAAAAGTCGGTGGCAATGCCCACAATATAAACCGTATCAATTTCACGGGCTTTTAAATAGGCCGCCAAGCCTGTGGTGGTTTTGCGGTCTGCTTCCATAAAGGCAGAATAACTGTCTATTTGCTCGTGAAAACCTTTGCGTATAATCAATTGTGCTGTAGGCAAATCTAGATCTGGGTGTAATTCAGCATCAGCTGTGCCTTGCACACAATGCACAGGCCACAACACTTGCTCGCCATAACTGAGCTGAATCTGCTCATAGTCCTGTTTGCCTGCATGGTTGGCAGCAAAGGACACATGCGTTGCAGGATGCCAGTCTTGGGTGATCACAATGTTCTGAAACACACGTCCCAACGCATTAATGCAGGGAATAATTTGATCGGCATTTGCAACCGCCAAATTACCTCCTGGACAAAAACCATTTTGCACATCAACCACAATCAAGGCATTATTCAGCTGCTGCATGCTGTTTCCTTTCCCATCTTAAACGCTACCCTCAGCATAGCTGAAATTTAAGTCTGAGTTGTATCGCTTTGATAAAAATAAAAAGAATCGTTTTCGGCACAATGTTGATAGTTCGGTAGCTGTAACAATAATTGCCGTACAAAACGTGGATAGATTTTGGCTTTGCGTGCAGTCGCGGCATGAAAATAAAAATAAGGCAGTGGATGCCGAGTTAAATAATTGACCAAATGCTGTCGGGTTAAACGCATCACCTGAAAGGCATCAATACCTGCGTTGACATCTTCATAAGTAGCTTGATCGGCAAATGCCAGCCACGCGTTTTGTTTTGGAGAAGTCCGTGTTGCTCGAAAATGGCGTTTCAGTTCTAAAATAAATTCATATTCAATCAGATACAGCGAAAACTGCTGTTGATCCAACTGAAATTCTGCAATCAATTTTTTCTGCTTCAAATGATACTCTTATATTTACTGTTTTTTAGGACTTATTATACCCTGCTTGCGTCATTGTCACCCAGTAGAACAGGCAGCTTTGCGACAGTACTTGTCACACTTCATTCGAGCATTTTTTCTCAAAAATCAGCGATCAACATACAAAAAAATAGCCTGCAGGTGCAGGCTATTTGGTCTTTCAACTGTTCTCATCCTTTTAAACAGTTTGAATACGACGTACCAATAACAACATGAAAATGGCTGAAATAATAATACATGGAATGGCTGCTGAAATAACCCCAGCCGCACCAAAGCCTGCTGCCAACAACTGACCTGCAATAGCAGGGCCAAGCATTGCGCCTACACGACCAACAGCAGAGGCAACACCGACCCCAGTACCACGTACTTCGGTTGGGTAGACAATACTACCAAAAGCATATAACACGCCCTGACAGCCAATCACAAAAGCACCGACCAAAGCTGAAGCCATATACATTTGCATGAGTGAACCCGCTGCATTTAGAGCAAATAAACCTGCCAAAATACCACCATACATCAATAAAATCACGTAGGCTTTTTTCCAACGGTCGGTCAGCATACCCAAAATTACAGTACCGACTGTCGCACTCACCATGAAATAGAACTGTGCAGTACTGCCTTCTTTACGCGAGAAACCTAATTCCATAAATAAAGATGGTAACCAGCTCAACATGATGTAAACCACCATCAAGGTAAAGAAGTAACTCACCCAAATAAATAAGGTACGCAATAAGTTTTGTGAATTAAACAAATCTTTAAAAGATGCTTTTGGCGCAGCATTTTGTGCTGTGACATCTTTACCTGCCGCTTGTGCTTTTAAGAATTCACGTGATTCTGGCAATAACCACATCATCAATGGAATGACAATAAATGGCAGCAAACCACCCAAATAGAAAATGTTTTTCCAGTTTGAGCCAAAATCTGTACTGGCAATTAAAGATAAAATGGCTGCACCCACAGGCATACCACAATACATCAAGCCCACAGCACGACCACGGTTTTGTGGCGAAACAGCTTCAGATGCCAAAGTAATTAAAATTGGCATGGCTGCCCCTAAACCCGCACCTGCCAAGAAGCGCACCGCCAATAGGCTTTCAAAGCTATTCACCCACACCGTACATAAGGTAAATAAAGCAAAGACTGCTGTAGACCAGATTAATACTTTTTTACGACCAATACGGTCTGCAAAACGTCCGCCAACCAAAGCACCTGGCAATAAACCTAAAATACCCGCACTAAAAAATACCCCAAGCTGCGAGCTGTCTAAACCAAAATGCTCACGGATACCTGCCGCAGCAATACCTGCTGCCTGAATATCCAGACCTTCAATCACTGCAATTAAAAAGCAGATCGCGACGGTAATAACCGCATGCCGCTGATCGCTATGTTGTGTTGATCTATCCATTGGGTCCCTCTACTAGAATTAGATAGCCATGTGAAAGCCTGCATCTTGCGCAGTTTTAAACTGCAGCAATAGCTATCAATAAGTGTTAGACCAAAGTGAATTTTTTCAGATCAGCGCAAACGTGTTGCGAAGCATGTAGAAAAAAACATAGCGAAAAAAACAATAAATCTGGCAAATTACACGCTATTTTCCCGCTTAAAGCAGTAAATTCAGCGCAAGATTTCTCACCATTTAAGAAGTCAGCGACAACATAGGTAGACTTAAAAGCTATTATTCTTAAGAATCAAAAATCAAAATATCCCGATTAAAACAGTCAGATATAAGAGCTATAAGGTCTGAATTGAGCGTTTTTTTATATAAATACCTAGGGTCTGTTGACAATTCATCTATGTTTGCGACGTGAGAGATATATCTCGCAAGATTTTTTAGCTGATATAAAGCATGAGACAGGAAATTTAGTCATTCTAAATGACTGGCACATAACGCAATAGCAGCAAAAAATATGCTCGCCCTGAAAGGCTGTGGCTAAAACTTTCTCAGATTGCGTTATGAAACTTGGCAATAGTCTCGCTATTCCCTGCGTTTCATGCCTGATCTGCTCAGTTTTAGCCTACAGCGCAAGCCATTTATGAAATGTCAACAGACCCTATATTCAGCGTTGTATTTCAAACTTGAGGCTAAAAAAGTGCTGATGAGGGTTGCGCCATACCAATGAAAATTTGGGTACAAAGGAGATGGTTATTATTTTTTTATTTTGAACAACAAGCTGCTGATCCTAAAATACTAAATTAAACAAAGTTTATGATTGCTTTGACGAAAGCATATTGTTCTGACACACTGAATCAGTCATAA
Source organism: Acinetobacter sp. YH12205 (assembly GCF_013418125.1). NCBI lineage: Bacteria > Pseudomonadati > Pseudomonadota > Gammaproteobacteria > Moraxellales > Moraxellaceae > Acinetobacter > Acinetobacter sp. YH12205. The sequence goes on along the minus strand of NZ_VPCQ01000008.1, from coordinate 35,028 downwards.
TTTGGCTAAGCATTATTTAATCAATTTGATTGAATTTTGACCCAAATCAAAATACTGCAACCATCCACATCTACCTTTTCTACACCTCTGTGGATGGAAAAATAGGATCTTTTTAAAAAATGACTCAGCAAGCACAGACCATTCAAGGCTCAATTGTCGCAATTGTCACCCCAATGTTAGAAGATGGCAGCGTAGATTGGAAAGGTCTCGAGAAGCTCGTTGAGTGGCACATAGAACAAGGTACCAACAGTATTGTTGCTGTAGGTACAACTGGTGAAGCATCGACCTTAAGTATGGAAGAGCACACCAAAGTGATCGCAGAAATTATTCGCGTCGCAAATAAGCGTATTCCTGTCATTGCTGGTACTGGTGCAAACTCAACGCATGAAGCCATCGAACTGACCAAAGAAGCACAACAATTGGGCGCAGATGCGGCCTTATTGGTAACGCCTTATTATAATAAGCCAACTCAGGAAGGTTTATACCAGCACTATAAAGCAATTGCAGAAGCAGTTGATTTACCTATCATTTTATATAATGTACCGGGTCGTACTGGTGTAGATATGTCAAATGAAACGGTCATCCGTCTTGCAGACATCCCAAATATTGTGGGCGTAAAAGATGCAACGGGCGATGTGCCACGTGGTCAGCAATTATTGGCTGGCTTAACAGGCAAAAACATGGTGGTGTATTCAGGCGATGACGCTACGGCATATCAATTGATGCTGCACGGTGCAAAAGGCAATATTTCTGTAACTGCCAATGTTGCACCAAAAGCCATGAGCCAAGTTTGCGCGGCTGCAATCGCAGGTGATGCTGCAGGTGCAGAGCAACAAAACAGTGCGATTGCAAATTTACACAATATTCTATTTTTTGAATCGAACCCAATTCCTGTGAAATGGGCACTTCATGAAATGGGATTAATTGGTACAGGAATTCGCCTGCCATTAACTCCGCTTGCAGAACAATATCGTGCACCGTTACGCGAAGCCCTTCAGGCTGCGGGTGTCATTCAATAAAAGAGCTTAGTATGATGCAATTACGTTTTGGTTTTATCGCCGCACTTTCAGTATTGAGTTTGGCTGGTTGTAGTTCTCTTGCCATCAATAATGGTTCATTGGACTATAAAGACGCCGCTACTTTAGCACCACTTCAATATCCAGAAGGTTCTGTGGTTCGACCTGCAACACCGTTGTATCCTGCACCAAGCGTTGACCCTTTAGCAACGGCAAATGCACCTAAGCTTGAAAATGCACGTGGCAACCGTTTTGCGATGCCACGTCCTGAAGCCATGCAAGCCAGCAGCAACACAGTTCAAGACAGTACGCAAATTGGACGTCCTCAACCCGTAGTTGACGGAAACCAAAATCCGTTGCTCAAAATTGATGGAAATTCTGCTACAATTTGGCAATACACACTTGCCACCCTCAGCAGTCTGAATTACAGCATTGTTGGTCAAAGTAAGAACCGTTACGAGGCAACCATTAAGGTCGATCAACAGATTTATGTCTTAAGATTGACCTCTGTCGGTTCGAGCAACAACCTAGCTGTATTCAATGCCGATAACAGCTTTGCAGATCAAGAAAAAGCTGCAGATCTGTTGGCCCAGATTTACCAAAATTGGCCAGCCTAGCCGTACTAGGCATTTTTTTTTGAAAAAGGTTCCCTCATGTTAAAACAAACCTTGCTCTATACTGGTAAAGCAAAATCTGTTTATACCACAGACAGTGCAGACCACCTGATTTTAGTCTTTCGTGATGATGCCTCTGCGTTCAATGGCGAAAAAATCGAACAACTAGATCGTAAAGGTAAGGTGAACAACCGTTTTAACGCCTTTATCATGGAAAAATTGGCTGAAGCGGGTATCGAAACTCACTTTGAAAAACTACTTACACCAAACGAAGTATTGGTGAAAAAGTTAGACATGATTCCTGTAGAGTGCGTTATTCGTAACTACGCTGCAGGTTCACTCTGCCGTCGTTTAGGTGTAGAAGAAGGTAAAGAACTGACCCCACCTACATTTGAATTGTTCTTTAAAGATGACGCTCTTGGCGACCCAATGGTAAACGAATCTCAAGCGATTGCTTTAGGTTGGGCCAATGCTGAACAATTGGTAAAAATGAAAGAATTAACTTACCAAGTCAACGATGTATTAAAAGCATTGTTTGATGCAGGTAACATGATTTTGGTCGACTTCAAACTTGAGTTTGGTGTATTCCACGACCGTATTGTGTTGGGTGATGAGTTCTCTCCAGACGGTTGCCGTTTATGGGACAAAGACACCAAGAAGAAACTCGACAAAGACCGTTTCCGTCAAGGTTTAGGCGGTGTGGTTGAAGCTTATGAAGAAGTTGCTGCACGTTTAGGCATCGACTTAGACAATATCTAATTCAAGCTTTTCAATTTTAAAAGCTGAATTCCCAAAACCGAGCAACATTGCTCGGTTTTTTGTATTTTGCTGTAGACCAAACAGGGTTTACAAACCAAATCTTTGAAAAAATCGCCCCATCCACAATGCCCAGTCTGTCTGCCTATTTTTAAATTTATCTGAATTTAAATTGTGTATTCTGCAATTCCGTGTATGCTTGTTGTCATACTAGAAAAATATGAAGTTCGTTTTAATCGTCTAAGTCCGTAGTTTTATTTTGTAATCCTTCGTTTGTTCAGATTTTAAGTCGCATCTTTTTCCCAGTTATTCCAAATCTTTTTTAGATTGCAACATATTAAAATTCAGCAGGATATTTCCCTATGTCAAATCCGACAATGAAAGGCACGGTAAAGTGGTTTAACGAAACTAAAGGTTTTGGTTTTATTCAACCAGAATCTGGTCCAGATGTGTTTGCGCATTTCAGCGAAATCGCACACTCAGGCTTCAAGACTTTACACGAAGGTCAGCAAGTTGAATTCAGCATTGCGCAAGGTCAAAAAGGCCCGAATGCTGTAAACATCAAACCGCTTTAAACCTTTGAATGCAGCACTCAAGGCTGCAAACAAATCTAAAAAAGCTCAAGTTGATTCTTGAGCTTTTTTTATGCCAATACTTTTACAAATATCTTTTCAGCTATACCAAATCGCTTAGGATTGAGTCTGCTGCCAACGACGTTGTTGTAAACGCTCACCTTCCACTTCACGTTTATTACGTGCCGACTCATACAACTTTGTGCCTTTCAGTTCAGGCGGCAAATAGTCCTGTAGCACAAAATGCTCTGGGTAATTGTGCGGATACAAATAATCTACGCCATAGCCTTGTTCTTTCATCAGTTTGGTCGGTGCATTACGCAAATGCAGTGGCACAGGTAAGTTGGCGGTTTTTTCAGCCAAATCCATGGCTTTATTAATTGCCAAATAAGTACTGTTACTTTTGGCACTGGTTGCCAAATATACTGCACATTGTCCTAAAATAATCCGCGCTTCGGGCATACCCAGCACTTGTACCGAGCGGAAACACTCGCCTGCCAATAACAAGGCATTCGGATTTGAATTGCCAATATCTTCCGAAGCAGCAATCAACATGCGACGCGCAATAAAGCTCGGGTCTTCACCGCCTTTGAGCATGCGCGCCATCCAATACAATGCAGCATCGGGGTCACTGCCACGAATTGACTTAATAAAAGCCGATACCAAATCATAATGTTGCTCGCCTGACTTGTCATAACGGGCAATGTTTTGTTGCGCAACCTTGACCACAATCGCGTTGGTGATGATATTTTCCACCTCGGGTTCAAAGGTGCTTGCCACCAAGTCCAGTAGGTTTAAAGCCTTGCGTGCATCACCTGCAGCAAACTGAATCAGAGCATCAAATTCTTCAATCTGAATATAACGGTCTTTTAAGAATTGATCTTGCTGAATGGCTTGAGTAAGCAAAGTCTGAATCGAATCGGCATCTAAAGCCTTTAAGGTATAGACCTGACAACGTGAAAGCAGCGCACTATTGACTTCAAAAGATGGATTTTCAGTGGTCGCACCAATTAAGGTGATTTTGCCCTTTTCCACCGCATTTAATAAGGCATCTTGCTGCGACTTATTAAAGCGATGAATTTCATCGATAAACACCACTGGTGTGAGCAAATCGCCGCCTTCGGCAATAATTTCACGCAGCTCTTTGACCCCAGTATTCAAGGCAGAAAGGCTGATAAAAGGACGATCTACCGCCTGCGCCAACAGCAAAGCGATGGTGGTTTTCCCCACCCCTGGTGGCCCCCAGAAAATAATTGAAGGCAAATGCCCCTGATCAATCATTTGGCGTAACGGCGCTTGCTCACCTAAAAGATGATCTTGACCAATAATTTGCGATAAATCGCGTGGACGCAAACGCTCAGGCAGTGGAATATGACTCTCTGACATCTTGTTATTTCTATACTTGACTTCAACCTAGTCTACTATGATCTCAAGCTTTGGAGTATTTCTAATCGTACCGATTTATCGCTAAAACACGATTCAAAGTTTATTCTGCAGTATGAATTAACGCACCCAACGCACCACATAATCTTCTATATCTTCTTCTGCAACATCCAGTTCTGAAATACAACGCCCTGCCGCAGATTTTTTGGCTTTAATCACACTTTGGCGTGAGCCCGTATTTAAGTAATGCCAAGATGGCAAATTTTTGCCCTGTTTTAAACGACGATAGGCACAACTTGGCGGCAACCAGTGAATTTTTTCTAGTTTTTCGGGGGTAAGTTGAATGCAATCGGGCACAAAGTCAAAGCGATTGGCATAATCTGAACAACGTGCTGTGTTACAGTCCAGTAACTTGCACGCCACTTTGGTATAGGCCACTTCTTGCGTGTCTTCATCTTCTAGTTTGACCAAACAGCATAAACCGCAACCATCGCACAAGGCTTCCCATTCCGCAGTATTTAAGGCATTCAGCGGATAGTTTTTCCAAAATTCAGGTCGTAATTGATCAGACATAGCGCACAGAAAATAACAAAACTGCGTCATTATAACAGCCTTGTTTCAACTTGTTGCTTTTGTTTAGTCTTTAAATGAATCAAACACTTAACTCAAACAACTGAACATTTAATACACAAAAACAAAACAGTGTGCTGCGTTCAGCTCCCTATACTAAATTCAGAAGCTATAAAAACACATGGAGAACAATTATGTTTCGTTGGGCTATAATCTTCGCAGTGATTGCGTTAATCGCGAGTTTACTTGGTTTTGGTGGTGTCGCAGGTTTATCCAAAGACTTTGCCATTATTTTATTGGTGATTGCTGTGATTTTGGCAATTGTTGGTTTCCTCTCTCGCGGAAAAATCTAGTGACCTCGTCTATAAATTCCTAAAAATCAGATAAAAAAGAAGGATTTTTCCTTCTTTTTTATGTCTGCTTTTTACGCAACAAATGCCAATTTGGCTCTTTTTAAAATATTTTCTCACATTTATAGGCAGTATTTCCCCTGTTTTTAAAAATGCGTGCCATATTATTATGCTTTAATCATGGCATTGAAAACGATAAGGAATAAGGCATGGCTTTAGCAATCAAAACTCGCGAAATTGAATATACCGCTGCAGATGGCAGCAAACTGATCGGTTATTTTGCTGCACCAGAAGCAGCGCAAGCTATCGCGGGGGTGATTGTCGCACCTGAATGGTGGGGACGTAACGAATACACCGAACAACGTGCGCGTGAATTGGCTGAACATGGTTTTGCAGCCTTAGCGATTGATATGTATGGCGATAAAAAAGTCACCACCACCGCAGCCCAAGCCAATGAATGGATGATGCAAACTTTTGCAGATGCTGACACAATTGTGACTCGTGCGTCTGCAGCTTTGGACACTTTAGCTGCCCAACCTGAAGTAAATCGCGATAAACTCGCTGCAATTGGTTTCTGTTATGGCGGCAAAGTCGTTCTGGATTTGGCTCGTTCTGGCGCAGCATTAAAAGCAGTGGTGACCTTCCACGCCAACCTCAGCCCGAAAGCCCCTGCACAACAAGGTCAGGTACAAGCCGAGATTTTGGTGTTGCATGGTGAACTGGACAGCATGGTGACTTTAGACGACGTCGCAAGTTTCCGTGAAGAAATGCACGCGGCTCAAGTAGAGCATGAAGTGATTATTTTTGAAGATGCCAAACACGGCTTTAGTAACCCTCAAGCCGATGAACGTGCCAAAGCCAATGGGGTCGATTTAGGCTATAACGCATCGGCAGAGCAACAAGGTTTAGCTGCCATGTATGAAGTGTTGGATCGTCGTTTAGCAGATTAATCTGCTGTTCACATTACGCAGCATATACTCAACGCAAGCCAAGAAAATTTTAAAGAAGAGGATATAACAATGACTGAGCAATGCCCTTATTGCAATTTTGATGATTATGATGTTTTGGCAAAAAATGAATTTGGGGTAATTTTGCCTGAACCCAATGCCCTGTCTAAAGGACATTGCGTGATCATTCCGCTACGTCACGTCGGCTCTTTTTTTGACATTACAGACAAAGAACGTAAAAGTTTATTGTCTTTATTAGAATTGGCGCGCAATGAGTTGCAATTGCGTCATCAACCTGCAGGTTTCCATGTGGGTTTTAATGATGGCGATGTGTTTGATGCTAAATCTGAGCATTTACACATCCACATTATTCCACGCTATGAAGGTCAGACCTTAAAATTGGATAACCGTTGGGGTATGAGCGGTCAAATTTAAACCACGACTCGTTTTATCCCAAACCAAGTGAAACCAAACCTAAAGAAGAAGATGCACGCTCATCTTCTTTTTTTATGCACGTAATTCCCACGCCAGTTTGGCTATACTAAGCCGCTACTTTACAAACTGGGTTCGCATGACTGCTTTTTCATTTTCCGATGCTCTCCTCACGTGGTTCGATCAACACGGACGCCATGACCTGCCGTGGCAAGTCGCCGATGATCCCTATGCGGTGTGGGTGTCTGAAATCATGCTGCAACAAACTCAGGTCAAAACCGTATTGCAATATTTTGAGCGTTTTTTGCAGCGCTTTCCGACAGTGCAAGATTTAGGACGTGCAACTTGGGATGAAGTTGCACCGTATTGGGCAGGTTTAGGCTATTACGCCCGCGCCCGCAACTTGCATAAAGCCGCAGCCATTGTGGCACAGCAAGGACATTTTCCAAGTACGCTCGAACAGTGGATGGCTTTGCCGGGCATTGGTCGCTCTACGGGTGGTGCCATGATGTCGCTGGGTTTACGCCAATACGGCGTCATTATGGATGGCAACGTCAAACGGGTTTTAGCACGTTTTTTTGCTATTGAAGATGATTTATCCAAACCTGTACATGAACGTGCCATGTGGCAACTGGCAGAACAGCTCTGCCCCGAAGTGCGTAATCACGACTATACGCAGGCTATTATGGATTTGGGCGCCACCATTTGTACCCCCAAAAAACCACTGTGCTTATATTGCCCAATGCAACAACACTGCAAAGCACATCAACAAGGTTTAGAGCAGGAATTGCCCTTTAAAAAACCGAAAAAAGCCGTACCCGTTAAATCTGCACAGGTCTTAGTACTGCAATGCGCAGATCAGTGGTTATGGCAACAACGTCCCAATACAGGACTTTGGGGTGGACTATGGTGTTTGCCTGTCATTGAAGATGCACAGGCTTTTGAGCAACTGTGTCAAAGCTTGAGCCTTAAACAGGTACAGCAACGCGCACAGATTTCACATAGCTTTACCCATTTCACTTGGCAGCTTGAAGCACTGTGTTTTCAGGTCGATGCTGATCTACAAGAACACTTGGCAATAGAACTGAATGCAGATTGGTATAGTCCGCAACAAGCCAGCGATTTGGGCATTCCGACGGCCATGAAAAAATTGATCTCGGCAATCAATCTGTGACATAGTCAAGCATCGTGATGAATGAAATCTTTGCTTTCACTGCCATTACAAGGATGTCTTATGTTTCGATGGATTGCTGTTTTAAGCCTGTCACTCTTTACCTTATTGATTGCGGCCTGTAGTTCTGCACCGAAACGTCCTAGTACCCCACTCCCGCCTGCCTTGGTGCAAAAACTCAATCAAATGAGTTTAAAAACTCGCTTGCCCATTCCTGTGCAGGGCATTAAAGCGCATCAGTTGAATGACACTTGGGGTGCATCTCGTAGTAGCGGACGTTTGCATGAAGGCATTGATATTCTTGCCGCCAAAGGCAGCAAAGTGTATAGCGCTACAGAAGGTTTAATTGCAGACTTACGCGATAATCGCTTAGGTGGTAAAGTAATTTGGATATTAGGGCCTGCAGGCACTTGGCATTACTATGCACACTTGGATGGACATAAACGCGGTTTAAACGTGGGCGATTATGTCAAGGCAGGAACGCATATTGGCTATGTCGGCAATACAGGCAACGCCCGACACACTGCCGCACATTTGCATTACGGACTTTATTTAAATGGTAAAGGACGCGGTGCGGTCAATCCTTATCCTTATTTACGTTAATTTTGTTAGGAACATTTCATGTCTGAAGCCTTGATAAATCGATTGGTGGAATTTGCAGAATCTGGCAATCAACAAAAAATTGTATTGGCAGGACAAGTCCATCAAGGCTGGGTCATGGAAATTACTGAAGATGCCCTGCTCATCAGCACAGGTTATTCAGATAAAGTCGGTAAAGACAACTGGATTTCCTTTCACGATCTGCAACAGGCAGAACTATATTATTGGGATAACCAACATGACCAATGGGCAGCATTTCAGCTTTAAGTCTGTCCCATTCACATCTATTCAACAAGGAGCATGACCCATGACGATACAACGCTGTGGCTGGTGTTCCGATGATCCGCTCTATATTGCCTATCATGATTTAGAATGGGGACAAGCTGTATTTGCCGAAGCGCATTTATTTGAAATGCTGTGTTTAGAAGGACAGCAAGCAGGCTTGTCTTGGATTACTGTATTAAAAAAACGTGAAGCGTATCGTCAGCATTTTTTTCAATACAGCATTGCTGAAATTGCCGCCTTCAGTGATGATGATATTGCGCTCAAATTACAAGATGCTGGATTGATTCGACATCGAGGTAAATTACAAGCAATTCGTGACAACGCACGTGCATGGCAAAAACTAAAAGACGCCGATATAAACGTCGTGACATGGCTTTGGGGTTTTGTTGCACAGCAACCTATTAGGAATGATGTACCTGACTATCGTCTTGCGCCTGCACAAACCGACGCTAGTGTTGCCATGTCGAAAGCCCTAAAGAAAAATGGTTTTAAATTTGTAGGCCCGACCACCTGCTATGCTTTTATGCAAGCTGTAGGCATGGTCGATGATCATGAAAATCACTGTCACTTTAAAACAACATCTTAAAGCAACATCCAAGCTTTAGTATTCAAAACTGCTCAACCCATAATAGCAAGATCACCAATCAATACAGTCAGCCTTATGACAAGGACGGTGCAATATGAGTAATACCATTCGAGCCTATGCCGCAATGCAGGCAGATGAAGCCCTGCAAGCCTATCAATTTGATGCGGGTGAACTGCAGGCGCATCAGGTAGAAGTCAAAGTCGAATATTGTGGCTTATGCCATTCCGATCTTTCAGTCATTCAAAATGACTGGCATTCCTCGGTATATCCTGTGGTGGCAGGACATGAAATTATTGGCACGATTACCCAATTAGGCAGTGAGGCCAAAGGCTTAACCGTGGGGCAACGTGTAGGCATTGGCTGGACTGCAGACAGTTGCCAACACTGCGATGCCTGTATTGCAGGCGAACAAGTGCTGTGCAGCAATGGCACTACCGCAACCATTGTGGGACATGCAGGTGGTTTTGCCGATAAAGTCCGTGCAGGTTGGCAATGGGTAATTCCATTACCCGATGAGGTCGATCCTGTCAGTGCAGGGCCTTTGCTCTGTGGTGGAATTACCGTATTTGATCCGATCTTGAAACATCAAATTCAGGCAGTACATCATGTTGCGGTGATTGGTATTGGTGGCTTGGGGCATATCGCCATCAAATTATTAAAAGCATGGGGCTGTGAAATTACGGCGTTCAGTTCCAATCCAGACAAAACCGCAGAATTACTGGCTATGGGTGCAGACCATGTAGTGAACAGCCGTGATGCTGCTGCCCTTAAAACCCAGCGTGGCAAGTTTGACCTGATTTTAAGTACGGTAAACGTAAGCTTGGACTGGAATGCTTATTTAAGTACGCTTGCACCACATGGCACTATTCACATGCTAGGTGTAGCGCTAGAACCCATGCAAATTAAGGCGGGCAGCTTAATTGGCGGTGCAAAATCGGTTACTGGTTCATCGACAGGTTCGCCTGCAGCGCTGCGTCAATTACTACAATTTGCCGCACGCAAACAGATTGCCCCACAGGTGGAAGTTTTTCCGATGTCACAAATCAATCAGGCAATTGAACATTTGCATCAGGGCAAGGCACGCTATCGGGTGGTGTTAAAGGCCGACTTTGACTGATTTTTAAGATAAGTCATGATAGTCAAATATATTTCTATCTTTATTTAGGTAAAACCGCTCATCTAAAAACCTAGATCACATGAGGATACTCGGAAGTGTCATCCACAACCTGCGTAGCATTAGACCATTATTGTTTCTGCGAAATAATGAATGAGATACAAGAATTAAACAGGTTTTGTGGATGACAATGGTTTTGCCCACTTTTGCCGAAACAAAAGTGGGTCGAACCGAAGGTTAATCCTATTATTGGACAACAACCCATCAGGACGCTGTCTTGATCATTTATGCGATTACAATAAAAATTTACCTACAGCCCAAACGCAATCTGACTTTTCTTAAATGACCCACATCTAGTCCTGAATTGATAAGATTTATGTATAAAAAATGTTTTAGATATTCAGTCTGTTATAGAATAAACTGCGTAAGCAGCATATATTAAAAAGTTGAATCGACACAGGCTGCAAAGCCACGTGCCAAACTAGAAAAGTCTGTGAAAAAGTCTGCTAAGATGAATGCTGCTTTTTTAACTATAAAATGAATTTGAGAAAACCTATGAGTAAAGCCTTACCCATCGCTGTTGCTGTAATTTTAGGCGGTGCTGCACTTGTTCCTGTTTATTATGCCTCTCAAAACCCAGCAGTGGCGACCTCTAAAGCGTCGGCAAATGCTTCTGCGGTTGAAAAAATCAGCTACGCTTTGGGTTATGAAGTGGCACATCAAACCCCACCAGAGCTAGACATCAACAGCTTTGTAACAGGTGTGCGTGAAGGTCATGCGCGTAAACAACCTGCCTACACCGAAGAAGAATTACAAAAAGCCTATGAGCAATTCCAGCAAGAGTTGCAACAAAAACAAGCCACTCAGGCGCAAGCTGCACAAACAGCCAGTGATTCATTCTTAACTGAAAATGGCAAAAAAGCAGGCGTACAAACCACAGCTTCTGGCTTGCAATATCAAGTGATTAAAGAAGGCACAGGCAAACAGCCAACGGCAAGCTCTGTGGTCAAAGTGCACTACACGGGTAAACTGGTCGATGGCAAAGTATTTGACAGCTCGGTACAACGTGGTGAGCCAATTGAATTCCCACTGAATCAAGTCATTCCGGGCTGGACTGAAGGTTTACAGCTCATGAAGGAAGGCGGTAAAGCTACGCTCTATATTCCATCGAAACTGGGCTACGGCGAACAAGGTGTACCAGGCATGATTCCTGCCAACAGCACCTTAATTTTTGATGTTGAACTGATTGAAGTGAAATAACAACATCACCCTTTCAGGAGAGCTTGGCTCTCCTGTATGGTCTTAGGACGAAAAGAATGAAAAAACACCTTGCCCTTGTGTGTATCGCACTGCTCAGCAGTGGCAGTTTTGCCAAAACCGTGACCAATAAAAGTCCTGTTGCAGATCAGGTCGGTTATAGCTTTGGTTATTTAATGGGGCGCAGCAATGCGGAAACCTTAAAAGATATTGATCTCGAAGCCTTCATTGCTGGCTTAAAAATGGCAACACAAGACCAAGCCGCCAGTTTAAGCGATGAAGAAATGGCACGAGTGCTGACTCAATTCAAAAAGCAAGCCGAAGCCAAACAACTGATTGAGCTTAAAAAAGTAGCCGATAGCAATGCTAAAATTGGGCAAGCCTTTTTAAACAATAATGCCAAAAAGGCAGGGGTCAAAGTCACCAAGTCTGGCTTGCAATATCAAGTCTTACAGGCAGGTACGGGCAAATCACCCAAAGCCACCTCTACCGTTAAAGTCCATTATGAAGGTCGTTTAATTGATGGTACGGTATTTGACAGTTCTATCGCCCGCGATCAAGCTGCAGAATTTCAGGTCAGCCAAGTCATTCAAGGTTGGACTGAAGGCTTACAACTCATGAAAGTTGGTGCCAAATATCGCTTCTTTATTCCTGCTGCTCTAGCCTACGGTCAAATTGGCTCAGGCGATGCAATTGAGCCAAACAGCACGCTTATTTTTGATGTGGAACTTTTAGAAATTGTAAAATAATCCAAAGCCGCATCATCTTTAAACAAAAAAATACCGCAATTTAAATTGCGGTATTTTTTCAGATCAACTTCGCTTCATTAAGGTTTTAAATGACGTGGTCTAAAACCCGTTGCCAACAATCCAACCCCATAGGCCACTACGCCCACCACACACAGCGCAGTGACTTCTGCCACACGCATCCATTGTGATACATCACCGTTATACCAAGTTAAGGCATACCACAACGCAGCAATCATCACGGCATTTGCCACTGCAAACTGCACCATGAGTTTTTTCCAGTGCGCACCAAAACGGAAAATCTTGCGTTGATGCAAATAGAAATACAACATGCCTGCATTCACCAAAGCCGAACCTGATGATGCCAGTGCCAATGCCATGTGTTCAGCTTGCCAGTCAATCAGTTTAAAGAAGCCAATAAACACCACGTTTAAAATCGCATTGGCAGCCACAGCCATTAAACCCACACGTACTGGTGTTTTGGTGTCTTGCTGTGCATAAAAACCCGGTGCAAAGACTTTAATCAGCATGAATGAAATCACCCCTGCACTCATACATTGCAAGGCCAAAGCGGTCATTTGCGTATCTTTAAAACTAAACTGACCACGCTCAAACAAGGCTTGGATAATAGGCGTTGATAACATAAACAGTGCAATACTGGCAGGGACACCTACCAAAATAATCACCCGTGCAGCCCAGTCCATCATGCCGCGGAATTTATCCATATTTTGTTCTGCATGACGCGCAGACAGTGACGGTAAAATGACCGTCCCAATCGCTACACCAATTAAGCCCAAAGGTAGCTCTGTCATACGTTCCGCACTATACAACCACGACACCGAACCATCCTGCATAAAAGATGCCCAAATGGTGTTGAGTAGCAGGTTAATTTGCGTGACCGATACCCCAAATAAAGCAGGCAGCATCAGCTTCATAATCCGATCCACCCCTTCATGCTTGAAATCAACTTTAGGGGGAATCAGCAGCTTTTTACGCCATAGTTCTGGAATTTGAATCGCAAGTTGTAAAGCACCCGCGATAATCACCGCCCAACCCAGTGCCATAATCGGCTCTGCCATGTACGGTGTGAGCCATAATGCACCTGCAATCATCGCCACATTCAGCAATACAGGCGCAAAGGCAGGCGTGGTAAATGAGCCATAGCTGTTCAAAATACTGCTGGCAAATGCCGTCAGCGACATAAACAACAAATAAGGAATGGTCAGGCGGAACATATCGGTGGCTAGCGCAAACTTTTCAGGGTCGCTATGGAAACCCGGTGCGTAGATATACATCACCGCAGGCGCAGCCACCATGGCGGTAAAGGTTAGCCCTGTCATTACCGTCATTAAACAGCCAAAAACCCGACTAATTAAAATTTGTACTTCGGCATGAGTGCGGCTGGTTTTATATTCGGTCAATACAGGAATAAATGCCTGCGAAAACGCCCCTTCGGCAAACAGTCGCCTGAAAAAGTTGGGGATACGAAACGCCACCACAAAGGTATCGAAATCTTTACCTGCACCAAACACATTCAGCAATACCACATCACGGACTAATCCTAGCACCCGTGACAGCATGGTCATTGCACTGACAATAAAGGTCGATCGCCAAAGCGCCATCGTTACCACCCAATTAAAAATTTAGTCGCTATTGTAATCAAAGCATCAACAAAGTTTTGTTATTGATTGATCAATTTTTCCTGTGATGTCGAAGCTTTAAGTTGAGATAACTGTTCACGAAAATACTGCCAGTCAAAATACGGCCCCGGATCAGTTTTACGTCCCGGTGCAATATCGGAATGTCCTGCAATATGCTGTTGAATACTCGGATAGGCCTGCTGCAAACTGTGTACCACCTGCACCAAACTCTGATATTGCGCTGTTTCAAAAGGCAAGTCATCACTGCCCTCTAATTCAATCCCAATTGAATAGTCATTACATTCAGGCTGTGCCAAATAACTAGAACGCCCCGCATGCCACGCCCGATCTGCAAAATTAACAAATTGCAGCACCTCGCCTGTTCTTAAAATCAACAAATGTGCCGAAACCTGCAGGCCCTGAATGGTCTGAAAGTAAGGATGCTGCGACCAATCCATTTGGTTCTGAAAAAATTGCTCAATATAACCACCACCAAATTGTGACGGCGGCAAACTAATATTGTGAATGACCAGCAATTGAATCTCTTGGTCTGTCGGACGGGCGTTGAAATTCGGAGATGGGACTTGTCTTGCCCCTTGTAATTGACCCTCAACCACCTGAAACGACGGCACATGCTGCATAAGGCAATCCCCAAACCATTAGAATAGAAAAATAGAACAGAAATTTCAGTTTAATGCCAACGCGTGACAATGAACATCTTAAATTACACCCGAACGTGGCTAAAAAACACATCCTGACGCAGAACAGTGTTAATATAACGCGCAATTTTCATGGGCAAGATCGACACGGAAAATCTTATGAGCATCTCTCCAGCTTTGCTTGAACAATCCATCCAAATCAATATTCAGCAAGCCTTGCAAGAAGATATTGGCGATGGTGATATTACCGCATTATTGACCCCTGAAGATGAGCAGGCCACTGCCACCATTATTAGCCGTGAAGACATGATTTTGGCAGGTCAACCGTGGGTAAATGCCCTGATTCAAGCATACGATGCCAATGTGCAAGTCACGTGGTTAAAAAATGATGGCGACCACGTTGCTGCCAATGAAGCCTTTTTGAAATTGGCAGGTTCTGCACGCAGCCTGTTAACGGTAGAACGCCCTGCGCTGAATTTTGTGCAAACCCTGTCTGCTGTTGCGACTAAAACCGCAGCCTATGTGCAACAACTTGAAGGCTTAAATACCAAACTGCTAGATACCCGTAAAACCTTACCGGGTTTACGCATTGCACAAAAATATGCTGTCACGGTCGGTGGTGGACAAAACCATCGTTTAGGCTTATTTGATGCCTTTTTGATTAAAGAAAATCACATTATGGCAGCAGGCGGCATTACTCAGGCAATTGCCAAAGCACATACCATTGCTCCGGGCAAACCTGTAGAAGTTGAAGTGGAAACTTGGGATGAACTAAATCAAGCCCTTGAAGCCAAAGCTGATATTGTGATGTTGGATAACTTTAGCCAGCAACAAATGATTGATGCGGTCAAGCATGTGGCAGGTCGTTGTAAACTTGAAGCGTCGGGCAACATCACCATTGAAAATTTACGTGAAGTGGCTAGTACAGGCGTAGATTATATTTCGATGGGTGTTTTAACCAAAGATGTCAAAGCTGTGGATTTATCAATGCGTTTTAATGCGTAAACGATTACTTTTAAAATTAAGGGTGCAATCTGCACCCTTAATTTTTTCCAAAAATTGATTTTAAGGAGGCAAATGAGCCTCCTTTTTTTATGCCTCAATTTTGAATTTAATCATCGTCCTTGTTGTCGTTGTCGTTGTCGTTGTCGTTGTCGTTGTCGTTGTCGTTGTCGTTGTCGTTGTCGTTGTCGTTGTCGTTGTCGTTGTCGTTGTCGTTGTCAGAAGCTTGACCGAGTACACTACGATTGTCTTCATTTTCACGCTCAGTACGTGAATCACATGCAGTTAAAAACAACATCATGGCAGACATTAAAATAATCAATAGTTTCATGCTTTCCTCCTCTTTTCATTCAGGCTCTTTGCATACAGTTTTCCATCTTAAAAGAACGCATCCTGCAATATTGTAGCTTTTTGCTTCACGCTTCCTATCGCAATCTAAATCTCATCCATAAAAAAACGCATCCGAAGATGCGCTCTTAAACAGCAGAAAAACATCAAAAAGCTTAGCTTACCAACCTAAAGCTTGCTGCTGTTTTTTTACCAATTCCTGAATACCTTTTTCTGCCATTTCCAACATGGCATTACATTGCACACGATTAAACGGCTTATCTTCAGCAGTACCCTGAATTTCAATAAATTCACCTGCTTGTGTCATCACCACGTTTAAATCAGTTTGGCAATTTGAATCTTCTTCATAGCACAAATCCAATAACACTTGGTCTTGGTACATGCCCACAGAAATTGCAGCCACCAAACCCTTTAATGGGTCATGCTTAATTTTTTTCTTTTCCAGCAACACATTCATAGCATCAATCAATGCCACTGCTGCACCTGTAATGGCTGCAGTACGGGTACCGCCATCGGCCTGAATCACATCACAGTCAATGGTAATGGTGTTTTCACCCAGTTTCTTCAAATCGACCATGGCACGCAAGCTACGACCAATTAAGCGCTGAATTTCCTGTGTACGTCCGCTTTGTTTACCACGCGCCGCTTCACGGTCACTACGGGTATGAGTTGAACGTGGCAACATGCCATATTCTGCAGTTACCCAACCTTGTCCCTGCCCTTTTAAAAAGCGCGGTACAGAGTTATCAATACTTGCGGTACACAAAACTTTGGTATGACCAAACTCTACCAACACTGAACCTTCAGCATAGCGAGTATAGTTACGGGTAATTTTTACCTCACGTAATTGATCTAAAGCTCGTTGGTCAATACGCATAATGTGTCCTTATTTTTGGCTCAAATAAATTGCCCGCAAGTATAACAGATGCCACAGCGCAGGTCGCTTTTCCAAAGCTTGACGTGTGCTGTTTCGGTAAATTTTGCCTGTATTTTTACAAAGTGGCTTCATTCATCTTTTAGTATTATCGTGAAACACAGGTTTTTGTTAGACTGCGCGGCACTGGCAGAATCAGGAAATACAATGTCGATTCGGGAAGAACGAAAACAACAAAGTCGTCAGGCAATTATTGATGCAGTGCTGCAACTCAGCAGCGCAGGACGTGCATTTAGCAGCATTAGCTTAAGAGAAATTTCACGACAGATTGGACTGGTGCCCACCGCATTTTATCGGCATTTTCAAGATATGGATGAGTTGGGGCTAGATTTGGTCGATCAAGTTGCCTTGCACATTAAAGGTATTTTGTATCAGTTGGGACAAGCTTATTTATACCAACCCGATGCACAGACCGAAAAGGCATTGACCCTATTTTTTAAATCTGTCGATCAACATCCACAACAATGGATTTTTTTAATTGCCGAACGCTGGGGCGGTTCGACCATTTTACGGCAAGCCATCGCCCGTGAAATTGATTTTTTAATTGAAGATTTAGCTAATGATTTACAACGGGTCGAAAGCGTACAACATTTTCAGCATGCTGAAGATTTTCACATTCTGGCCAATATTTTAATTAATTTATCGTTAAATTGGGCAATGAGCTGGATTGGTTTAGAACGCCAATTTGAAGCCGAAAAATTACCTGAACAACAGCAGCGTTTTATTCAACAAACCATTACTCAAGTACATTTATTATTTCGTGGCATTTGCCACTGGCAACGTCCGCAGCCTGTCGCAGATTAAACATACAACACACTTTTAACCTGCATTAAAAAAACCGCAATGACGTTGCAATCATTGCGGTTTTTAGCGATGCGCTGCTGATTCAGCCTTGCATCATCTTGTTATTGCATCTGCTTATTTCTTAGCTTTACGCTCTTGATCAACCAAGTAGTTCACTACTTGAATCACTTTGCCGTTATCGCCTTGAACGATATATTTACCATTCACCACCACCGCAGGTACACCTGTCAATTGGTACTGACGCGCCAATTGTTTAGCTTGTGAAATTTTAGAGGTGATCGCAAACGAGTTAAACATGCTGTTAAATTTCGCTTCAGGTACACCATATTTCACAAAGAATTTAGCTTGTGATTGTTGGTCAAAAATTTGCTGACCTTTGTCATGAATGGCATGGAAAAGTGGCAAGTGAGTTTTCTTGCGCACACCCAAAGCTTCAGACACATAATAACCACGTGCATTCATTTCCCAAACAGGATTCATGGCTGCAGGAGTACGCACAAAATTCACATCTTTAGGTAACTGGCGTAACCATGTTTGCATATATGGTTCTAAAGTAAAGCAGTGACCACAGCCATACCAAAAGAACTCACGCACTTCAATTTTACCTGGTACATCAACCTTACCCGGGTTGGCGACAACGCTATAATCTTTACCTGCTACAAAATTTGCCGCCATAGTGCTACCAGAAATAGCAAAGATGGCAGTTGCCAAACTACCTAAAAGGAATTTTTTCATTGCGTTTATAATCCTCTAAATCATTCTGTTTAGTGTATGGCAACACTATAAATCAATTATGCTGATTTCGTTTTCCTTCTGTGAACTTTTTTACAGCTTTTATCGCTTTTTTTAGAATTAACGCTACACTAGGGTTTATATCTATTTTTCCAATTATCACGACCCAATTGAGGTGGCACCCATGTCGCATTTGAATGTTGATCCACAAGAAATTGCCAAATTTGAAGCATTTGCAGCCATATGGTGGGATCAGCATTCCGAGTTCCGTCCCCTGCACATGATTAATCCACTGCGCTTAAACTGGATTGATGAGCACGCAGGCGGCTTGGCAGGCAAGAAAGTGCTAGACGTCGGCTGTGGTGGTGGTATTTTGGCAGAAAGCATGGCTCGTCGCGGTGCCAATGTGCTTGGAATTGATATGGGCGAAGCACCTTTAAACGTGGCACGCCTGCATGCAGAACAAGAAGGCGTACACAATATTGAATATCGCCAAATTCCTGTTGAGCAATTGGTAGATGAGCAAGCTGGTCAATACGATGTGGTGACTTGCATGGAAATGTTAGAGCACGTACCTGATCCGGCCTCGATTATTCAAGCCTGCCAAAAACTGGTCAAGCCGGGCGGTCATGTATTTTTCTCGACCATTAACCGCAACCCTAAATCATACCTATTTGCCATTATTGGGGCAGAATACGTGCTGCGCATGTTAGCCAAAGGCACACACGATTATCATAAATTTATTAAACCGTCTGAATTGGCACACGACATTCGCCAAGCGGGTTTAAAACTTAAAGATATGACGGGTTTACACTACAACCCACTGACTAAACGCTATTGGTTGGCACCTAATGTTGATGTGAACTACATGGTTTACACGGTCAATGAGGCAACAGAATGAAAGCCGTTTTATTCGACCTCGATGGCACCTTAATTGATACCGCTGCAGATTTTATTCGCATCATTCAAGACATGTGCCACGATAAAGGCTGTGAGATTGTGGCAGCAGAAGCCATTCGCACGCAGGTGTCTGAAGGTGCACGGGCTATGGTAAAACTGGTCTATCCAGAACTTGAAGTAGATGACCCTGTATTTCTTGCGCATCGACAACGCTTTTTAGACCTGTACGGCGCTGATATTGCGGTAGAAACCGATTTGTTCGAGGGCATGTATCCACTGCTCGAAGCTTTGGAACAGCATCAAATTCCGTGGGGAATTGTCACCAATAAACCGCGCTGGCTCAGTGAAGCCTTACTCAAGGCACTGAATTTAACTGACCGCTGTGCGGTTTTGGTCTGCCCTGAAGATGTCAGCCACACCAAACCTGACCCAGAACCCATGTATTTGGCAGCCAAACAGATTGAAATTGCCCCTGAAGATTGTATTTATGTGGGCGACCATCCACGTGATATTGATGCAGGCCGCAATGCCAATATGTACACCATTCTGGCCGCTTACGGTTATTTACCGTTACAACACAAAGATGACTTAACAGCGTGGCAAGCAGATTGTATAGTGGATTCAGTCGCTGAATTACATACGGTTTTAGACAAATTGGTGCTGCAAGCCGCAACATTATCAAGCAGCCTGAATGCCAATGCCTGAGTTGATTCTATAACACCTGTCAAAGCACGAATATCACCTTTAAAACATGACCAATAAAAAATCAATATAGGAGGGATGACCATGAAATACTCAGAATATCAACCTCGCCCCGATCTGTTAAAAGATCGCATTATCCTCATTACCGGTGCGGGAGATGGTATTGGACGTGCCGCTGCCCTCAGTTATGCCCTGCATGGGGCCACTGTGGTATTGCATGGTCGTACCCTCAATAAACTTGAAGTCATTTATGATGAAATTGAAAGTTTAGGTGCACCACAACCTGCTATTTTACCGCTGCAACTGTCTAGCGCTTCGCCACGTGACTATGAGTTGCTGGTCGATACTCTAGAGAAACAATTCGGACGTTTAGACGGTATTTTGCACAATGCGGGCATTTTAGGTGAACGCACCGAGCTGGCCAATTACCCTGCAGATGTCTGGGATGATGTCATGGCGGTAAATTTACGTGCGCCTTTTGTCTTGACTCAGGAATTATTGCCGCTCTTGGCAAAATCAGAACATGCCTCGGTGGTATTTGCCAGTTCAGGGGTTGGCCGTGAAGCACGTGAACGCTGGGGGGCTTATTCAGTTTCTAAAATTGCGATTGAAGCAGTCAGCCAATTATTTGCCAAAGAGCAAGTTCACCCGAATATTCGCTACAACTGCATTAATCCAGGTGCGACCCGCACAGCCATGCGTGCCAAAGCCTATCCTGATGAAGATCCAAAAACTTTACCTACACCCGATGCCATCATGCC
Organism: Acinetobacter sp. YH12205; assembly: GCF_013418125.1. NCBI lineage: Bacteria > Pseudomonadati > Pseudomonadota > Gammaproteobacteria > Moraxellales > Moraxellaceae > Acinetobacter > Acinetobacter sp. YH12205. The sequence goes on along the minus strand of NZ_VPCQ01000008.1, from coordinate 14,147 downwards.
TGCCTATTTATATTTAATGGGCGATGACAGCTTGCACATGAATGGTCAAAGTATTGATGCACAGGATTAGTTCTGTCGTTTGATCCGAAGAAAGGAAGCGCTTGCTTCCTTTTTTATGGACTTAACCTAGCATATTGCCAATTTTTGCACATTGATTTGCGGTAAAATGGCATCGCACAAGCATTTTCAGGTTTCTATCCTGCCTATTTTTGGCAATGCAAAGCCTGATTACCATGCTTCCACATCTCAATTCAACCTCAACGATGCAGAGAGCAACATGACTGAATTAAACAACATCACCGTGACACCACTTGAAGATGGTATGGTGTCTTTACTGATTGATGGTCAGCCTATTTCTGAAAAATATGGCATGAAGTTTGAAGCCAGCATCGTAGATGACATTCAGGCACTCGACAACGGTCAGAAAATCAAACTGTTTGATCAGTTTGTATTTTCACATACCGACCTTAATTTTGAACATGCTTACCACTATGTCACAGGCATTGAAAAACTGGACGATGCCTACAAAGTGGTTAAAAACTTTGTTTATCGTATTAAAATTGAAGGGCAACCTGAAATTGAACACGTGATTAGCAAGCAAGGCGCACCAATGAGTACTGAAGATGTACGCGAATTTATCAATGCACATATTCAAAAATCATTGACCGACTACACCGATTTAAACTACGCCTATTAAGCAAAACTCATGGCAACGGTGGCAATAATCGTTTTATTGGATTGTTTTTATAAAATTATACGGTTTTCCAAATCAATATACATCACCTATGCTTGATGTATCTCCACAACAAGCATTAGGTAAATTGTGATGACTGATATTCAACGTAAAACTGCCGTGATTCAAAGTATTGAAAGCTTGCAATTAGGTCAGCATTTAATTGTGGCTTTGGATGATCGTGAAACAGCCGAATGTGTTGCCATCGCTGTGCAATCTTTACAAGGCTTAACTGAACATTGGAACTAAAGCAGACCATAGCAGTACGCTGCTATGGTGATGTCTCATCCTTTCCTTAGCACAAGAAAAATCATCCCACCCCTATTTTCTGAGCGATAGCTACTAAATTTCGTATTTTGTCGCATAATAGAATCAATACCATGCCGCATCCTGCAGAGCGTATTTAAAAAATTCATGTGCTTTCTTCACAGTTTCTCTGCATTTAATGGTTAAAGTATGAACTGTGATATCAAGATGAGAGAATGAGGGGTTTACATGAAAAAGATTTTGACAGTTCTGGCAATGTCTTTCAATGCTTTACTAAGCAGCAATTTTGCAACTGCCGCTCCTCAATTTGATCGAGACTCAGCTGACCATCCTCGTAACCAAGCACACAATAAACATGAATTTCGTGCCGATGCAGAAGAGCGTATGCAAGACAAACGCCGCATGCGTGAAGAACGTGGTGTAAAACGCTTACAACAACATAAATGGCAAACGGGTTATGTCATGCCGCAGCATTATCGTGGCAATGGTTATAAAGTCGATTATCAGGAACATAACTTGCCCCGCCCTGAACGCAAACAACAATGGTATAAAATCAACCAAGACTACATTTTGGTCGATGTCGAAAATCACCATATTTTGCGTATCGCAGGTTTATAGACCTACTGTTGTACATACACAATATCTAAATACATAGCCCAAAGCTCACTTTGGGCTTTTTTTATAGAGCGATAGTCCGCTCAGGCTCTCCTTGTTTTCTCCATAAAATTCACAATTCACCTCAATTTCCACCATCATTTATCTTGAGTATTTGACTAATTTGGACACATCTACCCCATATTTAAAACTGAAGGTAAGTCGCATGAAAAAATTACTCAGCACCTTAGCACTGTCTTTAAGCGCAATCATGGCAACATCGGCTATGGCAGCACCCGACCATCGTTATGATGATCGTCGTCATCAAGCGAGTGCCACCTATAAACATCACGACAAGCGTTGGGACAATCCACGTCATCATGCACAGTGGGAACAAAAGCGTTATGATCAAAAACGCGTGAATCCAAGTCGTGACTGGCGTGTAGGTCAAAACCTCCCACGCGGATATGATGCGAACCGCTACAAAGTCAGTGATCGTGAAGCACGTCGTTTACCCAACACAGGTCGTTATCAGCAGTGGTATAAAGTCAACGGTGACTATGTGCTGATTAATGAGCGCACCCAGCGTATTATTCGTATTATTGGCTAAAACCGTTCAGCCTGAGCTGAAAAATAGCATTTCTCCACAACACCTGAAGCACCATTCAGGTGTTTTTTTATATTTAGTCTTCCGCTGCAGAATTTTTTGATTAGAATCAAAGACAGCACCATCGATCATTACAGCAGGCCAACGAATGACTCCAACTGAAAACCCGCACAGCACAACCTTACAATATGTGCATTGGTTTAGACATTCTGCGCCTTATATCAATGCCCACCGCAATAAAACCTTTGTGATTATGTTCGATGGTGAAGCGGTTTTGCATGAAAACTTTCAGCACATTATTCATGATATTGCCCTACTACACTCGCTTGGTATTCGTTTGATTTTGGTACATGGTGCGCGTCCACAAATTAATCAAAACTTAAAATTCAGCCAAATTGATACACCGTTTCATTTGCAACGTCGTGTCACCACTCGTGAATCTTTATCGTGTGTCATGAATGCTGTCGGTTCAATTCGCCTGCAAATTGAAGCCTTATTGTCGATGGGGCTAGCGAACTCCCCTATGTACGGCGCACGGATTGATGTGGTGTCGGGTAACTTTATCACCGCCAAACCGTATGGCATTCGTGATGGGGTCGATTATCAACTGACTGGCGAAGTCCGCACTGTAGATGTCGATGCCATTCAACGCCATTTAGAAAATCATAATATTGTGTTGCTCGGTCCAACAGGTTATTCCACCACAGGTGAAGTGTTTAACTTGTTGGCTGAAGAAGTGGCAACTAAAACTGCCATTCAATTAAAAGCTGACAAACTGATTTTCTTAGGCGCGCAGCACGGTTTGCAGAATGCCGAAGGTCAATTGCAACGTGAAGTTCATCCGCAACATTTAAATCCATATATTGAAGATGCTCAGCGACATCATCCTGAATTGGCTTTACACTTAAATGCAGCCCAAGATGCCTCATTAAACGGCGTACATCGGGTACATCTCATTTCCTATGCCTACGATGGTGCTTTACTCGAAGAACTGTTTACCCGTGATGGTTCAGGGACGATGGTGAGTGATGCACATTATGAAGAAGTGCGTACGGCCAATATTCAGGATGTAGGCGGTTTGATTCGTTTATTACGTCCTTTAGAAGAAGAAGGCGTGTTGGTATATCGTTCACGTGAGCGTCTGGAAAATGAAATTGGACAATTTGCAGTGATTGAACGTGACGGCATGATTCTCGCCTGTGCCGCCTTGTACCCCATTCCGACCACAGGTCATGAACTCAAGTCGGCCGAAATTGCCTGTGTCGCGGTGCATCCTGCTTATCGTAAATCCAACCGTGGTCGCCAAATTCTGGATTATTTAGAAGATAAAGCCAAAACCATGGGTATTCAGCAATTATTTATTTTAACCACTCGCACCGCACACTGGTTTTTAGAACAGGGCTTTGCACCTGCCAGTGTCGATGATTTACCCGATGCACGTCAGGCTTTATATAACTATCAACGCAACTCAATTGTGTGTAAAAAACGGCTCTAAGCGAAACTTTTGGTACGCTGAATGACACAGCACAATCAAAACCCAGAAATGTTTCACGTGGAACATGCTGCCGATTAAATCAGGTCATCACACCTATACCTGTCAGCACGACAGTGTAGGGATGATCAAAATTGGCAGCATCCACACCACTGTTTAGTTTTTTTAAATAAAATTGATGCAAGGCAGGAAGAAACTTTACTTTTATCATTTATATAGAAAATTCAAAAAACTTATTCATTCAGTCAGAAAATACAAAAACAAGATACTCCCCCTCTCTAATCATGCTTTTCACGGATTTAATAGCTAAACTACAGAATAAACTAAAAATATTTTAAAAATACATCTTTAAAAGATGCACAAGCCTGATGATTTGCCGTACAATTAATAATTCCCTTTTTTCATTGTTTTAAAATTACGAATGGAACAAAAAAAGAGTACACAAAAACGCCATCAGCTTCTCAATGCTGCACTCGACGTATTTTCTTTATACGGATTTAGCGGCGCGAGTTTGGACGAAATCGCACAAATTGCAGAGATGCATAAGTCGAATATTTTCTATTATTATGAAAATAAAGAAGCCTTATATGTTGAGGTACTGACTACAGTACTACAAAAATGGCTGGCACCTTTGCAAATGCTCGAAGCTGAACTCGAGCCTGATGAAGCAATTACCAATTATCTGCTGCAGAAAATTGAGGTTTCACGTACTCAACCGAAAGCATCACGTCTATTTGCATTAGAAGTGATTCAAGGTGCGCCACATATTCAGGAAATTTTAAAAGGCCCTCTGAAAAAACTGGTCAAACGCAAAGCCAAAGTCATTACCATGTGGCAAGAGCAAGGCAAACTGTCTAAACAGATTGATCCTGAATTGCTGATTTTGAATATTTGGGCGATTACCCAAAACTATGCCGACTTTGCAACGCAAATGGAAATGGTGACAGGTAAAACCCTGCGTAACCGCAGTATGTTGCAACGTGTCTTGCAACATACGGTTCACATGATGCTCTACGGTATTATGCCGCGTCAGGACGAAGTGGATGCACCTCAAGCCGCTGTGGTCACTGCCACACCTGAACAAGAATCAGAAGACTAATTGCACAGCACTAACTAAGATACGCACTTTTACTCACGACCCTAGTTAAAACTAGGGTCGTGGCGTTTTGGGCAACTGTATTACTTAACACTTTGATATAACGATAATAATTTTTGTGCGCCTAGCAACAAGTTTTCTTCCCAGTCTAAATGTGCCGTATCATTGGCACCATCGGTAATATATTTGACCGACAACATGCGCACGCCTAGTTTTTTACAGACTTTGGCAATCGCATAGCCTTCCATATCGACCAGCTGACACGGCACTTTCGGTGTCCCCGTTTCAAAACTATCGCCTGTACCGCAAATTCCGTTAGGTAAATGCTCAAAATAGCGTTCCAGCTCAATTTCTGCAGGATGCTCCTGATCCATAGGCGTCACCCCCACCTGAAAACCCAACGGTGAAACATCCATATCTCGCTGTACAAACTGACTCACTTCCACCAAAGCATGCGCATCAAAATGGGAGCTGCCCGCAGTGCCTAAATTGAGCAAGGTTTTACAGCCTGTTTTCTGAATCACTTCAAAGGCTTTAAATGCGGCATTCACTTTACCAATGCCACTGTAATGCACCTGAATCCCAGCTTGCTCAAACAAGCCTTTAGACTCACTGGGCAATGCCATAATTAAAGCAAAATCAGAATTCATAGCCATCTACTCGTGCAGTTCATTAAAACCGCCCCATTAGAAAAGAAGTTTGAATGCGGTGCAAACCCGATTGCGATTTGCAGATTAAATTGTCGGATTTTGCCTGATTTTTCGATAATTTTTCAGGTTAAAAACACAACAACAAGACGAAAGCGCGAGAATATGGCAATATATAGCTCTTACAAATTTTCAACTTTCATTCGACCATGCAGCTGCTCCGCCTGAATGCTTTATCTTCTACCACCGACTTAGCTCAAACTGCCGTGACCATTGGCAATTTTGATGGCGTGCATGTCGGTCATCAGGCGATGATTCAACAACTCAAAGCAGTGGCTGCCGCACAACAACTAAAAACGGTGGTGATGCTATTTGAACCACAACCACTGGAATTTTTTAAAGGTTATGATGCCCCGCCACGTATCAGTTCTTTGCGGGAAAAAGTCGAATATCTGACTGAATTGGGCATCGACTATATTGCCGTGGCCAAGTTTGACAATCACTTCCGTAGTTTAAATGCTGAAGCCTTTGCCCACCTTTTAAAAAATAGCTTAAATGCCACACATTTAGTTTTGGGTGATGATTTTCATTTTGGCAAAAACCGTCAAGGCAACAGTGACTTTTTACGTAACTTTGGTTTTCAAGTTACCAATTTAAGCACTGTAAATTTATCGGGTGAACGGGTCAGCTCCACACGTATTCGCCAAACCCTACAAGCAGGTGACTTGGCTCTCGCTGCACAACTGCTCGGACGTCCTTATAGTATTACCGGACGCGTACAATATGGCGATCAAATTGGTCGTACCCTAGATTTCCCCACCATTAACGTACGTTTAAACCGTCATCGTCCTTGTTTAAACGGTATTTATGGCGTTGAAGTGGTCTGCGAAACCACCTCCTTAACCGACACAGTCAGCAATGCACATCCTAGCAAAACAGGTGTTGCAGGCTACAGCCCAAACAGTTTATTTGGTGCAGGGCATGTCGGAACTCGTCCTGCCATCAAGCAAGAACATCCCGAATGGCGATTAGAAGTACATTTCCCCAATGTTTCTGCTAATCTGTATGGCTTGTTAATGCGGGTCACGTTTTTAAACTATTTACATGGCGAAAAAAACTACCCTTCGCTTGAAGCACTCAAAGCGGGAATTGATGATGATGTTGAAAAACTTCTTGAATTTCGACAAGATCATCCAAATTTCCCTTTTTAATTTTACCCTGAATATTTAATGTAAAACGCGTCAGTCCATGGGCTGATTCAACTGGAAGACAACTTGCATGAGCGATAAGCAAACTCCTGAAAATGCAGTGGATTATAAAGCCACGCTAAACCTCCCAGGTACTGAATTTGCAATGAAAGCAAATCTGGCAGTACGTGAAGCGAAATGGTTAGAAGAGTGGTATGCCGACAACATTTATCAGCAGATTCGTGCATCGCGTATTGGCAAGAAAAAATATGTGCTTCACGATGGCCCTCCATACGCCAATGGTCAAATTCACTTAGGTCATGCGGTCAATAAAGTCCTAAAAGACATCATTATTAAAAGCCGTGTCATGGATGGCTATGACGCACCTTATGTTCCAGGTTGGGACTGCCACGGTCTACCAATTGAGCTCAAAGTAGAAGAAAAAGTCGGTAAAGTTGGCGTTAAAGTTGATGCCTCAACTTTCCGTAAAGCCTGCCGTGAATATGCTTACACACAAGTTGAATTACAGAAAAAAGACTTCGTGCGTATGGGCGTATTTGGTGATTGGGATAACCCTTACCTCACCATGAATTTCAAGCAAGAAGCCGACATCGTACGTTCACTCGGTGCGATTGCTAAAGCAGGCCATATCGAACCTGGTCTAAAACCTGTGAATTGGTGTCTAGATTGTGGTTCTGCACTGGCAGAAGCCGAAGTTGAATATGAAGATAAAAAATCCGATGCGATTGATGTCGGTTTTGCTGTTGTTGATTTAGCCGATTTATCTGCACGTTTGGGCGTTCAAATTACCGATGCAACAGATATCGTGATTTGGACCACAACACCGTGGACATTGCCTGCTAACCAAGCTGTTGCCTTGCATGCCGAAATTGAATATCAATTGGTAAAAGCACGTAGCGATGAAAAAGCAGCACAAAACTTTATTTTAGCCAAAGAATTAGTACAGTCTGCAACTGAACGCTATGGCTTTAACAGCTATGAAGTGTTGGCAGACTTTACTGGTGACAAACTTGAAAACCTGATCTTGCAACACCCACTAATTCAAGACCGTCAAGTACCTGTCATTTTAGGTGAACACGTCACCGCTGCCAGCGGTACCGGTGCAGTACATACCGCACCTGGTCACGGTGTGGACGACTATAAAGTCGGTTTACAATACAACCTAAAAGTCGATAATCCGGTTGGTGGCAATGGTGTTTATTTACCAACCGCACCAATTTTTGCAGGCGAGCACATTTACAAAGCCAACCCACAAATTATTGCGGCTTTGGCAGAAAGCAATAAGCTGTGGGCACATCACCCAATCAAACACAGCTACCCACACTGCTGGCGTCATAAAACTCCAATTATTTTCCGTGCGACACCACAATGGTTTATCAGCATGGATAACCAAGGTTTACGTCAAGGTGCATTGAATGCGATCGAAAATGAGATCAGCTTCGTGCCAGATTGGGGTAAAAACCGTATTCAAGCCATGATTGAAGGCCGTCCAGACTGGTGTATTTCACGTCAACGTACTTGGGGTGTGCCAATTCCATTCTTCGTACACAAAGACACCAACGAATTACACCCTCGTACACCTGAATTGATTGAAGACGTTGCAAAACTGATCGAGCAAGAAGGGATTGATGGCTGGTACAACCGTGAAGCCAAAGACTTCATTGGCGAGGATGCCGAGCACTACAATGCAGTACGCGACACCTTAGACGTTTGGTTCGACTCAGGTACGACGCATTATGCAGTTCTACGTGAGCGTGAAGAGTTACAAGACCCAGCCGATTTATATCTTGAAGGTTCAGACCAACACCGTGGCTGGTTCCAGTCTTCATTGCTCACCTCAATTGCGATCAATGAACGCGCACCATACAAAGGCTTGTTAACCCACGGCTTTGTAGTGGATGAAAAAGGTCGCAAAATGTCGAAATCGTTGGGTAACATTATTACCCCACAAGACATTATTAAAGACATGGGTGCAGACGGCCTACGCTTCTGGATTGCATCGGCGGATTATCGCTATGAAATGACCGCAGGTAAGGAAATCTTTAGCCGTGCCTCTGACGGTTATCGTCGTATCCGTAACACCTTGCGTTTCTTGTTGGCCAACTTAAATGGCTTCAAACCCGCTACAGATGCACTGCCTGTAGATCAGTTGATTGCACTGGATCAATACATCCTGCAACGTGCCGCAGAAGTACAGAAAACCATTCAGCAAGCCTATGAAGATATGAACTTCCATATCGTGACCAGTGCACTGACCAACTTCTGTATTAATGACTTGGGTGGTTTCTACCTCGATATCATCAAAGACCGTCAGTACACCACCAAAGCAGACTCGCAAGCACGTCATTCTGCACAAACCGCTTTGTATCACTTGGTTCAGGCTTTCGTTCGCTGGATGGCACCAATCTTAAGCTTTACGGCACAAGAAGCATGGCCGCTAATTCCTGAGCAATCAGAAAAATATGTCTTCACTGCAGAATGGTATGACATTCCAGTGGCTTCTGAAGCCAACATCTTGGCAGAAGCGGAATGGCAAACCCTAATTGCAGTTAAATCTGCCGTCAATAAATTCATTGAAGCTGCACGTACCGCCAAAACAGTCGGTTCCAACTTATCTGCTAAAGTTGAACTTTGGGCGAATGACGAACTCAAAGCCGTATTGGATAAACTAGGCGATGAGCTGCGTTTTGTTCTGATTACTTCACAAGTGATTGTGAATAGCTTTGATGCTGCACAAGGCGAAGCCTCTGATTTAGATGGCTTGAACGTGAAAGTTTCTGCAGCAGATGGCGAAAAATGCGTACGTTGCTGGCATGTACTCCCTGATGTGAATACACATTCTGCACATCCAGGTTTGTGCTCACGTTGTATTATCAACCTTCCAACAGGTCAAGGCGAAGAGAGAAAATATGCCTAATCCACAACACAAAAAGGGCTTATTCCAGTTCTATCCACATAATTTATGGTGGGTGGGCTTGTCAATTGTCGCGATTATTCTCGACCAATGGACCAAATGGATTGCAGTATCGCATCTGAATTACGCAGATCCAGTGCCTGTATTGCCCTTTTTGAATTGGACTTTACTGCATAACTATGGCGCTGCCTTTAGTTTCTTGTCCGATGCAGGTGGATGGCAACGTTATTTCTTTACCTCACTGGCAGGTTTAGTGTCTGTAATTTTTGTATTTTGGCTAATGCGTATGCCAAAAAATGTCATCGTACTGCCTTTGGCGATTGCCTTGATTTTAGGCGGTGCGATTGGGAATTTAATTGATCGGGTCAGTCTTGGCTACGTGGTCGATTTTATTCACGTGTACTACAACAACAGCCACTTCCCTGCCTTTAATATTGCAGACAGTGCCATCACACTTGGCACCATTCTGCTGTTAATTGATACGTTTTTCCTAGAAAAGCACCGAATTGAACGAGCGCAGGCGCAACATGACTGAAATTATTAATCCAAATGATGAAACTCGTATTGAAGATGGCTCAAAAGTCGAATTGCACTTTTCTGTCGCCATTGAAAATGGTGTAGAAATTGACAACACCCGTAGCCGCGCTGAACCTGTGAGTTTGGTTATGGGCGATGGCAGCCTATTACCCGGTTTTGAAAAATCATTATTTGGTTTACGTGCAGGTGACCGTCGTACCGTGAGTCTTCCACCTGAAGAAGCATTTGGTCCATGGAATCCTGAAAACGTACAAACTTTTGATACGGTTAAATTTGAGCAACGTCCAGTTGAAGGACACATGATTGAGTTTGAAGATAAAGCCAAACAAAGCCTCTATGGCGTGGTGAAATCTGTCAACGATGATGTGACTGAAGTAGACTTTAACCACCCTTTAGCGGGTAAAAATATTACCTTTGAAGTTGAAATCTTTAGAGTGACCCCAGCAGGACAACAAGGTATTAAGTTGATGTAATCAATTTGCATACTTACTGCATCTTTCTGCTGTTCAAATCTCCCAAGTACAAGAAAATGAATTTGGGAGATTTTTTATTGAATAAGATAATTATTAAATATAATCAAATACTTAAAATTAAATAAATCCAGTTTATTGATCTATATTTTACCGATATATCGTTGTACGTTTTAGCTTACATGCACTGCAGAAAATTGACGCTAGGCAAAGATCAGCTTTCATTTTATATTTAACACATACAGAAACAGGATGTTTCTAAAAGCAAGAATAACAATAATAAATAATATAACGGCAGGACGCTGAAAGGTATAACAGGAGTAATACCTAAACATAAATCTGAAAAAGCCCCGACATGATGTTGGGGCTTTTTTCTATTTGTTTTTTGTCCTACTTTGAAATAAGTTTAGACCTGAAGAAATTTATTTTATGGAGCCACCAATTTAAGCAATCTGGCAGATTGACCATCTTCAATCACCCAAATATTGCCATCCTGTGCTTGAAGTACGCCACGAATCCGCTGACCCATCTCGATACGCTGTAACTCCCGAACAGGCTGTGCTTGCGTATCCACCACAATAATTGCTTTTGAAGATAAACCACCAAGAATGGCTTTATGCTTCCAGTGTGGAAATACATCTCCCGTATAAAACATCAAACTTGAGGGAGAGATGACAGGCGTCCAATCCAGCACTGGGGCTGTAAATTCAGGACGAGTCGCATGGTCTGGAATTGGCAAACCATTATAATGATCACCGTTCGACACCAACGGATAGCCATAGTTTTCGCCTTTGGCAATCAGATTCAACTCATCACCCCCTTTAGGTCCCATTTCTGCAACCCAAAGCTGCCCTGTAGAATCGAATGCCATGCCTAAAGGGTTGCGATGCCCCAAACTCCAGACTTGCTTGGCAATCTCTCCATGTGTTTGAAATGGATTGTCTAAAGGGGTTGTGCCATCTGCATTTAGACACAAAATTTTGCCTAAATTAGATTTTAAATCCTGAGCAGGTTCAAACTTTTGTCGCTCACCAGAACTTATCCACAATTTGCCATCTGCACCAAACTTTATACGATGCGCATAGTGCCCCTGTCCCGATACTTTCGGCACTTGCTGCCAGATTCTTTGAGTTTCGGTGAGTTTTGGCGTGGGTTTAGCATCTAATACAAGCTTGCCCCGAATCACGACTGCACCGTAACCACCCGCACCCGCTTCGGCATAACTTAAATAAATCTGCTGATTCTGTTGAAAGTCAGGATCTAAAATGACGTCACCCAAACCACCTTGTCCGCCATAGGTGACTTCAGGGATAGCTTGAACATCTAAGCTTTGACCTGTTTTTGGATCAAAAAGTTTTAATTTCCCCGCTTTTTCTGTAATTAATAGGCGTCCATCGGGTAATTCTGCCAATGCCCACGGCTCATTAAAATCTGCAATTGGCTGTATTTGATAGCGTTGTAAATTTTGTGCAGAAGTTGATTTTGACTCTAAAGCAGCCGTGTTCTGTTTCGGCTCAACTTGCGCATTACACCCTGTAGTTAAACCCAATACAACTAGACATATAAATCCATAGTATTGCCGATTTATCTTGAGCATCCTAATTGCTCCTCTATTCATTCAATCTTTGCTTGTGCTAATCAAGACATCATAATCAATGAAATGTACCTCGTGCACAGTAGAAATGTAGCGATACACACTTTCTTACTTAAATCTTCTACAAAGTGAATAGGCAAAAAATTAAGGAGCAATGCTCCTTAATTTCAAAGTCCCAAAACACTAACGATCAATTAACTATAAGATCGGCTGGCTTTTTTAACCACGCTTGGCTCACTCACCACCTGTGATGTACTTTGTAAACGAATCAGTGCTACTGCAATTGCACCAATCACTGCAGGAATCGCCACCGCCAAAAAGTTCATTTTATGTGGTAAATCCATGCCCAAAAGTACGCCAATAATAATAGGGCCTACAATCGCACCGACACGCCCCACTGCAGAAGCACAGCCGATACCTGTAGAACGAATCGTAAGTGGATAATACTGAGCAACAAAGCTATACAATAAAATACTGCTGCCAATGGCAGAAGCACCTGCTAAGCCCACCAATAAATAAATCACAGGCTGTGGTGAGTTAAAGCCTAGACCCACTAGAGAGAATGCGCCCAATAAAAACATGCCAATAATCACAGGTTTTAAGTGGAAACGGTCTGCTAAAATCCCGCCACTGATGGTTCCGATCACAGCACCAATGTTCATCGCCATTAAGAACATTAAACTGTTACCCAGCGAATAACCTGCTGCCATCATCAGTTTTGGCAACCAACTGCCCAAAGCATAAACCATCAACAAACACATAAAGAAGCAGCACCAAAACAGCAAAGTACTCATGCCACGGTTATTTTTAAATAAGGCTGCAATTGAGGCATCTGCGGTTTGTACTTCATTTAATACAAATTGTGTTTGTGGGCTGATATTTTCTTGTGGGCTAATTTGCTGGACGATGTGACGCGCTTTTTCATGTTGCTGTTTTTTCACCAAAAAAGTTAAAGATTCTGGTAAGAAAAACCACAATAAAGGCAAAATAAGTAACGGTAATCCCGCAATATAGAACATCACTTCCCAGCCAAAGCTAGGCGTCAACCATGCACCAAGTAAGGCTGCCATAATGCCGCCCACGGCATAGCCGCTGAACATGGTGGTAACTAAGGTACTACGCATTTTTTGTGGTGCATATTCAGAGGTTAAAGCCACGAGGTTAGGCAATACCCCGCCAATCCCTAAACCTGCAATAAAACGTAAAATACCAAACTCTGTTGGGTTGGATGCAAAGCCGCCCCAAAAAGTAAAGCCACTAAATAACGTCACACAAATTAATATGACATTTTTACGGCCAATTTTGTCTGCCAACATGCCAAACAGCATGGCGCCAAACATCATGCCTGCCAGTGCCGTACTCGCAAGCATACCTGCCTGTACAGCCGTCATATTCCATTCTTGCATCAGTAGTGGTAAAGCCACACCGTTAATCGCCAAATCATAACCGTCAAAAATAACGACAAATACGCACCAAAGTACAATTTTTAAATGAAAAGGTTTAAACTTTGCTTGATCCACTACAGCATTCACATTCATTGTTGTTGCTGTCATTTTTCCCTCACCTCCAATTGTGAGCTTTTTATTTTATAAAAAATGAATGGTTATTCACTTTTGTATATAAAATGAATCAATATTCACTTTTTGTCTACAGCAAAAACTTAACTCTGGTTAATTTTCTTAAAAACCTAGACTAAAGTTGTAGATAAATTCGACTAAATAGACTTGCAGTAATTTATGATATTTTGATATATGCTATATTTTTCACATAATTTATTATTGTAAATATATTGTTTTAAACTTCTTTCTTCTACTTTTCTTCTTAATATTTTCTTTCTACATAAAAAAACACCCCCAACGTGAGTTGAGGGTGTTCGAATAATGAGCTGGCGATGACTTACTCTCACATGGGTAACCCCACACTACCATCAGCGCGAAGAGGTTTCACTTCTGAGTTCGGGAAGGGATCAGGTGGTTCACTCTTGCTAT
>NZ_VPCQ01000007.1:0-161406 GCF_013418125.1 Acinetobacter sp. YH12205 | reverse complement strand
AAAGCAGCCGCTTTTTTCGCCCAGGCGGAGCTCGACCGCCCACACAAATAATGGTGGATTTTATCCATAACAATAAAGATCGATATGGTGTTGATGCGATTTGTAGGATTTTACCGATCGCAGCTTCGACCTATTATCGGGCTTTAGATCTCGCTGACAATCCAGAACATCGAGCGAAACGTGCTCTGCATGATTTACATCATGCAGAGCAAATCAAACGTATTTGGAAAGAAAGTTTAGGTCGATATGGTGTGCGTAAGGTCTGGCAACAATTGAAACGTGAAGGTTATGTTATCGCACGTTGTACAGTTGCTCGATTGATGCAGAAGCTAGGTATACAAGGTGTTTGGCGTGGTAAGAATAAACAAACCACCCGTAGCCGAGATGATCAAAAACGAGCAGATGACTTAGTAAAACGCAATTTTAATGCAGATCATCCTGACCCTTGCGAAGCAGTGCTTCTCAGGTCGCTGACTTCACGTATATTCAAACTCATTCAGGCTGGGTCTATACCGCCTTTATTATTGATGTGTTCTCGCGAGCAATTGTTGGATGGAAAGTATCAACACGTATGAATACAGATATGGTGCTCGATGCACTGGAGCAAGCATTGCACGATCGAGGCATGCCAAAGAACGTGATTCATCATAGTGACAGAGGCGTGCAATATCTTTCCATTCGTTATACCAATCGTTTAGAAGCAGCAAATTTACGAGCATCAGTCGGTACGACCGGTGATTCATACGATAATGCTTTGGCTGAAACGGTGAATGGCTTATACAAAACAGAGGTGATTGAATATTTAAAAGCAGATTGGCAAGGTTTAGCAGATGTACAACTTGCGACACTAAACTGGGTAGATTGGTTCAATAAAAAGCGTGTACACAGTGCACTGGGTTATGTATCGCCTTTTGAGTTTGAAGCAATGTACTATGATAAGATTAACCCGTTAGGTCAGGTGGCCTAACTTAAATAAAAAAGTCTCCGACAAACCTGGTACGGTTCAGTGTACTAATCCTAAGTGGTTTTTTATTTTAAGCTTTATGTAAGCAATTGAAATGTAGTCTGTGAGCAGCTCAAAAGCTTATTCATTTAAGATTCCACTTGCACATCTACTTTTTCCTCGCCAACAACGTCGCAAAACGCTGTTTAATGCGATTGCCATCTGCATCTGTGCGGTGCAACTCACCGACATTTTCATTGTATTTCACAATATCCCAATCAGCATAATATGCACTTAACTCACCCGCTTTAAAACTAAAAGGGAAGTCTTGTTGCACGGGGTAATCTTCAGTATCCATCGCGCAAATAATTAAGTTAAAGCCTTGTGGTTTGGTCGCTTGCTGCATGTGCTGAATAAGCGTAGGAATGGTTTCAGGCGCCAAAAACATCATCACCACTGTACAGTTAATGAAGTCATATTCCTCCGTAATTGTGGCATCCTGATTTAAATCCCGCACAGTAGTTTGAATAGATGAAATCTGTTCTGTAGCAATAATTTCATTTAATTTTTGGATACTACTCGGATTCACATCCCAAGCATCCACCTGAAAACCGTTTTGGCTCAAATACAGCGCATTTCGGCCTGTACCACAGCCAACATCCAAAGCTTTACCCACGGTTAACTGTGGAAGTGCCATTAAAATTTCAGAATGTGTTGGGCTTAATTTATATTTTTTAACAAAATAATCTTGAGGCAAACAATAAAAACTAAGCTGGCACTCAATATCATCACTGGCAGATACAATTTTATGCCACGCTTGCGGTTCAATAAATGGTGGTTGATTTTCCACGGAAAAAATATGCTCAGATTGTACTTCACCAGATTCATGCAGCATCGAAAAATGCAATTCGCCTTTTAAAATAGTCAACTTCGCCCATGTGCCGACTTGGGTATTGTGTTGTTTTTTAAACCCTTGTGGAATTGAGTCATGATTCCAAATAGGAAGTTGTTTATAACAGATCAATTCTTGTTGCATCATAAACTCCAGTTATACCGATTCTGATGGGGTAAAGCTTCACAGTAATGTAGTGTCTTGTGTAGATTAGAAAATATCATCTTCATTTCAGCATAACATTGCAGACCTGTTTCAGCCATCTTCTGAATTTTATCCATCTCATTAAAATCAAAATTATTTAAATGATGTAGATGGTTAAAATACCAAACTGAAAAATATTCACCTCAAATTGCATGATTTTCATGTCTATTCAGTTGTGAATGTTTTACCATAAGCTGTTTTAATTCATTGAATTATCCCGTGTTTATTCAAGCCAATCAGTACGTTATTCCAACACAGCAGCATGATTATCCTGAATGGCATCGTGGGCGTGAGCGTTATGTGCTTTGGTATTTAGCTGTTCAACATCCAGCTTTAGAATGTTATTTACAACAATTAAAACAGCAATTTTCAGATGTATTATTTCGCCCAAACACTCGCCAGTTTCATATCACCTTATATATTTGTGGGTTTTATGCAGCAAAAAAGCATTGGGAAGATGACTTTCTCGAGTCACAATTTCAACAACAAGTTCAAGCCTTACAGCAGTTGCAACTAGAGCCTTTTCAACTGAAAGTGGGCGGCATCAATAGTTTTGATAGTGCTTTATTTGTAGAAGTGCAAGATCAATCACAGCAACTGGCGCGTATACGTCAGGCACTTAGCGTAGGCGGGGCTGAAATCGCAGCTTTACAGTATCATCCACATATTACTTTGGGTTTATATCAAACAGCGTGTTCAACCAATTTGATTTTGCAGCGTATTCAAAATCTCCCCGTGCAATATTTCGATTTAGATATCCATCATTTAAATTTTGGTTATTATCAGGCACACACTTTACAAGGTCAGCTATTTAGCACGCATCAATTTCCTTTGGAGCACATGTGATTCAACTTATTTTGGGCGGTGCGCGTTCGGGTAAAAGCCGTATGGCTGAGCAAACCGCGCAGCAACTTGGCAAATCCGTCATTTATGTAGCAACTGCACAAGCGGGCGATGCAGAAATGCAGGCGCGGATTCAGCATCATCAACAACAGCGTCCGCAGACTTGGCAATTGTGCGAAGAGCCTTTGTATTTGGCGGAGCAGTTAAAGATGCTGGATCATCCGAATGCTGTGATTTTAGTAGATTGTCTGACCTTGTGGATGAGTAATTTGTTGATGCAATCTGCAGAAAGCTTTGCCGAACAACAAATTTCAGCATTGCTCGAAGTTTTACCTCAGTTGCAAGCCGATATTATTTTAGTGAGCAATGAAACAGGTTTGGGCGTTGTACCGATGGGCGAAATAACCCGAAAATTTGTCGATGAAACAGGGCGATTACATCAGCAATTGGGACAAATTGCAGACAAAGTGCAGTTCTGTGTCGCAGGTTTTCCAATGCTTTTAAAAGGAGAGAAGAAATGACTTGGTGGTTTGCAGCGTGTCAAAAGCCAAATGAACAGATGAAACAACAGGCAATTGCACGACAACTTCAATTGACCAAACCAACAGGTTCATTGGCAGCATTGGAAAATATTGCGATTCAACTGGCGGCTTTGCAAGGAACAACGCAGCCGAATATTGAACGTCCGTGGATATGTATTTTCGCAGGCGATCATGGCGTGATGGAAGAAAATATTTCCGCCTATCCCCAAGCCGTGACTCGGCAAATGCTACAAAATTTTGCCACAGGTGGGGCATGTATCAGCGTCATCGCCCGACAATATCAGGCGCATTTACAAGTGGTGGATTGCGGCTCGGTCGGGGAAGCGTATGAATATGCAGGAGTAGAGCGGCATTGTATTCGTGCAGGCACAGCGAATTTTGCTAAAACCCGCGCCATGACTGAACAAGCGTGTGCAGATGCGATGGCACTTGGACGTCAAAGTGTGGAAGATGCCATCGCACAGCAGGCCTCGATTTATGTCGCAGGTGAAATGGGTATTGGAAATACCTGTTCGGCATCAGCCTTGTCTTGCTTTTTATTACAAGAACCTGCTGAAGCCTTGACTGGCATAGGCACAGGAATTGACACTGCACAATTGCAACATAAAAAACAGGTGATTGATGCTGCTTTAGCTCTACATCAGAACTATGTGCAAGATGATGCTTTTAAAGCCTTATGTGCAGTTGGTGGATTGGAGGTCGCTGCAATGGTGGGCGCGTATATTCGCTGTGCGCAGTTGGGCTTGCCGATGGTGGTGGATGGTTTTATCAGCAGTGCTGCTGCATTAGTTGCAGTGCGTTTAAATCCTCAAGTCCGAGAATGGATGTTGTTTGGGCATCAATCGGCTGAATATGGACATCGTCGCTTATTAGAAGCATTAGGTGCACAAGCCTTGCTGCATCTAAATTTACGCTTAGGTGAGGGCAGCGGTGCGGGCGCGGCATTGGGCATTATCCAACTGGCCTGTGCCTTGCATAATCAAATGGCGACTTTTGCCGAAGCTGCGGTTATTGGTGAGAAAGTATCTTTATGATCATGCTAGACCTATTAAGACATGGCGAAACAGAATTGGGTCATACTTTGCGTGGCTCAACCGATGATGCTTTGACTTTAAAAGGTTGGCAAGACATGCAGCAGACTTTAAACACGGCAATAGCTACAGGGCAACGATGGGATATCGTAGCGAGTTCGCCTTTACAGCGTTGTGTGCAGATTGCTCAGACTTTTGCGCTGGAACAGCAATTGCCACTGTATATTGATGCACAATTTCAGGAAATGCATTTTGGTGCATGGGAAGCTATTTCCACCCAAACTTTGTATGAACAATACCCTGAAGATTTAGCTAAATTTTGGATGACACCAACCCAGTTTTGTCCACCACAAGCAGAATCTTTGCCAAATTTTCAGCAGCGCGTTTTGCAGGGTCTGTCTGATCTAAACCAATATATACAACAACTTGAGCAACAACCTAAACGTGTGTTATTGGTTACGCATGGCGGGGTAATTAAATTACTCAAAGTGATGGCGCAGAAACAACCTTTAGACGATATTTTAAAAATGTCTGCAGCGTTGGGGCAATTGAGTTCATTCCAGTTACATCCTAATGGCAAGATTTACATGCAGGGGCAAACATGACACCTTTTTGGATTGCCTTGCAATTTCTGAGCACGTTTCCTGTTTCTTTAAAACAGATACCAACTGCAGTGCAAAATGCGCAATCACTGTTGTTTTATCCGCTCGTTGGCTTATTAATCGGGGCTGTGTTGTGGGGAATGGCGCATCTATTGCAATTCCTGCCTTTGGTGCTCAGTAGCAGCTTAATTTTAGTACTCTGGATTTGGCTGACAGGTGGTTTACATTTAGATGGATTGGCGGATACTGCCGATGCATGGGTCGGTGGTTTTGGCGATTCTGAACGTAGCTTAAGCATCATGAAAGACCCAAGCAGTGGCCCGGTTGGAGTGTTGAGCTTACTGATCTGCTGCTTATTAAAATGGTCTGCGCTATATGTACTGCTTGAACAACAGTATTTTGCCTTTTTGCTGTTTGTACCCGTATTGGGACGGTTAAGTGCTTTGATTTTATTTTTAAGCACGCCTTATTTACGTGCCAATGGTTTAGGAACTTCTATTCAGGAGTATTTACCTAAAACAGGCACAAAAATTGTGATCGCATTGACCTTGCTTGCAGGAGTGCTTTGGGGATGGGTGGGTTTGGTGACCGTTCTGACTTTTATCCTTAGCACCTTGTATTTGCGATATAAATTTATGCAGCGTTTAGGTGGAATTACGGGCGATACCGTTGGTGCGAGTATTGAAATAACAGAAAGCATGATGTTATTGGCTATTGCGATTCTTTGGTTTTTAATAAATTAGCTTTTGAGCAGTTTTTCTTGTTTCAAGTGCGCTGAAAATTGAAATAATATAAGCGAATGAATTTACAGCTATTTATGCACTCAATTTCAGCAAGTATGCAGATGAATTTGTCATTTGTCGGAAAGTTCCTAAATTAGATTTGCTATTTTTTTTAAATATGATAATAGTAGTTTATGTCAATCAGCCTTGATGGCATTTGTATCTCAGGATGAGATCACAAACGTGATGTATAAAAATCAAAAGGAATGTCATTTATGATCAAACTGTTAAAGCAAATTTTCTGTATCCATATTTATGAATATGACGCAATGGAAGAAATCGGGGCGCATTTAGAGTGTCGTAAGTGTGGGGATTCTAAGACACAATAATGTTAAGTATTGAATCTGTATTAAAACCAAGTGAGTCTTTATGACTCACTTTTTTATTTTAGGCTAATAGCCTGAATATTTTGCTTAGTCTTGCCTGCATGTATAGATTAGACTGCACTTATCCATCTTCAAAACTACATATATCATTCCCACCTCTTTTGGTGGGGAGACTTCTCATGCTGTACGAAGTTTGATTTATACAAGTGCACAATTAAATTTTCTATCCTCCGCACACTTTATCCCACAAGGTATTCCGCTTAAAATCCAGTACCTAGAAATATTGAACTGACCGTATTTATGGCTAAAAACTTTCAAGAAAAAACGTATATTGTAGATGACAATCTAGCAGATACTTTGACGTGGTTGCTGCATCATCAGGACTGTTATGATCGGTTTTATTATGATGCGATTCAGCAACAACTGACGGTAGAACATGCCAACGGGGTAGATATTATTAAAACAGGGCAGTATTTAAATGCCAGTTACGGAATTTTAATCACCTCTTAAAAGCATTGCCGCATAAACTTATTTTGCTGCATAAAAAACAAAGTCCCTTTGCGGGACTTTGTACATTTGGATGGATGCTAAAACTTTAAGCCATTGCCATCGCATCTACCGACAATTCAGAAACCGTTGGTTTAGCACGTTCAGGCACTAAGCCTAACTTTTGGAACAATTGTTTGTCTTTGCCTTCGCCTGCGTTTGGTGTGGTTAAAAGCTTTTCACCTGAGAATAACGAGTTCGCACCTGCCATAAATGCCAACGCCTGATCTGAATCGGATAACGATTCACGCCCTGCAGATAAACGAATATAGCTGTTTGGCATGATAATACGTGCAACTGCAATAGTACGAATCCACTCAATCACATCCAGTTTTTCTACTTCAGCCAATGGTGTACCTTCAATCGGAACTAACATATTGATCGGCACAGATTCAGGATGTAACGGTAAAGTCGCTAATTCATGTAATAAACCAATACGGTCTTGGGTATCTTCACCTAAACCGACAATACCGCCACTACATACTTTCATACCTGTTTGACGCACAATATCCAAAGTGTTTAAGCGATCATCAAAACTGCGGGTACTAATCACATTAGGATAATACTCACGCGAGGTGTCTAGGTTGTGGTTGTAATAATCTAAGCCTGCATCTTTTAAACGTTCTGCCTGAGATTGGTTTAACATCCCCAAAGTCATGCAAGTTTCTAAGCCGAGTGCTTTGACTTCACGCACCATTTCTAAAACATACGGCATATCGCGTTCATGCGGATTACGCCATGCTGCGCCCATACAAAAACGTGAAGAACCTGATGCTAAAGCTTCTTTAGCCTCTTGAATGACTTTATCAACCGCAATGCGTTTTTCAGCTTCAAGCTGTGAATCATAATGCGCAGACTGCGAGCAATATTTGCAGTCCTCAGGGCATTTACCTGTTTTAATCGACAATAAGGTACTGACTTGTACAGTATTGGCAGCAAAATGTTGGCGATGCACACGCTGTGCTTCAAAGACTAAATCCAGAAAAGGCTGTTCATATAACTGCTGAATTTCTTCTCGAGTCCAATCATTGCGTACTGACATAAGTAAAAGTCCATCATCCCTATTATTCATAGTCTGTATCATACACAAATAGTTTGAATCAGAAAGGCATAATCTCCCAATTTCGTGGCAAATATTCGACAGAATAGAATTAAAATCATGCAGTCTATTTAGTTGCAAACTTAAGCAATTTTTCTGATATTTCGCTGCAAAATTAAATTTTATGGATTATTATTTTTGCGATGAATTGGTTGCTAAAATTTAGTTATTTGCATAAATTGGCAAGAAAACTGCACTTAAAATATCGCACTATTTTGGTGGTAGTTTTTGTTTAAATTTTAGGCTGTTTAAGCAATTGTTCCTGAATGGCCCAATCCATATGGATTTGCACAATCTCATCATGCTGTGTTCGCGTTTGCTGCAAAATTTGTAAAATTTGTGCTGAAAAAGGGGCATTACCAAGCCCGATGGCAATATTACGCATAAAACTTTGATAGCCTGTACGTCGCAATGGACTACCTTCAGTTTTGGCTAAAAACGTGCTTTCATCCCATTGCCATAAATCTAGCAAGCTGATCTGATCTAAGGCATGTCGAGGATGAAAATCATCCACCGTGGTGACTTGGGCAAAGCTATTCCACGGGCAAATCAGTTGGCAATCATCACAACCAAACACACGATTACCAATGCCACGGCGTAATTCTTCAGGAATCACACCTTGATATTCAATGGTTAAATAAGCGATACATTTACGCGCATCCAACATATAAGGTTCAACAATGGCCTGTGTTGGGCAAATGTCGATGCAGGCTGTGCAAGAACCGCAATGCGGAGTTGCAGGTGCATCAAAAGGCAAATCTAGTGAAGTAAACAACTCGCCCAATACAAAAAAAGATCCAGATTTTTTATGAATCAGTAAGGTATGTTTACCTGTCCAACCCATACCAGCACTTTCTGCCAGTGACTTTTCAAAAATCGGGGCTGAGTCCGCAAAGGGGCGTGATTCAAAATTCCCCACTTTTTCACGAATACGGGTGGCAAGAGTTTTTAGGCGTCCGCGCATGACTTTGTGATAATCGCGCCCACGTGCATAACGGGCAATAATTGCAGAGTTAGGTGCATCGGGAATGTGTCGTGGACGTGGTGTTTCCACCAAATAATTCATCCGCACACAAATAATACTTTTTGTATTCGGGACTAATAGTGTGGGATTGGCGCGCTTGTCTAAATTTTCTTCTAGAAACTTCATATCGCCATGATAGCCACGTTTTAAATATTCCTGAAAACGTGCTAATTCTGCTTGAGCATCTGGTTTGGCAATGACACAATCAGCAAAACCAAGCGCCAAAGCTTGAGCTTTAATCCACGCTTTCAAGGCGGCTGGATCGTCTTGATGCAGAGAAATATGTGCTGAAGTGGTGGATGTTGCCATAACAAAATAGAAGGGAAGAAAATGCCGCAGCAAGTGTACCATAGCCCTGTTTATCATAGTCAAAGTATTCAAGCGTGGGAGCAGCGCTGGTTTGCCCGTCAAAATAGTTCTTACGGTTTAATGCAGCAAGTGGCGTGGACACTGCATTTACAAATTCGCAAAATTTTTGCAAAACAGCCATCTACAATACAAAAAATTGCTGTGTGTTGTGGACAAGGCAATAACGCAGGCGATGGCTATTTAACTGCAAAATATTTAAAACAAGCAGGTTTTCAAGTCGATATTTATGCCGCAACACGCGGTTCATCGGCAGATTTACATCAGGCTTTTTTAGAAGCTCAGACAGAACAAGTCAATATAATTCAAGGTTTTGCATTTCAACAAAGTTATGACTGCTATATTGATGCATTATTTGGTATTGGTTTAGATCGTCCTTTAAATGATGAGTGGCAGTCGCTTATTCACGCAATGAATCAACAAGCGGGTTTAAAAATTGCGGTTGATATTCCAAGCGGTTTAAATGCCAACACGGGGCAGCCATTGCCATGTGCAATTAAAGCCGATTACACCTTTACAGCTTTGGGTTTGAAAGCAGGGTTATTTACAGGGCAGGCACAGGAATATACTGGACTGGTCGATGTGCTGGATTTGATTCCAGCCGATGCAGAACTCAAAGCGTTGGCCCAACTCACACCACATTTGATTCAATTACCCGCACGGCAGGCTTTTGGACACAAAGGCAGTTATGGGCATGTGTTGATTGTGGGCGGACATGCGCAAATGGGTGGTGCGGTGATGATGGCTGCAGAAGCCGCATCAAGCGCAGGTGCAGGGAAAGTGACTGTGGTCTGTCATGCCAAACATCATGTGGCGATATTAAGCCGTGCGCCGAATTTAATGTTGCGGGATATAGACGCACTGACAGGCGCAGAAATTCAGCACTTAATTTCACAGATCGATGCCGTGAGTTTAGGGATGGGACTAGGACGAGATGCTTGGGCAGAACAGCATTATGCAGACTGGTTTGCCGCACTAAATCAGTCCGAGGTAGAAGTAGTTTACGATGCCGATGCCTTGTGGTTTTTGGCGAAACAAGCGCATTCATCGCATCATCCAGCCCAACTAAAACCGAACAGTTATGCCACACCACATTCAGGTGAGGCTGCGACCTTACTGAATACGACGGTTGCAGCCATTGAAGCAGACCGTATTGCCGCGATTCAGCAATTGCAGCAACGCTATGCAGGCGATTGGGTGTTAAAAGGTTCAGGTAGTTTGACTTTGCAAGCTGCATCTACAGAACCGCAAGCAAGTTCATTGTGGATTTGTACCGCAGGCAATCCTGGTATGGGTACAGGTGGTATGGGCGATGTGTTGGCAGGCATGATTGCCAGTTTAAAAGCCCAGTTTCATCATAAAATTCAATTGCATGAAATTGTCATGTTACATGCCTTGGCGGGGGATGTATTGGCACAGCAGGGCATGCGCGGTTTACAGGCACAGCACATGAGCCAAGCGATTTATCAGGTTGTGAATCGGTAAAATATAAGCGATGGCGATGCTGATTTAGCGACGTCTGGAGCTTGAGCGACTGCGCCCGCGAGCCATACCGCCCAAGGCATTGAGCACAGCCAATTTGGTCATGCTGCCTGATGCATGAGCATGGCAAATTGCAGCAGCCAAAGCATCGGCAGCATCTTGTTGTGGTTTAATGGATAGATTTAATAGTTTCATGACCATCATTTGTACTTGTTCTTTATCGGCAGCGCCATAACCCACGACAGATTGTTTAATTTGACGGGCGGTATATTCCGCCACTTGTAAATCTAAATTCACCAAAGCGGCAATCGCTGCACCACGAGCCTGTCCCAATTTCAAGGCAGAGTCTGGGTTTTGCGCC
This sequence comes from Acinetobacter sp. YH12205, assembly GCF_013418125.1. Taxonomy (NCBI): domain Bacteria; kingdom Pseudomonadati; phylum Pseudomonadota; class Gammaproteobacteria; order Moraxellales; family Moraxellaceae; genus Acinetobacter; species Acinetobacter sp. YH12205. Next base: position 150,363 of record NZ_VPCQ01000007.1, on the reverse strand, counting down.
ATAAACACTTGTTCAACTGCAGCTTCAGTCGGGCCGTGAAATTTCACAATCCGTTCAATCCCTGCAAAAATCCGTTTTAAGCGTTCAGGCATTTCACTGGTTTCGGTGCGAATGGTTCCTGCATCTACAAAACGTAATTTAGCGCCATCACGTTCAATAATGCCGTAGCCCGTTAGACGAGAACCAGGGTCGATTCCAATAATAAGTGACATGCCAAGCCTTAAAAAATTACATCAAGTTGAATTATAGGAGTTTAAATCTCTTTTGTGTGGAGTAATTTCAAAACATTCGGTCAGTAAGCTGCTGTTTAAACCATTGGAATGTATCCCACGCCACATTTTCAATTTTGGACTTCATTTTATTTTAAGTTTTGAGGTGTATATTTTATATACGGTAGCAAATGAGAGTGGCAATGAAGTGGATTGATAGGCTAAAACAGTGGGCGAAGCAAATTAAACGAAATGTTTATGCGGTTTGGTTTGTCGCACGTGATCCTGAAACACCGTTTATGGCAAAGCTTTTGGCATTGTTGGTCGCTGCTTATGCCATTTCTCCCATTGATTTAATTCCAGACTTTATACCTGTTTTGGGTTATTTAGATGACCTGATTTTAGTGCCATTGGGCATCATGTTGGTATTGCGTTTAGTACCTGCTGAAGTAATGCAGCGTTGTCGCTTACAAGCCGATGCGATCAGTCAAAAACCGAGCAGTTATATTGCAGCATCAGTTTTTATTGCGTTGTGGTTATTATTGGCTTATGCCGCATATTTTTATCTTTATCGTTTAAATATATAGACGTATTAAGTCTGTTATTGGGTGATGATGAAAATATTAATGACAGACTTAACCTTTAAAAATACAATAATGCCCATATTGAAACAACAGCGAATCAAAAAAGCTTGATCCCGATGAAGCACTTGGTTACTGCATTTTATTTATTTTGTTGAGATTAGATTAATTTTCATGAAATTATTTCTTATTGTTCTAATTGGCTTAGTTCTTGAAGTCTTCGTCTGGATTGGTGTGGGCGACCTAGTGGGGAGCATGTGGTACGTGTTCTTTTGGTTTGTCGCTGCTTTCTTCATTGGTTTGAACCTGATTCGTAAATATTCTGCAGGCGTGATGCCACAAATGCAGCAAATGCAAATGGGGCAGATGAGTGCCGATCCTGCGCTGAGTAATAATTTACCTAAAATTTTTGCGGGTTTTTTATTGATGATTCCAGGATTAATCAGCGATGTTTTGGCATTGCTGGTGATGATTCCTGCCGTACAAAATGCCTTTAAAGCGGCAATGATGAAAGCCATGATGAAACGTCAGCAAGCCATGATGGATCAAATGATGGGTGGCATGATGGGCGATATGAATGGCATGGGCGGAGCAGGTCAAAACCCGTTTGCAGATTTAATGCGCCAAATGCAAGACATGCAAAATCAGCAGGGCGGTGGTCGTGATTCCAGTATTATTGATGGTGAAGCACGTGAAATTACCCCCGATGCGAAAAAAATTGAAATGAAAGATGTCAATCCACCTAAATAATATGGGTGATGCTTGAGATCAAACCGAATCGTGCTGATTCGGTTTTTTTATGGGTATTTTTTGGTGAATATGCACGTGAGTGTTTAAACATTGAGGTGTGCATTTAAAGCCTTATTTATTCTCCTACCGCACAAGGTATAATCGGATTTTCAATTCTCCTGATGTATTTATGTCTTTGTTATTCACCATTTGTGCGCTGCATTTTGTGGCACAGCTTAGTCCAGGACCAGATGTTTTATTAATTGCCAAAAGTGCAGCCAGCAATACCCGCCGTAATACCTTGCAGATTATTGCGGGTATTTCATCAGGGATTGTGGTGTGGGTGGTGCTGACCTTATTAGGTTTTACGGTTTTGGTGCAGCAATTTCCTTGGATTCAGCAAGTCTTAATGCTGATTGGCGGTTTATTTCTTGCCAAAATGGGATGGGGCATGTTGTCGGGCGGTTGGCATAGTTGGCAGCAGCGCAAACAGTTTGATGATACTCAAGTGCAAATTCCAGCCGCAAAAAACTACTTTTTATTGGGGCTATTCACCAATTTATCTAATCCGAAAACCTTAATTTATTTTAGCAGCGTATTTGCTTTGGCGCTGAGTTCATCGGCAAGTGCATCTTTAAAAGCCCAATTGGCAGTGATTATTCCAATCCAAACTTTTGTGACATTTACATTATTTATGTTGCTACTTTCGACACCAAAAATGAAAAAGTTATATCAGCGTTCAGGCAGTTATATTGATATGGTCTCGGGCGGATTATTTTTATTGTTTGCTGTGTGGTTGTGGTTAGATGCACTACGTATGTTTTAAAACATAAGTTTTAATGTCAATTAATCAGACGCTTTGATGTCGTCAAAAGCCAAGTTTGACGATTTTTTATTCGGAATTTCGGTTTTAGTCGTGTTTTCAGTTTTATCTAAATGATTGGGTTGATAAGTACGGTTTGATCGCAAAGTTGCTTCGGTATTTTCCGAACCTTGATATTTACGGCTACGGTTGGCACGTTCACGCAAGCCGCCTTTTTTAATGAGTTGTACCACTTTAACTTACTCCGTGTAATAAAAAAATATGTACTGAAAGCTAAGTTTGAACCTAAGTTTTAGATGATCGAACATGTAGAATTTTACCACGACATACCTATTTTAGATGGATAAAGTGACTGTTTATTCAAAAATACGATTTGCGCGAATAGCCGAACTTTGACATTCTAATTTACAAGCGATTGTGTCTGCTCAATCATCCAAAGGGTGTAAGCTACAAAGTGTCACAGTTGCTTAAACAAAATTACACTGCATCAGGGTAGATGGTGTAACAATAAAAACAAGAATTACAGTGAAGTAGGAGAATACCTATGCTGTATCATCAGTATCGTTGCGCATGTTGCAATCGGGTGGTGGAATCATCAGAAAAAGAATGTGGTACTTGTGGTTCACACAATATTCGTAGTCCTTATGGTTTCTGGTTATTCTGTATTTTGGCATGCTTGGCAGCAGCCGTTGTGTTTAAAGTCGTGCATGTTTATTTGCAAGATCATCAAGAAGTGCCCGTGCAACAATCGGTGCTTGAGGTGATTCGTACGCAATAAGTGCTGCATCTAAGCTTAACGCTTATTTCGTCTATACAAGATTTCAAAAAATCCTGAATCATTAAATGGCTCAGGATTTTATTCAACTGTTTTTTCAATATTGAAGAGACTCACCATTTTATTCTTCAATATGGATGAGCAATTTAAAAAGATTAGCGACTTAAGAAGTCAGCTTGGTTGATTGCAGACAGTGCAGCATTCACCTCAAAAATCTTGCCACGAATATCCTTCACGCCAAAACTTTCTAAACGTGCAGTGTGCATTTTTAAATAGCGTTCAGCATTGGCCGCATGATCAAACAGATAGATTCCACCTGCTTCCTGTGTTTGACCGTTCTCAGTCCAAATTTTCCAAAGCATGCCAGTTTCTAGGTTAATGCTTTCTGCAAGTTCACGGTACGCTTGGCTCATGCTTTCGCCAAATGGGCCTTCAGAAGGGAAATCGACTTGAAGAATAACCGCCATAATAAACTCCTACATCATTATCTTAGATGAGTATTTAAAAAATCTCAGGAATGATTCACTATAACATATTTGTATTTTGTATATTGTGGTTTGACAGCTAAATTTTAGGCATAAAAAAGCCCACCGAAGTGAGCTTGATAAAACTGAAAAGTTTTACATTACAGACCTGCAGAAGCTTTTAACGCCTCAACTTTGTCGGTTTTTTCCCATGTAAATGCAGTGTCAGAACCTTGACGACCAAAGTGACCATAGGCTGCAGTTTGCTTATACATCGGTTGTAACAGGTTCAACATGTTGGTAATGCCGTATGGACGTAAATCGAAGTGTTCACGTACTAAAGCAATAATCAACTCATCTGCCACTTTTGCAGTGTTGAAGGTGTTGATTGAAATTGATGTTGGCTCTGCAACACCAATAGCATAAGACACCTGAATTTCACATTTGTCTGCCAAGCCAGCTGCCACAATATTTTTGGCAACATAACGGCCTGCGTAAGCAGCAGAACGGTCAACTTTAGATGGGTCTTTACCAGAGAATGCACCACCACCATGACGCGCCATGCCGCCGTAAGTATCGACAATGATTTTACGACCTGTTAAGCCGCAGTCACCTACAGGACCGCCAATCACAAACATACCTGTTGGGTTGATGTGGAATTTGGTGTCTGCATGGAACATTTCTGCAGGAATCACTTTTTTCACAATTTCTTCAATTACCGCTTCTTTAAGCTGAATTTGAGAAATTTCAGGATCATGCTGAGTAGATAACACCACCGCGTCCAAACGTACAGGCACACCATTTTCATAAGCAAAAGTCACCTGACTTTTTGCATCTGGGCGTAACCACGGCAAAGCACCACTGCGACGTAATTCAGCTTGCTTTTCCATTAAGCGGTGTGCGTAAGAAATTGGGGCAGGCATTAATACATCAGTTTCACGGCTGGCGTAACCAAACATCAAACCTTGGTCACCTGCGCCTTGATCTTCAGGCTTTTGACGGTCTACACCTTGTGCAATTTCAGGTGATTGTTTACCAATCATGTTAATGACCGCACAGGTTGAACCATCAAAACCTAAGTCAGAATGATGGTAACCAATGCCATTTACGGTTTGACGAACAACGGCTTCAAAATCGACATTTGCAGTTGTTGTGATTTCACCTGCCAGTACAACCGCACCCGTTTTTACAAGCGTTTCACAAGCAACCCGCGCATAAGGGTCTTCTTTTAAGATTGCATCCAAAATGGCATCACTGATTTGGTCAGCCATTTTATCTGGATGGCCTTCGCTTACAGATTCCGAGGTAAATACAGCGTACTCGCGCATAAGTCCTATCACAGTTAAATTCAAAAGACGCAATATGTTACATCGAGTTAGACTTTAGGACTAGCGCATTACGACTAAATTGGCTGAATTTATTTCAATTCAATGACTTTTTATCGCATATCTTTAGCTAAAAAATAGATAAAGTATCGGTATGACTATATTGTGACTCAAAAATATTCATGTTGGCTAAAGTATGCTGTCATAATTTTAAACTAAGGAGCACCTTGTTTTTAAGTGGTGAATCATTTTTAAAAACAATATTGTAGATGGGTAATTTAAAGACTTTGAATTGACTTTATCTGCATCAAGCTGCATTTTCAAAAGCTGTTTTAAAATTTTGGACGATGGCTGTGATTCAATTTATTGTGTGAAAAGTGAATAAAATTCAAGATGTGTTAAAATCTGTCTATTATTTCTACAGAATACTGTTGTGTTTTAACTTGTTGCTAGGCATTTGATTGGAGTTGCTGCAAGAGCGACATCACAATTCCATCCTGCGTCTATAAATTGAAATATCTATACTTTAGAATTTTGCCAAGAATAGAGCTTAACACGGCAATTAGCTATTTTCTTGTTGTTATAAACGTGAAAACGTCTTTGAATTTGCACGAAAAATACCCTGAATGGGAATTAATGCGGAAATATTGTTGCATAGGCTTTACCCCTCAGGCGTTTTTTTGAGAGAATAGCGGCTGTTTTGAATTCTATTCATCTTCTTCTATTTAACGATTTTTTGTGGACTCTGACCTATGACGACCCCGCTTAACGAACGTCGTATTGCAAACGCAATTCGTGTATTGGCAATGGATGCTGTGCAAAAAGCAAATTCAGGACATCCAGGTGCACCGATGGGGATGGCAGATATTGCCGATGTGGTGTGGCGTGAATTTTTGAATCACAACCCAACCAATCCACAATGGGCAAACCGCGACCGTTTTGTATTGTCTAATGGTCATGGTTCAATGTTGCAATATGCGTTGTTGCATTTAACAGGTTATGATCTTTCAATCGAAGATTTAAAAGCGTTCCGTCAGTTACACTCTAAAACACCTGGCCACCCAGAATTGGGTTATGCACCAGGGATTGAAACCACCACTGGTCCACTCGGTCAGGGGATTGCCAATGCTGTTGGTTTTGCTTTAGCAGAAAAAACACTGGCTGCACAATTTAATAAAGAAGATATTCAGGTTGTAGACCATTTCACTTACTGTTTCTTGGGTGATGGTTGCTTAATGGAAGGTGTTTCACACGAAGCATGTTCATTGGCAGGTACTTTAGGTTTAGGCAAGCTGGTTGTTTATTATGATGACAACGGCATTTCTATTGATGGTGAAGTAGAAGGCTGGTTCTCTGACGATACCGAACAACGTTTCTTATCTTACGGCTGGCAAGTCTTAAAAGTTGATGGTCACGATGCCGATGCAATTCGTGCTGCAACGGTTGAAGCAAAAGCTGAAACGCAAAAACCGACTATTATTATTTGTAAAACTGTTATTGGTTTAGGTTCGCCAAACAAACAAGGTAAAGAAGACTGTCACGGTGCGCCATTAGGCCATGATGAAATCGCTTTGACGCGTCAAGCATTAGGCTGGACAGATGAAGCATTTGTTATTCCTGAAGATGTATATGCCGCTTGGGATGCTAAAGCGAAAGGTGCAGAAGCAGAAGCAGCATGGAATACAACTTTTGATGCCTATGCAGCAAAATATCCAACGGAAGCTGCAGAACTTAAACGCCGTTTAAGCGGTGAACTACCTGCAGAATTCATCGCGCAGGCAGATGCGTTTATTGTTGAAACCAATGCTAAAGCTGAAACTATTGCAACGCGTAAAGCCAGCCAAAATACTTTGCAAGCATTTGGCCCATTATTGCCTGAATTATTGGGTGGTTCTGCAGACTTGGCAGGTTCAAACTTAACCCTTTGGAAGGGTTGCCAAGGCGTTCAGGACAATGCAGCAGGGAACTACGTGCATTATGGCGTACGTGAGTTTGGTATGACTGCTATTGCAAATGGTGTAGCACTTCACGGTGGTTTCATTCCTTACGTTGCAACATTCTTAATGTTTATGGAATATGCGCGTAATGCCGTGCGTATGTCTGCATTAATGAAGCAACGTGTGATTCATGTGTATACCCACGACTCGATTGGTTTGGGTGAAGATGGTCCAACACACCAACCGATTGAACAAATTGCATCTTTACGTGGTACGCCAAACTTAAATACATGGCGTCCTGCAGATACCGTTGAAGCGGCTATTTCTTGGAAATCTGCATTAGTACGCAGCGAAGGTCCAACTGCTTTAATTTTCTCACGTCAAAACTTGCCATTCCAAACTCGTACTCAAGCGCAAATTGAGAACGTGGCAAAAGGTGGTTATGTCTTGGCTGAAGAAAAAGGTGAATTGAAAGCCATTATTATTGCAACAGGTTCAGAAGTGGGCTTGGCAATGGAAGCATACGCGCAGCTTGAAGGTGTACGTGTTGTGTCTATGCCGTGTGCAGAAGAATTTGTGAAGCAAGATGCAGCATATCGTGAAGCGGTATTGCCATCACATATTCGTGCACGTGTTGCGGTTGAAGCAGCGCATGTAGACTACTGGTGGAAGTTTGTCGGCTTAGACGGTAAAGTTATTGGTATGACAACTTATGGTGAATCTGCACCTGCAAAAGACTTGTATCAGTACTTTGGCATTACCACTGAAGCGGTTGTTGCTGCAGTAAAAGAATTAACAGCTTAATTTTTTAATCCAGTGTTTTTAAAGGCGTTCCTGCAAAGGGACGTCTTTTATTTTTGCATATTTGTTTGGTATTCGATGTGATGATCCAACAAATTTTGTCAGTGTAAGTCAGGTTTGTGAATAAACCTCTGTGTAATTGAGTGAGATGAGAAATGAGTTTGTACGAGCAAATTAATGATGAAGTCACTTTAATGGATGCGGGTGAGCAAAAGTGGATTGGACAAGATTTACCACTTGAAGCTATGGTGGCGGTAGAGTTGTTGTTACAGGATTTGGCTGAAGATCAGCAAATCAAAATTCGCCGTAAGAACCATGAAAAGCAATCAGGCTTAAAGCAGGTTGATCGTATTTTGATTGAGAAGCTTTAATCTATTGCGATGAATACGGTGCATTAAAAGGTGTATCGTCAAAAACAGCTTTATTCTATGCGTAGGGTAAAGCTTTTTTATTGCTGAAAAATAGTGTATAAAATAGCCTAAGCATAATATGAATTGTGCATAATTAGTAAAATGATTCGATGCAAAAATAATCAGGCAACATCAAAGCTTGCAGACAACTATATTAGATCGTCAATTTAAGCACATCGACATTGTAGCGTTAAGTGAAATCCAATTTGAGCAATGGCAACCACTTTGGCAGGGTTATCAGCAATTTTATCAGGTGCAATTAAGTGATGAGGTTACGCAAAATACGTGGTCAAAACTAATTAATCCACACAGTACGCATATTTATAGTTTTGCTGCCGTATATCAAACTCAAGTTGTGGCAATTGTGCATGTAATTGAACATGACAGTTGTTGGACGCTTAAACCTTATGCCTATTTGCAAGATTTATATACCTTGCCTGAGTACAGAGGGATGGGAATTGCTCAGCAGCTTATTCAGCAGGTGAATCAAACAGCGCAACAGCGTGAATGTGATCGGGTATATTGGCTGACTCATGAAGATAATTTACAGGCACGGCAGTTGTATGATCGTGTCGCAAAAAGAACAGGTTTTATTCAATATCGCAGCCCTGCAACAGCGATGTAAAACGCGCATGCATATTTTTACAAATTTATCGTTTCAGTCATGCAACATACTGTTTTATCTTTAATCCTGTATTTGCAGCAAAAATCTATAAACTAAACCTCATTGAAACGTATCAACACTTTTAGAGATGAACAATATGAACATGAAATCAATTGCTTTAGGTTTGGCTATCGCGTCTGCAGCAACAATGACAATGGCTAAACCAGTGGCTTATCAAATTGACCCAACGCATACTGCTACTGTATTTACTTGGGATCACTTCGGTTTTTCTACGCCATCAGGTAACTTCTCAGACATTCAAGGTACTATCAACATTGATGAGAAAAAACCTGCTAACTCATCTGTGAATGTGACGATTCCATTAAGTAGCATCAACACCAACGTAAAAGCTTTAGATGAGCACTTAATGGCAGCAGATTGGTTTGATGCAGCAAAATATCCAACCATTACTTTTAAAAGTACAAAAGTTGAAACTCAAGACAAGAAAAACTTTAAAATCACAGGTGATTTAACCGTTAAAGGTGTTACTAAGCCAGTGGTACTTGACGCAGTATTGAACAAACAAGGTCCACACCCAATGACTCAGGCGGCGACTGTTGGCTTTAATGCAACAACTTCATTCAACCGTTCTGCATTTGGTATTGCAAGCTATGTACCAAACGTGGGTGATAAAATTACTGTTAACATCACTACTGAAGCATCTGTAGCTGCAAAAAAATAAGCAGTTGTAATTTGATCAAAAAGCATCATTTTTTAAATGGTGCTTTTTTTATGTCTGTGATTTCATCTACATGACTTTGATGTTAGTAATTTTAGGTCTATGACTTGTAAATCTATGTAGATAAATGGCTTTTTCTGTTTTTCTTTTTGTCCATCTGTACATCCCAAATATAAAAAAATGCGAACCGAAGTTCGCATTTTTATATAGGAGCTTTAGCTTTTAAAATTTAACAAAGCTTAGAAGAAGCCCGCAGGTTTAGTTGAGTAGCTCACCAACAAGTTCTTGGTTTGTTGATAATGTTCTAACATCATCTTGTGGTTTTCACGGCCAATACCTGATTTTTTATAACCACCGAAAGCGGCATGCGCAGGGTAGATGTGGTAACAGTTCGTCCAAACGCGACCCGCCTGAATAGCACGGCCTGCACGGTAAGAAGTGTGCGCAGAACGTGACCAAACACCTGCACCTAAACCGTAAATGGTGTCATTGGCAATTTTAATGGCTTCATCAAAGTCTTTAAATGTAGTCACAGAAAGCACTGGGCCGAAAATTTCTTCTTGGAAAATTTTCATGTCATTGGTGCCTTTGAAAATTGTCGGCTCAATATAGAAACCACTGCCAACTTCATGACGTTCACCGCCACCTGTTAAAACTTGCGCACCTTCGGCACGACCTGTCGCAATACAACCCAAGATTTTGTTTTGTTGTTCTTGCGATGCCTGCGCACCAATCATAGTTTCAGTATCAAGCGGGTGACCTGTTTTAATACGTTTAACACGTTCAATGGCTTTTTCAAGGAAACGGTCAGCAATACTTTCCTGTACGAGCGCACGTGATGGACAAGTACAAATTTCACCCTGATTCAGCGCAAACATAGCAAAGCCTTCGAGTGCTTTGTCTAAGTAGTCGTCATCTTGCGCCATAATATCTTCAAAGAAAATATTTGGAGATTTACCACCAAGCTCTAAAGTCACTGGAATGATGTTTTCAGTGGCGTATTGCATGATCAATTGACCGACCTGGGTTGAACCTGTGAATGCAATTTTGGCAATACGTGGATTGGTTGCCAATGGGCGACCCACTTCTACACCGTAACCATTGACTACGTTTAATACGCCTGCTGGCAATAAATCTTGAATCAGTTCGACCAAAACTAAAATACTAGCAGGGGTTTGCTCCGCAGGTTTAAGTACAATACAGTTACCCGCAGCCAAAGCAGGTGCAAGTTTCCATGTTGCCATTAAAATTGGGAAGTTCCATGGAATAATTTGCCCCACAACGCCCAACGGCTCATGAAAGTGATAGGCAATGGTATCTTCATCAATTTCAGAAATTCCGCCTTCTTGGGCACGAATACAGCCTGCAAAATAACGGAAATGGTCAATCGCCAATGGAATGTCGGCAGCCAATGTTTCCCGAACAGGCTTACCATTATCCCATGTTTCTGCCACTGCCAATAATTCTAGATTTTGTTCTAAACGATCTGCAATTTTAAGCAGAATGTTGGAGCGTGTGGTTGGAGATGAGCTGTTCCATTGTGCTTTGGCTTTATGGGCTGCATCTAAAGCCAGTTCAATGTCTTCTGCCGATGAGCGTGGGACTTTGGTAAATACTTTGCCATCTACAGGAGAGATATTTTCAAAGTATTCGCCTTTTACAGGGGCGACCCACTCGCCACCAATAAAGTTTTCGTATTGTGCTTTAAATTGAACTTTTGAACCGGGTTGATTGGGATCTACGTAACGCATAATTCTCTTCCTTTGATGGTTTTTTATAATCTGCCGTCATCTTTACCTTTTATCACAATCCTGTGTCTAAAATCAGGTTAAATTTACGGCTAAGGTATAAGGTACTTTAGTACGTTATTTGATTAGCATACCAATATAAGGTTGGAAAAAGGTTGGAAAGTTGCAGGTTTACAAGCAGCGAACAAATCCTTACAAAAGTAAGCAGTACAATGGATGTAATGCCCACAGGATTGTGAGAATCAGTCATGATGAAAAAACAAGATCTATTGGAAAAAAAACTGCATATTGAACGGTTTAGACAAAGCAGTAGTTTATCGCCGCTGCATGCGCAGCAAATTCAGCAGAGTATTTTAAATTCTTGGCAACGCTCTGAAATTGCAGAAATTCCTGTAGATCGGCAGGCTGCTCCGTTAAATTCCAGTTTATCGCATCCGCAAGGCGGTTCGGCTTTACAGAGAGCTGTGCAAAATTGCGCAGAAGATTTAAAACATATCGCGCAGCAGTCCGACATGGTGGCAGCCGTGGGCGATGTGGGCAGTACGATTATTTGGACGGCAGCGAGCGCTCAAATGCGTAATGTGGCGGAACGAGTACATTTTGTAGAGGGTGGACAGTGGCGTGAAGAGTTGGTGGGTACCAATGCTTTGGCTTTGTCACTCAAAACTCAGCAAGCCAGTTGTGTGTTTTCCAGTGAACATTATATGTCATCGTTACATGACTGGGTTTGTTATGCCGCACCAATTTTAGACCCACATTCCAAACAAGTGTTGGGCGTGATTGATTTATCGACCACTTGGAAAAATCATAACAGTTTGGGTTTGTTGGCAGCAGAGCGCTGTGCTTCTTTAATTCAAAATGCGTTGCTGGAACAGCAAAAACAGCAGCTTTATATTCGCGCGTTTCGTGTGCCACAGGTGTTATTTAATGGCAAAGTGGTGGTGATGACACCGCGTCAAATTGAAATATTGGTGATTTTGGCACTTTGCCCACAAGGCATGAGTTTAGACACTTTACACCAAGCACTATATGGTGAGCGTAAAGTCAGCATGGGAACGCTAAAAGCTGAAATGTCGCAATTACGCGATATTTTAGGGGGGATGCTCGGCTCGCGTCCTTACCGAGTTTTGGCGCATATTGAAGCCGATTTTTTACAAGCTGAGCAGGCTTTAGATGCAGGTTATGTGCAGTCTGCCTTGCAAACGTGTGCAGGGGTATTTTTGGCGAAAACTGAAAGTCCATTTTTATGCGCATGGCGAGATTGTTTAGAATCACGCCTGAGTGATGCCATTTTTAATGCACAAGATACCGATGTATTGCTGAAACATTTGGCGCATAGCCCTGAAGCGATTGATGCGGTAGAGCGTTTAATTGAACTGATGCCAAAGCATCATCCTGCACATCAAATTTTATTAAAATACAAAGCCTAAATGACGAATCAAGTCTTTAGGCTTTCATTTCACTGTCCTTTAGTCTTACTGTTTTTTTTAGTTTTTACAGCCCTTTGCGGTTTAACCAGTCAAACAAGGACTGATACACTTCCGCGCGGACTTCTGGCGCAGAAAGCACCAAATCATGCACGCCATCTTCAATTTGGCAAAGCTGAATATCGCCATGCATGTGATGCCCATATTTTTGCATATCTGCAACATTTAAAATTACGTCAGTGCGTTGCGCAATCTCATTCCATTGGCGTGGATAACTACTTTGACTCGCATGCATAATTAAGGTGGGTACACCCAAATGCACACTGGCATGAATTTCTTTTTGCGCTTCATGAATTGCACGAACAAAACTTAATCGCACTTTTGGATAACGCGGTTTCTTCCATTCCAAATTAAATAACCATTCACCATGATATTGTTTGTGTAGACTTGGTACATAAAATGGATTAAGGCGGCTTGGAAATTTCATTTCTGGCAGCAATTTGCCCAATTGGCTTAAACGAGGAATGCCGAATTTTTTCTCAATCTCGCTCATATTGAAATCATAAAAAGGGCTGTTGCACCATAAACCACGAATCAGTGGATGATTGGGATGATGTGCCACATATAACGTGGTGATTAATCCACCTGTTGAATGTCCTGCCAAAATTACTGAGTCATGTTCTTCTGTGGCAATTTGCTCAAGTGCAGCGGAAATTTCTGCATCATATTCAGACAAGCTGCGCACATTGTACCAATTTTGATGTGACAAATGCGAACGCCCATATTTACGTAAATCTAGGGCATAAAAGTCATAACCATGCTGATTAAACTGGTCTGCCATTTCTGTTTGAAAAAAATAGTCAATAAAACCATGAATATAAAGTACGGCTTTACGGGTTTCCTGTTCGGCTTTTTTGCGTACCAAGGTAGCAATCACTTTGCCTTCATAATCCGAAGGAAAATCCAGCGTCATTTGTTGGTAATCGGCACCCAAAATATCGGGTTGATAGCTTGGTGTTGTTTTTTGTTTTTTACTTAACAGCATAAGGTGTTCGTCATCCATTTTATTTTGACTATATCCTTGATGAGCTGTGCGCATTTGTCAAATTGAATTATGCAAACCCTCTGCATCTAAATCGCTTTAGTTTTATGCTGCGAGTTCATTTTGTTCTGAACAGCAAAAAAAGCAGAACGCATCTGAGATGGTTCTGCCAAAGGGAAGGATAAAAATAAAACAGCAACAGACGAAAATTGAAAAAAGGATGGGAGATGCTGAGCAAATCGTGATTCACTCAGCAGGAGATTCAAATTACATCGCGGCTTTAAAAATTTCGACCACTTGTGCATGATTGGCTTTACGTGGGTTGGTGAGCATGCAGGCATCTTTTTGTGCATTTTCAGCCATAATCGCCAAGTCATCTTCTTTCACGCCTAACTCTGCTAAACCTGTTGGAATACCAATTGAGCTAGATAATTCACGAATTGCATCAATTGCGGCATAGGCGGCTTCTGTGGTGGTTAATCCGTCAGTATTGACTCCCATCAATTCTGCAATATCTGCATAACGCTCAGGGCAGGCAATCAGGTTAAATTCGCAAACATGCGGCAGTAAAATTGCATTACAGACGCCGTGCGGCAAGTTGTAGAAACCACCGAGTTGATGCGCCATGGCATGCACATAACCCAATGAGGCATTATTAAATGCCATACCAGCCAAATATTGCGCATAGCTCATGGCATCACGTGCTTCAATATTTTCACCATTTGCCACGGCAGGGCTAAGCCACTGGCTAATCATACGAATAGCTTTTTCAGCGCAGGCATCGGTAATAGGATTGGCTGCAGTTGAAACGTAGGCTTCTACAGCATGGGTTAAGGCATCCATGCCTGTTGCTGCGGTTAAACCTGCAGGTTTGGCAATCATGAGTTTTGGATCATCAATGGCGATGAGTGGTGTGCAGCGCCAATCGACAATTGCCATTTTAACGTGCGTGTCGGTATTGGTAATGATACAGAAACGGGTCATTTCCGATGCTGTACCTGCTGTGGTGTTAATGGCAATTAGTGGAGTCATTGGCACGGTACTTTTATCAATGCCTTCATAATCACGAATATGCCCACCACCTGCGGTAACTAAGCCAATGCCTTTGGCACAGTCGTGTGAAGAACCGCCACCTAAAGACACAATAAAGTCGCATTGATTGGCATTGTAGGCATCGACACCTTTATGTACGTTAATGTCGGTTGGGTTTGGCTCAGCACCTGCAAAGATATGGCTAGCAACGCCTGCTTCGGTGAGATAGCCTGCAATGGTATCGGCTACGCCAAATTTAAACAGTCCTTCATCTGTCACAATCAGGGCTTTTTTAGCACCTAAATTTTGCGCTCTTACGCCAATTTCTTTGGCACAACCAGGGCCGAAGAGAGACACACAAGGAATATAAAAACCGTTGGTTTGATCTGCAATATTTTTAAAAGCCATGCTCAGATTCCTTCTTGCATTGGGTATTGGAATAATGTGTTGTTATCGCGGTGTTGAACCGTGATTTGAGTATTCAATGCTTTGTGGTGAAATCCTACCTACCAAACACCAACCCTATTTTCTGAGTAAATAATGCAAACTAATCAATTGAAATTTATTTGTTTTTTAATGGGTTTTTATTTTTTCTGAAGTTGTGCGCAGGCTATAGGCAAGGGCTTAAATCTTGTTTATAGTGTTTTTGTATCTCTAATTTTAAGGTGTAGATACCGTTCACATAAATTTCAGGTGTAATTCAATTAATAAGTGGCTTAAGCTCGATTGAAGAATTGTCCACTTTTTGCAGATGGAAATAAAAAACAAAAAATAGGGATGTATCACGTGATGGGTCTAGTCGGTGCAATCAAATAAAAATAAGATGACACTTAGATAGACCGCACTTAAGCATGAGGAGCGTATATGCAGCCAATTTGCCAGCATAGCCAGTTGCATGCCGTTGCACAGCAATTGGTTCGTATTTCCAGTGTGGCCGCAGAAATCTATCAAGATCAAATGGATTTGGTTGGACATTTTACAGCACAAAATTTGTTTCGGATCGATCCTTTGCAGCATCGGGTTGAATTGCTAAACGGTCTATTTAGCCTTGAATTTTATCCGCCTAAATCTAACCCTAGTTTAATTCAGACGCAGTTTGAGTTTGCGGGGCTGCATCAAGAAGCGTTTGAAGATTTTTTTCTGCATGATTTACAGTTTCACACGGGCGATTTAAAGCCACAACACTCCTTATTTTTGCGTAATCAGGCGCAGCAATTACGACATCTGATTATGCAGCAAGCCTATATGTGGGTGGATGGTGCTGCACGTGTTCAACAGTTGCTGCTGCATTTAGATGGTGTACAGGCTCAGATTTTAGATCAAGCCTTGATTCAGTCTGATTATGCCCAACACGCTGTTTTTACAGGTGCTGTACAGCATGGTGCGGTCATTCCAGAGGAAACTTTGACTGCTTTATCTGCATTGTGTGCTTTAGAATTTATTGAGGGTGATACCTTTTTGCCTGTGCAAGCCTTAATGCACAGTTATGATGATTTTTGTTTTAGTGCAGCACAGTTTTTGCCTAAAGCCATGTATCGTATTTTGGCGGTGTCCTTTCCTGAGCGTTTTAATTTACAAGATTTAATTGACCATCAGGATGATATTCAGTTGTTGTATCGGCATGCCGAAGAACATGGTCATTTACTGGGTTTTGCCCGTTTAATGCACCGAGAAGTGTGGCAGCGTTCCGATGCATTGGCAAAACCGCATTTCTTAAAATCCTGTCCTTTAATTTGGCAAAAGAAGGTTGCCAAACTGCCGTTATTTGATTATCCACGAGCGGTGAACTGGCTGTTTAAACAGTCTGCACAAGTGTTGGATTGGCTCAGTTTAAATATGCAGCACACCAGTGTGCGGGTCGCAGTGACAGCGCTCAGTTTTGTCGATTGTAGTCAGGCACATCCACGGATTATTTTGGCAACTTTGCAATATTTTCAATATTCTGCGGCGCGTATGTTTATTCAAAGCTGTAATGTGTATGCGACACAGCAGGCGTGGTTTGCGCATGCACATAATGTCAGCCTAATGCCACATGGTGAAAAACAATCTGTAGATGATCCACGCGTTGCGATTAGTCCTTCCATTTTGTATTTGGATGAATGGATGAGTTTGCTAAAAACAGTGGCGCAGCAAGATGAGTATTTGGTGAAACATGTATTTAGACGTTTGAGTCGTGTCATGCAAAGTTATATGTTGTATTTACAGCAAATCACACAGGATTTACCACCCGCTTTGTTGGATTATATTCAGCCCGAGAGTCAGCAGCAGCGTGACTTTTATACGGTATTGCAGCGTTATCAGCTTCAACCCGATGATTTTAGGCAGCGTTTTTATTTACGGGCGCAGCATACGCGAGTTTCAGTGTTTGACAGTTATGTGCGTGACTATTTACTGGAATATTTTGCAGCGCATACGCATATTCCTAAAAGTCTGAGTTGGTTGGGGCTGTTTCATCAGGCGGTGCGTTGGCATCAACAAGTGTATAAAGCAGAGCTATTTGCCAAACTGAAAAAAGAAATTCCGTGTAGCACATGGCAGGCGAAAAGCCCGCAGCAAATATTGTACTTTTCAGGTTGGTGTTTTGAAGAACTGACCGATTTAGACCGTATTATTGAAGAATCGAAAAACTTTAAACACTGTTTGGCACTTAGCTATGCCAAGCTAATGAGTGAAGGGCAATATGTGGCTTTTCACATGGCATCGCCACATTATGCGCAGCAATTGACTCTGGGCTGTCATTTTCGGCAGGGGCAACTTGAATTTGATCAGTTGGAATATCCGAATAATCAAAAAGCGGAACAGTTACTGGTGACCATTGCAGAGCAGTTTATTGCATGGCTGAATCCACAATTGCCAGCTAAAGCATAAGACAACAGTTGTCGTATTCGCAGACTTGAGCCTTAACTTTTAGGCAAAAACTCGTTAGGCTATAGCCGTTCAGCAATGGTATAGGTCTTATGAAACAGGAAACTGCACTTAAACTTTTAAAAGCAGGCGAAAATGTCTTTTTAACAGGCTCTGCTGGTGCGGGTAAAACCTATACCCTGAATCAATACATCAATTATTTAAAAGCACGAAAAGTACCTGTAGCCATTACAGCATCTACAGGTATTGCTGCAACGCATATGAATGGCATGACCATTCACACGTGGGCAGGTATTGGTATTAAAGACTTTTTGTCCGATGCCGACCTAAAAAATATGAAAGAGCGCAAATATCTCAAAGAACATTTAGAAAATGCGCAAGTGTTGATTATTGATGAAATTTCGATGTTGCATGCCAAGCAACTGAATTTAGTCAATCAGGTTTTAAAATATTTTAAAGACAGTGATGAAGCCTTTGGCGGCATTCAGGTGATTGTTGCAGGAGATTTTTTCCAGTTACCGCCTGTAGGAAAAAACGATGAGCGCAATCGTGACAAGTTCTGTTTTATGTCAGAGGCGTGGGTCGAAGCTAAATTTCGAGTCTGTTATTTAACTGAGCAGCACCGTCAGGGCGACGATTATTTAAATGACATTCTCAATGCAATTCGTGCACAAAGTATTGATCATCAACATATTCAGGCTTTGGAGCACACCCGCCATCAAGATATTGGCGACACTTTCACACGTTTATATACGCACAATATGGACGTGGACAATATCAACTTTAAGCATCTGAATGAAATTGAAACTGAGAGCAAGCAGTTTGATGCCGTGTGTGATGGCAATGAAAAGTTGATTGAAACGCTGAAATCATCCGTACGTGCGCCTGAAATTTTAAATCTAAAAAAACATGCCAAAGTGATGTTTGTTAAAAACAACTTCGATATGGGCTATATCAACGGCAGTTTGGGCGAAGTGATTGGCTTTGAAGAAGATGACGATCACGGTATTTTGCCTAAAGTAAAATTGACCGATGGCACAGTATTACTGGTCGAGCCTGAAACTTGGTCGGTGGATAATGATGCAGGCAAAACCATTGCCAGTTTCCAGCAAATTCCGCTGCGTTTGGCATGGGCAATTACCATCCACAAATCACAAGGTATGACCTTAGAAGCGGCAGAAATCAATCTTAGCCATACTTTTGAAAAAGGGCAGGGTTATGTGGCGTTGTCACGATTAAAATCGTTAAGCGGTTTGCGTTTATTGGGATTTAATAGCCAAGCTTTGGAACTCGACAGTTTAGCGATTAAGGCTGACCGCCGTTTTCAGGAATTGTCTGAAGAAGCTGAAACGCACTATGAGCTGATGGATTTAACACCACAACATAATGCATTTATTCGTCACTGTGGTGGCACGTTGAACGAAACCGAAATTTTGCGCAATGAAAAGAAAATTGCCAAAGGTGGAAAAACCAATTATGCGACTGCCACGTTAGATGAAACCCGCGCTTTATTTGAAGAAGGTTATGATATTCAGGATATTGCAGTAGAGCGAGGTTTAACTCCTGCAACTATTATCAACCATTTGGCACGTTTGCAAAAAGAACAAAATCTGGATATTTCAGTGGCACATCCAGGTGAAGAAGTGGTGGAAGAGGTCCGTAAAATTTATAAGCGATTAATGAAGCGTCAAAATGCAGAGCACTTCAGCGATGATGGCGCAATTAAACTGCGCCCGATTGTTGAAGCGACTAGTCCACGCATGGGCTATGATCAGGTGCGTTTAGCATTGCTGTTTATTCAGTAGTTTAGTCATTTGGATAATGATGACTTATACTGCAATTCTGCATTAAAAATGCCCGCTTAACGTCACATAAAATACTATCGTTTTGAGAAAAACTTCGGTTAAACTGCCATCACTGTAAGCCTTAAAATATAATATTCGGTATGGCATTTACACCGTGGTACACATTTCGAAAATTTGTCTATAACAACTTACACGACGATGACTATGAAACATGGTTTAGTCGTTGCATTAACTATTTTTTAATTTTACTGATTTTAGGCAATGCCAGTGCGGTTATTTTAGAGTCGGTGAATGATGTCTATCTTGCCTATCAGGTATTTTTTGACCATTTTGAAAACTTTTCCATCGCAGTGTTTACGCTTGAATATTTGCTGCGGATTTGGAGTATTGCCGAAAAAGACCCGTTTATTTCGCCGTGGAAACAGCGTGTAAAATGGCTTACCAGCGGTGGGGCAATTATAGATTTGTTGGCGATTCTACCTGCTTATATTAACTTCTTTGTGCATCTAGATTTACGGTTCCTAAGAATTTTACGTTTGCTGCGTTTGTTAAAACTGACACGTTACTTTGTATCATTGCAAATTTTATTAAGAGTGATCGAACGGGAAAAAGGATCATTTCAGGCAGTCATTTTTATTCTCTCTATTATGATTGTGATGTCTGCCGCAGGTGTGTATGTGGTGGAAAGCAAGGCACAGCCTGAAGCCTTTAGCTCAATTCCCGCTTCGATGTGGTGGGCAGTGGTGACTTTAACCACAGTCGGTTATGGCGATGTCACACCAATTACCCCTTGGGGCAGAATTTTAGGTGCGTTAATTACGGTATTGGGTGTCGGCTTGGCAGCATTGCCTGCAGGTATTTTAGCCACAGGTTTAGCCAACGAACTTGAACAACGTAAGCAGCATTTAGGGTTGAAATTTAGAGAGCTATTGCAAAATAGTGAGATTGATCTGTTAAATGATCAAGAAAAAATTGAAGATTTACGCAAACAAGTCGGTTTAACCACTGAGCAAACCCAAGATATTTTATTGCAGTTAATTCGTGAGCGTCGTGAAGAAGAGCTGCGTTTAGAACAGGAGCCTTATAAATACTGCCCACATTGTGGAGAGAAGTTGTCGGAGTAAGCGAGGCTTGGGTTAAGAATTTCAATTCTAGTTTGGCTCTGCACGTTGGAAGCCTAAAACATGCTTGCTGAAAGCCATATTATTTTTATGGAATTGTATTGATTTCGTAGTAAATATCATCGAATAAAAACTAAGATGAAGAAAACTCATTATTTACATGCTAAGATTAAATTAATTCATTATTAAATTGAATCATGTTTGGCTTTGTTTCTTATTTTGCAAAATAAAAATGCGACCTAGGTCTAAACATGCAGTCAATAACTTGAAAAACTAGGAACAAGCAATGCTTGAAATTCGCCACTTAAAAACGCTATCAGCCCTGCGTGAACATGGTTCTTTGGTTGCTGCCGCCAATGATTTATGTCTGACGCCATCTGCCATTTCTCATCAACTCAAAGAACTAGATCATTGGTATGGCGTAGAAGTGGTGAACCGTCGTAGTCGCCCTGTGACATTTTCCAATGTCGGACAGCGTTTATTGAAACTGGCGGATGATGTCCTGCCACAAATTCAAATCACCCAAACTGATATTACCCGCATTGTGCATGGTCAAACGGGGCGAATTATTTTTTCTTCGGAATGTCATAGTTGCTTTGACTGGTTGATGCCGCTGCTGAATCAATATCGTCAGCAATACCCTGATGTAGATTTAGATTTTGCTTCAGGTTTTGAAGCCAATCCGCATGAATTATTGCAAAACGCAGAATTTGATTTATTGATTACCGCAGACCCGATTGCCTTAAAAGGTATCGAATATTTTCCAATTTTTGAATATGAATCGCGTTTGGTGTTGTCAAATACTCATCCTTTAGTACGTGCCGAGCGCATTACCGTACAGGAGTTGGCAGAAGAAACCCTGATTACCTATCCTGTCGATAAACACCGTTTAGATATTATGTCTAAGCTATTCATTCCAGCCAATATTCAGCCAAAAGCTATTCGTACTACAGATTTAACCCAAATGTTGATTCAACTGGTGGCGAGTGGGCGAGGGATTGGCGCATTGCCAGATTGGGTGGTGAATGAATATGAGCAAAAAGGCTGGGTAACTTCACGTCGTTTAGACTGCGTTGCTGCGGGAGGATTACGCCGTACCTTGTATGCGGGTTATCGTAGCGAAGAAAAAGAAAAGTGCTATTTTGAAGGCTTTTTGAAGCAATTAGAGAAATTTTCCCAAAAACGCACGCAGTATTATTCAAGTTAAAAATCGTACGATCAGCATCGTAAAGAGAATGCTAATTTATCGCTAAAAACACTAAGCTCATCTAAATCTCCACTAAAAACAGTGAGATGTTCTTGCTAAGCTTGCCTTGCGAAAATTAAGGGAGAGCGCAGTGAGTTCGGTACGTTGGCTGACAAAGGATTTGTGGATTGTTGCTGCGGGTTTTATGGCAGCAATGCATATTGGCAAGTTGCCACCGACTGTACCCATCCTACAAGCTGAACTCGGAATTAGTTTGGTTCAGGCAGGTTTTTTGCTGTCTTTGGTACAAGCTGCGGGCATGTCTTTGGCGTTGTTGCTAGGCAGTTATACCGCAAAAATTGGCTTAAAACGCTGTGTACTTTTGGGTTTGTCTTTATTGGCAGGTGCAAGTTTTGTTGGTGGTTTTGTACATAGCTTTTCCGCACTATTAAGTCTGCGTGTAATTGAAGGTTTTGGCTTTTTACTGATTACACTCAGCGGCCCTGCATTTATTCGTCAACTGGTTGCAGTGGAGCAGTTGCCTGCCAAAATGGGGCTGTGGAGTGCCTATATGGGCGGTGGGATGGGTATTGGTTTACTAAGTACGCCGTTTTTACTGCCCATCTTGGATTGGCAAGGCATGTGGATGTGTTTGGGATTGTTATCCTTTGCGCTCGCAATCATCATTTATAAAGCCGTACCAAGTGTGCAGATCAGCACGCAAGCCATTGCCATCTTTGAACTGATTAAAAGCACTTTGAGCCATCCACCCGCATGGATATTGGCTTTGGTTTTTGGTGTTTATGCAGGGCAGTGGTTCAGTTTGGTGGGTTTTTTGCCGACCATTTATCAGCAATATCAAATATCTTTACAAACCGCAGGTGTGCTCACAGCTATGGTTGCAATGGCAAATGCGGTGGGTACATTTGTATGTGGGTTGTTATTACAGCGTGGGCTGAGAGCGCAAGTGTTGATGCAAATGGGTTTTGCGGTATTGATGCTATGCGCACTGAGTTTTTATATTTTGCGTGATGTTTTACCATTCATTGTGCAGTTTTTATTGGTCATCCATTTCTCTTTATTTGGTGGTTTAGTCGCAGCTGTGGTATTTGCGCAAGTACTTAATTTTGCACCACAACCGATTGCGATTAGTACCACCGTAGGTTTGGTGTTGCAGTGCTCGGCAATTTCACAATTTTTATTGCCGCCTGTGGTCGCAGCTATCGTATCTGCCACAGGAACATGGCTTTGGGTTGGTATTTTAATGGCCGTTTTATCTGCAATGGGAATGATATTAACATCTATCTTGTTTCGCAAAGTGGCTTAGATTTGGATGGTTTTTATTGAAATTGGTTGATACAAGACGATGAATTCAAGCAAAACCATCTAAACCAAGCGTCCCTAAATCTATGTTAAGAATAGCCAATAAACAAGGTGAGAATTCCTGCTGCAATCAGTGGTCCCACAGGCACGCCACGTAGCACAGCAACACCTGCGACTGTACCAATCAATAAGCCTGCGACCACATCAGGCTGATTGGTCATGAGCTTGACACCACGCCCGCCTAACCATGCCACAAAAACACCAATTGCAATCGCAAGTAAAGATTTCCAACTCAGGAAAGATTTTAGAATTGCTTCGCCTGGAAGTTTGCCACTGGCAATGGGTGTCAGTACGCCAATGGTGAGAATGATAATGCCCAGATTTAAGCCATGCTGCTGCAATAGTGGGAAAAATTCACTTAGCGGCGTAATTCTAAAAACAATCAGTACTGCTGCGGCAATGGTCACAGCCGTATTTTGGCTAAAAATACCGCATGCGAGTAGAACGATCAGCACCATCAGGTTAAGGTCTAATTGAGAGAGCATGGTGATCCATAAAAGGGGAAATAAATTGGAAAAGTGCAGTTATTGTAACTGTTTTGAACTACAAGCGGGCAAGGTACGCAATGTGTTCAGAATTTACGGTGTATTTGGTTTAGAATAGCAGCAAATATATTTATACTTTTTATCATTAGGTCGCTCATCATGTTGTTGGAAAAAATGTTGCAATCACAAGGCTTTGGATCACGTAAACATTGCCAACAACTCATTAAAAATGGTGCAGTCACCATTATGGGCGAAACCCAGACCAATCCTAAATTCGCGATAAAAATTGCGCCTGAAACGGTTTTGCAATTTTCGGTGTATGGGGAAAATTATCAATATCGTGAAAAGGTCTATATCGCCTTACATAAACCACAAGGCTATGAGTGTTCGCATCAGGCGACCCATCATTTTAGTGTGTTTGACTTGTTTGATGATGTATTGCTGAATCGTGGTTTGCAGTGTGTTGGACGCTTAGATCAGGACACCACAGGGCTGTTATTGCTGACGGATGATGGACAGTTTTTACAAGCATTGACCCATCCTAAAAAGCATGTGGCAAAAGTGTATGCTATGCACACCGCAGACCCGATTAATGCAACACAAATCCAGCAACTTGAGCAGGGTGTCGCATTGCGCAATGAATCAGGGACATTTGCTGCAACAGAGGTACAACAGCTTGCTGAACATGAATTGCAGATGACCATTCATCAAGGTGTTTATCACCAAGTTAAACGTATGCTGGCAGCAGTGGGCAATAAAGTAGAACAATTACATCGTCAGCAAGTTGGTGCATTAAACTTGACTGATTTGGCTTTAGATGTGGGTGAATGGATGTATTTAAGCCCTGAACATGTCGAGTTGGCAAAAAGCCGTATGGAATAACATGAGTTTAGCTGAGCTTTCATCAATAGCTTATGAGCAATGGCTTGGGCTAGGTTAAATTTAAATCCATTGTCTAACTCTGCAATCGTCAGATCAGATGACTATTTTAAAAAGCAGTGATAGGTTTGAAATTCATCATCTTTGACAAAACCCATCTTTTCATACAATTGGTGGGATTGGTAATTACTTTTCTGTGTTTCAAGGCTAATCCGTAGCGCATTTTCATGTCGTGCAAATAAAATTGCAGTATCAATGAGCTGTTTGGCCGAACCTTGTCGTCTAAAAACAGGGGTGACATAAACGTCATCTAAAATATAGTAGGTCGAGCAGGCAACCGAAGAAAAGCCTAAATAAAGTAATACAAATCCAGTGATTTTTTGATCTTTGATATGAATGAAAATCACACTTTCCTGATTTTCAAAACGCTGTTTTAAGAATGCTGCTGAAAGGCTTAAATTCGAGGATGCACCATAAAACTGACGATACTCATCGAACAATACAGCAAGCTGGTCTAAGTCTTCTAAAGTGGCACGTCTTACAATCATTACGATACTCCATGCTTTTTTATTGTCCTTGCATGAAGCATAGCTAAGTTTTTAAAGTAAATTTTTAAAGAATTGTTTAAAAATGCAACACTGTTAATTTTTGTCAGTTTCACCCAAAATTGCATTGAGTTCATCAAACAAGTCTAGATGTTCATCATCCAGTTCAAAATCTTCAACACTATTATTGCCAGTTACAGATGCTTCATTGCTTGGGGTTGCATCCACTAGCGTTGCTTTTTGCTCTTGTTTTAATTTGCGTAACTTAATCAATTGTTCCAGATTAATATTCTGATTTTCAATTGAAAAGGGAATTGATTTAGTCAGCACGACTTGCTTAAAAAACAAACGTACCGCTTGCGCAGGCGTAATCCCCAACTGTTTAAACACAGCAAAGGCTTGTTTTTTCTCTTGAGAGTCCAAGCGTACTTGATAGACTTCAGTTTTTCTCATAATTTTTAATAGAAGGAAATAGATTTAAATTTTAGCAATATTGTAAACAATTCATTTGTAATTTCAATATGACTACAACGAAAAACCACTATTTTGTAATGACAAACATATTACAATGTCAATTCTTGCTGTGCGCTAAAGTGGAATTGTTGCTGGCTAATCGGGTCAAAAAAACTTAAATGCTTGGCAAGCAATTGTAGCGGTGCAGAAAAATCATCTGCTTGTTTGTGCTGTAAAATGGGATAAAACGGGTCGTTCTTAATCGCAATACCTAAGCTATTTAAATGCACACGCAGTTGGTGCTGCTTGCCTGTTGTAGGCTTTAATTCATATTTTGCCCATGTTTGATTATGTTCAAGCAAACGAATTTCTGTTTCGCTGTTAGGTGTGCCTGCCACGACGTGCATCAAATAAAAAGGTTCACCTTTTTCCATGCGTAATTGCACAGTACATGGTAGTGACAAATTAGCTTGATAAGGCGCAATGGCATGGTAGGTTTTTTGCACCTGACGTTCTGCAAATAATTGCTGATACACCGCCCGAGTTTCTGGTTGTTTGGAAAACAGCACCACACCCGCAGTTTCGCGGTCTAAACGATGAATAGGTGTGAGCTGCTCATTCTGTGTTTGTTTTTTTAAGCGTACTAATAGGGTTTCTTGTACATATTGCCCTGTAGGGCTCATGGTCAAAAAATGTGGTTTATCTACAACCAATAAGTGTTCATTTTCAAATAAAACTTGATGCTGAAAAGGCACGGCAACTTCATGCGCTAAAAAACGATAATAAAAAATATCCTGATGTGCGCTATAAGGTGTATCTAAATCTAAACGCTTGCCTTCGGCATCATAAACCAGACCTTCCTCAAAGCGTTGCAGCCATTCCTGTGCAGAAATATGGGCAAACTGGATACATAAATAACGAAAAATTGATTCAGGCTGTGTGCTTAATTTGGGTAAATGCAATTTGCTGGCGCTCACACCATCTAGCATGGGTGGAACAAAGGTGTTGGGATGAGTCGACTTCATCTGCAAATTGCTCATATTCAGGTGGGAGAGTTTCTTTTTCATCATATTGAAAATAGCCTAAGCAGTTTGGGTGCTAAGCTTAACAATATTGATTCATTGCCTTGTCTAAACTTGTTATAAATTGTCCACATTCACACAGTTTTATCCATCAGTACATAGGCTTTAAAGCAGTGCGATGCTATCATAATTGGTCTTTTGAATCATGTCGTGAGCGTTATGCAGTATTCATTTAATTTGGCTTTAAATAATGAGCAAGATACCCAAAATCTGGCGCAGGTTTTGGCAACGCATTTTCGGTCGGGTGTGATTTATTTAATTGGTGATTTAGGCGCAGGAAAAACCACTTTATCGCGTTATTTTCTACAGCATTTGGGGCATCAGGGCGCGGTTAAAAGCCCGACTTACACCTTGGTGGAACCTTATCAAATACAAGGACAAGATATTTTTCATTTTGATTTATATCGTTTAAATGATCCTTATGAATTAGAGCTGATGGGCATTCGTGATTATTTAGAAACCCCAAATGCCTTGTTTTTATTTGAATGGCCATCAAAAGGTGGCGATGAAATTCCGCCCGCAGACCTGATCATTGAAATTAAAAAATCGGAAGATGAATTAAGCCGTACTGCAACGCTAAGTTCGTCTTCGGTTGCATTACAACAAGCTTTGGAGCAACAATTTAATCATGCCTAATGATGTTTTAAATCTACGTCGGATCCACACGCTTGAACCTGCCTTAGCCAACCAAATTGCTGCAGGTGAGGTGATTGAACGTCCTGCCTCTGTGGTCAAAGAACTACTAGAAAACTCCATTGATGCAGGTGCAACCGAGCTAATTATTCGGGTGGCACAAGGCGGCAGTACACTCATTGAAATTATTGATAATGGTCGTGGCATTCATGCTGAAGATTTGCCTTTGGCGGTGACTCGTCACGCGACCAGTAAAATTCAAACGGCTGATGATTTACATGCTATTGTCAGTTTAGGCTTTCGTGGTGAAGCACTGGCATCAATTGCAGCAGTATCGCGTTTGACTTTGGTCAGCAGCCAAACTGAAGATGGTGTTGGTTATCAGGTTGAAGTCAATGGCACTGCCTTTGACCATCAAGATATTCAGGCCGTTGCTGCACAAAAAGGCACACATATTCGGGTGCAGGATTTATTTTTTAATGTGCCTGCACGACGTAAGTTCCTGAAAAAAGCAGGTACAGAATTTGGACATATTGAAGAAATTGTCCGTCGTTTGGCGCTGACACATTTTGATATTCGTTTTGTTTTGGAACACAACGACAGCATTAAACTGAATTTACCCATTGCAGACAGTGGCGAATTGCGTTTTCAGCGCGTGCAGCAACTTTTAGGACGAAACTTTGTCGAAAATGCCTATTGGATTGATGCTGATAGTGTCACCATGCGCTTATCGGGTTGGTTGGGGCATCCTTCCGATGCACGTTCACAAGCCGATTTACAGTATGTGTATGTGAATGGACGTATTGTAAAAGACAAGACCATCTCCCATGCTTTGCGTATGGCATACGAAGGTATTTTGCATGGACATCAACATGCTGCATATTTGCTATTTTTAGAAGTAGAACCTGAAAATATTGATGTCAATGTGCATCCGACCAAGCATGAAATTCGCTTTTTAAATCAGCGAGAAGTTCATGAGTTTGTAAGACATTACGCCAAAGAAACCTTAGCGCAATTTCAAACTGCAACTGCAGATTTAGCTACAGCCATGAAAGCCGATCCTATCGAACAAGCTGCGCCTTATGTGGTGCAACCGCGTTATCAGGAACAATTTTTACTGCACAAACATGCCGAGGCAAATCCTTACAATTCCGCTGACGATGCAGTAGATGCGTACACGATGCAGCCCGCTTCACAAGCGGGAAGTGAGTTACTTACCGATTTTAATCAGAGTCAGCCGCAGACAGTTCAATATAACCGACCTGTGCAGAGCAATTATCAAGGTTCGCAACAGCTCAACAATGCTTTAAAAAGCTATCTCGCGCCTTTACGTGAACTGGATCAAGACTCAGCCAATCTTACGCAAACAACCACAACACCTGTGGTGGATGAACATCCACTTGGCATTGCAATTGCGCAATTGCACGGTATTTACATATTGGCGCAAAACAGTGAAGGCTTGATTATTG
Organism: Acinetobacter sp. YH12205; assembly: GCF_013418125.1. Lineage (NCBI taxonomy): Bacteria > Pseudomonadati > Pseudomonadota > Gammaproteobacteria > Moraxellales > Moraxellaceae > Acinetobacter > Acinetobacter sp. YH12205. Next base: position 121,811 of record NZ_VPCQ01000007.1, on the reverse strand, counting down.
TAGATATGCATGCTGCCCATGAACGAATTGTGTTGCAACAAATGAAAGCCGCTTGGGATAAACCTGAGTTTTGGACTTCGCAGCAATTGCTGATTCCCAAAGTTATCAGCATCAGTCGTATGCAAGCCATGCGGGTGGATGATTTAAAAGAACAATTGGCAAGACTGGGCTTGGAAATAGACCAATATGGTGATGAACAGGTCATTGTGCGCGGTGTGCCCGCGATTTTGCATAGGGCAGATTTTGCTGAATTAATTCCTGAACTCCTTGATGATTTAGACCCGAATGATGAAGCGCAAGCCTTGTTGCAAAAGCGTGATCATATTTTGGCAGGAATGGCATGCCATAGCGCAGTACGGGCACATCGGATGCTAAGTCTTTCTGAAATGAATGCCTTATTGCGTCAAATGGAACAAACCGAATTTGCTAGCCAATGTAATCATGGTCGCCCGACTTGGCGTGCCTTTCCATTGGCACAACTAGATAAACTTTTTGCTCGAGGAGAGTAGCGTTACATGTCAAATCAATTGCCGGTCATCAATTTAATGGGACCAACTGCAAGCGGTAAAACTGCTTTGGCATGTGAGCTGTATGAAATGGGGCATTTTGAGCTGATTTCAGTCGATTCTGCGCTAGTTTATCGAGATATGGATATTGGTACAGCCAAACCAACTAAAGCGGAACAGGCGCGTTATCCGCATCATTTGATTGATATTATCAGCCCGCTTGAAGTGTATTCTGCTGCACAATTTGTCGAAGATGCCTGCGCCTTGATTGACGATATGCACGCGATAGGAAAAACCCCAATTTTAGTGGGCGGAACCATGCTGTATTTTAAGGCATTGCTTGAAGGTTTATCTTCAAATTTACCCAGTGCCAATTACCAAGTACGTGCTGAAATTGAAGATAAAGCCGCGCGTGAAGGTTGGGAGGCTGTATATGCAGAATTATGTGCGGTAGATGCATTGGCGGGACAAAAGTTTAAAGTGTCCGATAAGCAACGTATTATTCGTGCTTTGGAAGTTTATAAATTAACAGGCACACCAATTACCCAACTGCAAGCAGAACAACCTAAAAATGTACCATATCGTTACACTTTTCATAACCACGCCTTAGTGCCTGATCGGGTAGAATTACATCAGCGTATTGAAAAACGCTTAGAGATCATGTGGGAAATGGGTTTTTTAAATGAGGTGCGTCATCTTATTGAAAAATACGATTTAGATGCAAATTTACCTTCCATGCGCTCTGTCGGTTATCGTCAAGCTTTAGAGTTTTTACAAAAAGGTGATGAAAGTCGCAGAAAAATGCAGGAAATGGAGGATAAGGCGCTATTCGCAACACGACAACTTGCGAAACGTCAATATACTTGGCTCAGATCGTTGCAGGAATCGCATAAATTTCACACATATTTTACGATAAAGCAGGCTCAAGAAGACTTGCGAAACTGGTACGGATAAAGCAAAATTTACACACTGTCTTTTTTATAATTTTTAATTGAAAAATAAAGATAGTTTTTGCGCTGATTTTTAATTATTTTTGGAGTTATAACATGTCTAAAGGTCAAACTTTACAAGATCCGTTCTTAAATTCTCTCCGTAAAGAACGTATTCCTGTTTCTATCTTCCTTGTGAACGGTATCAAGCTACAAGGTCATATTGAATCTTTTGACCAATATGTTGTTTTATTGAAAAACACTGTAAGCCAAATGGTTTACAAACATGCAATTTCTACAGTTGTTCCTGCGCGTAATCCACGTCCAGCGGGTGCACCAGCAGGCGGTCAAGGCGCAGGCTTTGGCGGTCAAGGTGGCTTCGGCGGTCAAGGTGGCTTCGGTGGTCAAGGTGGCGGCTTCGGCGGTCAAGGTGGCGGCTTCGGTGGTCAAGGTGGCGGCTTCGGTGGTCAAGGTGGCTTCGGTGGTCAAGGTGGCGGCTTCGGCGGTCAAGGTGGCTTCGGTGGTCAAGGTGGCGGCTTTGGCGGTCAAGGTGGCTTCGGTGGTCAGTCTGCAAGCGGTTTTGACAACGATTCTAAATTTGAAGAATCTCAAGAAGACGACAACAATCGTTAATTGATATTCTGAAAAAAAGCCTCTCATTTTGAGAGGCTTTTTTTATGTCTTACTCTTTTTCTGGTCAATTTACATACTCTGATTTATAAGCTTAAGTGTAAGCGTGTGCTGAACCTCATACCTATTTTTTGATTTTGGTCGGGTTGCCACTGATTTGGCAGGGTAATCCTCCCATAAATAAGTGCCCACTAAAATTTAAGTGGACACTATTGGGGCATTGCATTTTAGCGAAAGTGGGGGTTCACTGGATGCTTACTGCTTATAGTCTCTTTATGCAATCGTGCCCATCTAAAATTATTCAATTATTTGAAAATCATTGAGATCTGCCTGAATAGATTTTGGATTATTTGCGTATACAAATTCTGCATTTGTATACAACCAGCCTATTTGACCTTGCTGATTAAAGCGTTTATTCAAATATTTAAGGATAGGAGTATTTGAGAAAATCTCTTCTGAAAATACTTTAAATTCTCCTACATCTAGCTCTTCACTATCTTTCATAAATAATAAGCCATTTTTTTTAGTGGCAGATATATCTAAAGAGCGACTAACTAAACGATACCCATCCTTAGCCTGAGCATTTATCATACTTTGCAATGCTAAAGCACGTTCAAGTCTTGTACTCTCTGTTGGATAATCTTTGTATCGATATGTGTAGGTACCATTATGTTTACTACTATTTATACAAGTTACTATCTTAGGTTGATTTTCTTTATTATCTAAAATTTCTACATGATTTCCTGTAAAGTATTGTTTAAATTGAATAATGCGACAACCTTCTTGACCTAATTTATTAAGTACATTTATTAATTGATTAGTGTCAACAAGTGGGGAAAGATAACCACTATCATAAGTGTATGATGCATTATCATTTTCATTTTTTAAAAAATAGTCTTTAAAATTTAAGTCAGTAGAAGGCCTTACAGAATGAAGAAATTGGTATCCAGATTTTCCATTCTCATTAAGATTACTTAACCATGAAAAATAGATATTGCTAATAGAGCTTGCAGTTCGATCAGACACAATAGCAGAGTAGCGAGTATTCTGATTAGCTAACTTCATATAGCTATTTACAGTTTGATTTCCATACACCTTATTATTGTATGCGACAATTTTATATCCATTTTTCCCCATTTCATTAAGCTGAGATAGGAATGCAGTACTACTGGTTGAATTAACCGCATCTACATTTAAAAAATTTGCTGTTGTAATAAGGGTCTTAGGTTTTTCTGCAGTAAATAATCCGACATTACTTTTTACATAACAGCGATTATCCTTGTAGGGGTTAGATATAGAATTCCTTTCTAACTTAATGTAAGCAGGATTATTACTAGTTGAATTAATAATACAAAATGAGTCATCATTTAAAAAAGTTAAGACTCTATTTTCTTCTGAAGTTGTGCTATATTTTTGATATTTAACAGGATAGTAAAAGAAATTATCATATTTAATACCAGTTTTAATATCTTTTAGTATTAGATCTCCAAGTAATTGATAACGCTTGCTAACCAATTCACCTCCACACATTTTTAATGAAGGATTATATAGAGAATATTGAACACCTTCATTACTGGCTTCTACTGAATTATTCCCAGTTTTAGTAATTTCAATCTGAGCTAAATTACAATCAGAAATACCTAAGTTAGATGAGCCTTGAATCCACTCTCCAGCCAATTTATCCGCTACTGTTGTTGGTGTTGGTGTTGGTGTTGGTGTTGGTGTTGGTGTTGGTGTTGGTGTTGGTGTTGGTGTTGGTGTTGGTGTTGGTGTTGGTGTATTGGAATTATCTGAGCTGTCACTGTTACAACCAACCAAAGCAGTAATTATTACAGTCACAAAGCCACTTTTAATTATCTTGTTCATAATAAGCTACTCACTAGAAATATTTTTCACAGAGATAGCCATCAAAATTCTGATAGCTATGTTATCACTATCGCCCCCATTTTAAGAATTAATGAATTAAATGAGACTCTACCCATCCATTTCCATATTCTGTTGTTACTTCGATTAATCCATTTGAGCTGACATTACCTGCATAAATAATGTCAGAATTTTTAGAAAGCTTAGTTTTTACTTTGCTTGATTTATTAGACGTTTCATAAAGCGGTAAGTTGTTTAGTTTTGGGGTTAATTTTTGTCCTATAGTACGTTCAATATCTTTAGATGTTTCATCATTACCACGAAACTTAGTCATTTCTTTGGCTGTACCTGCTACTTCTTTGGTCGTTTCGTTAATTTGACTTAAGGTTCCTCTTAGATCTCTTAAACTGTCTGCAAAGCCAGCATAAGAAGACGTTGAACTAGCATAAATGGTAAACAGAAGAATCAGGGGTGAAATTTTCATCATACTTACTCCTTAACGATGATTATTTAAATTGAATACTTTGTTTAAGAATGCGAAAAATTCGCATTTTTATGATAGAATATTTAATTAACAGTTGTAAATAGATGAACGTTAAATAGTAAAAAATTAAAAAGTGATATAGTGAGAGCCAGGTTGTGAGTATTTTTATTTCACAAGATATGAAAATTCATCTGATATAATTTGTAAGAGACTAAAAATAGTGAGAAAATTTCAATTGTAATTCTATTGCTGTTGGTGTAATGACTAAACTTCCTACTAATGATGCTGAGTTTAATTTAAAGCAAGTGCTTGCACTCATGGATTATCTTAGCCAATGGTTAATTCGTTCTGGTGTTGGATATACAGAATTTTCAGCTGCTTTAAAACCAATTTTTTATCAACAGGCTCTTCAAGAATTAGAAAGGATTGATCAAAAGCCTACTATTTCTGCTATTAGTTTATTATCTGGTCTACACCGTAAGGATGTCAGTGCATATAAAGAGACAAAGCTGGCGGGTAAGCCTTTGACTGAAGCAAATATCTCTGAACCAATTAGTGTTCCTTCTCGGGTTATAGGTTTGTGGTTAGCAGAAGGCTGGGGAGAATGTTTACCATTCAGTAGTGATGAAGAAAATAATTTCGAAATTCTGGTAAAAAAAGTATCTACTGAACGCCATCCTAGGTCTGTGTTAAATGAGTTGATCCGATTAGGCATAGTACTTGAAAAAGAGGGTAATATTTTCTTGCAAAAAGGACAGTTTATTCCTGATCCTTCTTTACAAGAAGCTCGTAAAATTTTGATTAAAAATTTACAATCCCATCTGGCTGCAGGTTTACATAATTTATTTGAAAATAATCAGACAAACTTTTTAGAACAAGCTGTGTGTGCGGATGGCTTAACAGAAGCATCTGTTCAGTTTTTACGTGATCAAAGTCTAAAATTGTGGCACGAATATTCACTACAACTACTCAAGCTAGCTTCTGAAAAATGTAAAGAGGATGAAGGCAAGCTAGATGCTTCTAAAACTTTTATATTTGGGGTTTATCAACATGACCGTGAAGAAAATGGTTAAGCTATTTTGCTTTAATGTTTTATTTTTAACAATGATTGGTTGCGGACAGGATTTTAGTGTAGGGGGAGCTAGTTTAGAAGGTACAGGTAATGGGCTTCCACCTCCACCTGGTCTTGGGAATGCTAACGACAGCAATAGTGATGATGTCTTTAAACAGGATCAATATACGTTAAGACTATCTGGGGCTGCAACTGATTTGTGTGGTCTAGTCGTTCGTGAAATTCAATTTTTGGATTTATATCAAAAAACAGATTTACGTAAAGATGCTTCGTATGATCTAAAAGTTGATAAAGATAAAGGTACTCCTATAGAGATTAAATTATCTTTTCTTAATAATTATTCGGATAAAGTGATATTAGAATATCCTGATTGCAATGTGCCTTTAGATTTTTATAATACTGAAACAAAAGATCAATTATTTCCTGAGATGCAGTGTTCCATTATTAAAAAAGTTGAATTAATGCCAGATGAAGAGCGTATTTTTCAGCTTAAATACAAGTTATTTGAACCTGTAAAAGGAGTATGGCAGTTAAATAATCAAGTCAAAATTACTATCCCATCTGAGCCAGAAGAAGAGTGTGGAGAATTGCAGCTACCATTGGAACTAATAGAAAATAAAAACTTTTCTTGATGAAAGTCGAACGGATGAGGACATAAGTTTGAGCAGATACCCTTGCAAATAAAAAAACCAGTGCGGTGGCACTGGTTTTGATTGTGATCTAAAGCTCTAAAAGCTATATGCGCTTAGGAGTTCTTTTTACGATCTAGGCTTGGGTCTTTGATTTCTACAAAAGCATTGTTGCGTGTTTCACGTAACCAACTGTCCAATTCAGTATCAAACTGGCGTTCACCTAGTATTTGACGTGCCATACGTTCTTGGTATTCACGAGTCATATCTTGCTGGCGTGTATCGGTCACTTGCAGTACATGCCAACCAAACTGGGTTTGGAATGGTGCGCTAATTTCACCTTTTGCAGTATTTTTCATTTGATTTTCAAATTCTGGCACCATCACGCCAGGATTCACCCAGCCTAGACTGCCGCCATCACGTGCAGAGCCAGCGTCATTAGAGAACGTCGCTGCTAAGGTTGCAAAGTCTTCACCCGCTTTTAAACGGTTGTGAATACTGTCAATCATGTGTTTCGCATTTTCAGGGCTTACGACTTCACTTGGCTGAATCAAGATATGTCGAGTTTGATATTGTGGAACTAGTGCACGTTGCTCAGTACTTTTGCGCTCCAGTAATTTTACGACATGAATACCATCACGGACTTCAATCAGTTCACTGGTTTGCCCCACATCTAATGGCGTAATACGTGCAGCAAGTTCCGCGGGAATATCGGTCAAGTTACGTAAACCCATGTCTGCAGACTGAACGGTTACACCATTGCCTGTATATTTTTTACTAATGGCTTGAATGTCATTGTTCTGCGCCAATTCAGCTTTGACTTGTTGCGCAACTTGTGCGGCATTTTCTGCTCCAGAAACACGCACATGCAAAATATGGACTTGGTTGCCTAAGGCAGCCTGACCTTGTGGGGTTTTCAGAAAGTTATCAACGTCTTGATCGCTAATTTGAATACGTGACATCACCACTTGCTGACGCAAACGATTCATAGCTAAATCTTCGGCAATACGGTTACGTAAAAACGCATAACTGCCTGGTGCAGATTTATCTAATTTTTGCTGAAAAGTTTCTAGGCTGTTTGCGCCATTTTGCTGTGCAACTTTTAAAACTGCTTCATTTAAAGATTTTTCATCAGCTTTAATGTTGTAGCGTTTGACTTGCTCTAATTGCGCTTGGCGTACAATCAGTTGTTCTAAAGCTTGTTGTTCTAAAATGTGTTGTGGTGGAACAGGGCGCTTTTGCATCTCAAGTTGTTGTTTGAGTTCAACCACGCTTTGCGCTAAATCACTTTTTAAAATGACACTATTGTCAACTACAGCCACAATTTGATCATTCGCAGCAAATGCAGGCAGCGCTGCTGTCATGCAAAGTGCTAAGGTTGATGCTTTTAAAAATCGTTTTAACTGTTCTGTTTTCATTAACGTTGTGTCCAAGATTGATTAATTTTATTAAAACCTAAAATACGGTTTTCAAGTAAAGATGCAAGTTTATTATTGAAACTGCCTAAACCTTTTAAATTTAACTCTGCCATAATGGCACGTTTGGGTTTAACGCCCGCATCCGTCACATCATCCAAGTCGTTATAGTAAGAGCGTCCATAGACTGAAATGCCCCAACAGCAAGATTCATAATTCACCCCTAGCAAATATTCACGGGCGACGCTATGGTCTAGGTCGTATTGCGCATGACCTAAAATACGCCAGTTGTTGTGAATCGGCTGAATAAACGATGCCACAACTTGATCATAATGATCTTGACGGTTTGGAATAACACGACGGTTAATATAACCAAAGCTATATAAGTTGCCTTGATCACCCGTGTAAAGCATATTGACACTGCGCTGTGCATTGTCGCCATTTGACATCCATGCAGCATTGGCACCCACACTGAGGTTTTGACTTAGCTGACTGGTTAAGCTCACAATTGGCCCAGTACGGTTTTCCGTATTAAATTCGTCTTCGGTATTATCCAGCGTGACACGACGATCTTCAAAGTAAAAACTTTGACCAATTCCTGCTCTAAGGCGTTCCAAACCAATTTCATCAAATAGGCTATAGTTTAAACCCAAAGACAAAAAGTTGTTGTCTTCTAAACGGTCATGACCATAGAAACGGTTTGGACTGAACAACTGGTCATAATTAATCGAAGCTGTTGCAGAGTCAAAGTTTGGGTGGTCGTTTTGATTGCGGTACGGTGCATAGGCATAGAACGCGCGCGGGGTAATGGTTTGCAAGAAGCGACCATCTTTTTCAAAGGTAATCCCTGTGTCTAAAGTGAATTGCGGAACAGTAACCGACTCACTTTTACTTGAAGATTTATACGTGTCTGTACTTAGAGTTTCTTTATCATAGAAGGTGTTGATGTTGCGTAACGATACTTCTGGAATCACAAATGACCACGGGTTACGGTAGTTGTAACGCACTGCAAAGTCATTATAAATACGCGTACCACTTGGTTCCCCATCTTGCGCAGCTAGATCTTTTTGGAAGTAAGCCGTGTCGTTATTAAATTCGACTTGGAAGCCTTGAGGATTACCTGTTTTATAGTTCAATAAAAATTGTGGTAGGCGTGCATAAGGGCGATCTACAGATGGAATCGTCTTATCCAGGGTTTGGAAATCCTCAACTTTGAGCTGTGCTTTTAAACCCGGTATACCGTTACGATAATTCAACTCCCAAGCACGACGTAAATTCAGGTCGGTTTTAGAGTTCGGGTTGTTATTTAAATCGGCAAAGTAGTCTTTGTCCGATGCATAGTTATATTCTAGGTTGGTTGAAAATTGCTCGTTAATTTGCCAGCCGTGTAAAAAATGTAGATCTTTACGGTCTTGATCAACATATTTGGCATCCGATGCTAAATAACCGCCCCAAATTTTACCTGAACCAAAATTTTCAGTTAAATAACGGAATTCACCTTCTAGCATCGCGCCACGATCGGCAATATAACGCGGGCTAACTGTTGCATCAAAATTCGGTGCAAGGTTTAAATACACAGGCACAGACAGCTCGACACCACCATCATTGGTAAAGCCAAAACTAGGCGTCAAAATACCTGTGGTACGGCGGTCATCAATTGGGAAATTGAAGTAGGGTACAGCTAAAACTGGTACATTTTTCACATACAATTTGGTGCCGCGTGTTTCACCGCGTCCCGTTTCCTGATTCAGCTTAATTTCATTGGCTTGAATTTTCCAGGTTGGCGCTTGCTCGGGTGGGCAGGTGCTGTAGGTGGCGTTATTGAGTACCATGGTATTGGTTGAGGTACGTGCAATTTTTTCTGCCATGCCATGCGCATGCTGTTTTTCAGCAATATAAAAACTGTTATTTAAATCGCCTTGCTGAGTTTTAAGGTTGTAGTTAATTTCATCACTTTGCGCAAGTAAACCAGCTTGTGCCATTTGTACACGACCTTCGGCTTTGGCAAAGGTTTGGGTTTGATCAATGGTAATTTTATCGGCGCGAATTTGACGGCCTTGCTGGTCAATCAGGACATTGCCTTCCAAGACGGAATCGCCATTTGGGTCATAGTGACCATAATCGGCAGTAACGGTAGAGGTCGCTTCTGCAGCATCTACGGCAACGGTGCTTGAGCTGATTGGCGTTAGCCATGCACCTTCACAATAGGCAGAACTTTGAGTGTGCCCAAATTGTTGTTGTGCTTCAGGTGCAGCTTTATCAACATAATATTGCTCAAAGAACTGCTGCCCAGGATAAGCTTCCTGAATGGTGTGTTTAAGCTGCTGGTTATTGAGATTTGTGACAGATGAAGTCTGATCTGTGGTCTGCGCATAGCTGGAAACAGAGTGACCACATAACAGAGTTAAGACCGCAGTCGCTAAAGGATTAAATTTAAACTGATGCTTCATTTATCTCATCAACCAAGAATGCTTAATCGCAATTAATTATTGTCGCATCATAGAGAAAAAGCGCAGAAGTAGCTACACTTAGCACTTTAAAAACTCAGCCTGTATTAGAATTTATTGCAAATGAATACACAACGCGAACAATTGATACAAACATGGATAACATCTGTACTTGGTTCAGATCAATTTGAAACTCATTTTTTAGCAGGCGATGCAAGTTTTCGTCGTTACGCACGAATCAAGTTGAATAATAAAACATTTATGCTCATGGATGCACCACCAGAAAAAGAAGATTGTGGTCCTTTTGTGACGATTGATGAATTTTTTGCTGCCCATGGCGTGCGCGTGCCAAAAATTGTAGCCAAAGACCTGACACAAGGCTTTTTGTTGCTTGAAGATTTTGGTGATGTCTTATTATCTACCTTGCTGAATGATCAGACTGTAGATGACTACTATGCGCAGTGTTTTAAGCAGTTAATTCAATTACAAGATATTGATGGTACGGCACATTTCCCTGAATATTCCTATGACAAACTCATCAGTGAAATGGAGTTACTCACCGATTGGTTATTGCCTGCCTTACAGATTCAGCCAACGGCTGAAGAAAGTGCATTAATTAAACGTACATTTGCAATTTTGGCCAATGCCGCTTTGGCTCAGCCACAAGTGATTGTGCATCGCGATTTTCATAGTCGTAACTTAATGAAAATTAATGATGATACCGAGCTAGGTGTAATCGATTTTCAGGATGCAGTGATTGGTGCAGACACCTATGACCTGATTTCAATTACGCGTGATGCTTATGTACAGTGGAATGCTGAGCGTGTGTATCGCTGGTTTAAAATGTTTTATGACTTGTTGCCAGCAGCATCTAAGCAAGATCGTGATTTTGAACAATTTAAAAAAGATGCCGATATGATGGCGATTCAGCGTCATATCAAAATTTTAGGTATTTTTGTGCGTTTATTTGAGCGTGATGGTAAATCGGGTTATCTCAAGGATTTACCGCGCGTAATGTGGTATTTACTTGAAGAAAGTAAACCTTATCCAGAATTACAACCATTTATGCACTTTATTCACACGACAGTAATGCCAAAATTTACAGCCAAATATGGTCAGTATGAGGTGGTTGCCTAAATGAAAGCCATGATTCTTGCTGCAGGCATGGGTAATCGTATGCGTCCTTTAACGTTGCATACACCTAAGCCATTATTGGAAGTCGGTGGTAAGCCTTTAATTGTGTGGCACATCGAAAAATTACAAAAGATGGGTGTGCAGGAAATTGTCATCAATACGGCATGGTTGGGTGAAAAACTTGCAGATGCTTTGGGTGATGGTTCGCAATTTGGTGTGAAAATTTTGTGGTCGCATGAAGGCGAAGGCTTAGAAACTGCAGGTGGCATCATCAATGCGTTGCCATTATTGGGCAATGAACCTTTTATATTGGTGAATGGCGATGTTTGGACCACCATGGATTTTGCGCCATTATTAAATGTGCAGCTTCAAGATGACTTGGCACATTTGGTTTTGGTGGAAAATCCAATACAGCATCCACAAGGTGATTTCATTTTGGCTGCAAACAAAGCCTATACTTTTGAGCAAGCACGTTCAGGTGAAAATCTGACTTATAGTGGCGTGGCGGTGATGCATCCGCAAATGTTTAATGGTTTGGAATCGGGTAAACGTCCACTTGCACCATTGCTTAAACAAGCCATGCTGCAAGAAAAAATTTCTGCACAGAAATTGCAGGGTGTTTGGGTGGATGTTGGCACTCCTGAACGATTAAATGCGCTAGATCAACAAATTCAGCAGGGTGTGTACGCTTAAGTGCATATTCACTAAGCATTCGCCCCTATGACTGCAACTATAAATCGGTATACTTCCATTAACTTTTTCGAGATGTGAATTGTGATGCATTCGTTTTTTCAGGAACTCAAGCAAGGTAGTCAGGCTTTAGGTTTAGAGCTCAGTGATGAGGCTTTAAATTTATTACTCAAATACCAAGATGCTTTGGTGCTATGGAACAAAGCGTACAACCTCACTGCAATTCGTGACCCGAAAGAAATGCTGGTGAAGCATTTGCTAGACAGTCTGAGCATCCTCAAAGATTTGCCTGCAGGTCGTTTACTGGATATTGGGACAGGTGGCGGTATGCCGGGCATGATTATTGCCTTGTGTCAGCCTGAGCGCGATTGCGTGTTACTGGACTCGAATGGTAAAAAGATTCGTTTTTTAAAGCAGTTTATTGCGGATTTAAAACTGAAAAATGTGGTGGCGGTACAGACTCGGGTTGAAAATGAAGACAGTATTCGTGAACTTGGGCAGTTTGATGTCATCACCAGTCGTGCTTTTGCTTCGTTAACCGACTTTGTTACTGCATCAACACCTTTTATGCATGCGCAAAGTATCATTGCTTCTATGAAAGGTTTGGTTCCTACCGATGAAGTCGCGGCATTGAAAGATCAGTTTAGCTGTGAAATTATTGAGCTCAAAGTTCCGCGTTTAGACGAACAACGTCATTTACTTTTATTAAAACGTATTTAATTTTTCAAAGGACTGGGGTGATCATGGCACAAATTATTGCGATTGCGAACCAAAAAGGTGGTGTCGGAAAAACCACAACCGCAGTAAATTTGGCAGCATCTTTAGCTGTTTTGAAAAAGCGCGTTTTATTGGTCGATATGGACTCACAAGGCAATGCCACCATGGGTTCAGGCATTCAAAAAAATGATTTGCTGTATTCAGTGACCGATGTATTGTTGGGCGAAGTGCCGATTGAAACCGCAATTAGCAAGGCAGAAGTTGGTTATAAAGTCTTGGGCGCCAATCGTGATTTGGCAGGGGTTGAATTGGTGATTGCTGAGCAAGAAGGGCGCGAGTTTATTTTGCGCAATGCCTTGCAAGAAGTTGCCAAAGACTTTGATTATATTATTGTCGACTGTGCACCAAGTTTAAGCTTAATTACAGTAAACGCTTTAGCAGCAGTGCAAAGTGTAATCATTCCAATGCAGTGCGAATATTATGCACTTGAAGGTTTGGCAGACCTGACACAAACCATTGATCGTATTCAACAAGCACTCAATCCTGATTTAGAAATTATTGGCGTATTGCGTACCATGTATGATGCGCGTAATGCCTTAACCCGTGACGTGTCTGAAGAATTATCACACTATTTTGGTAAAAAATTATACGATACCGTGATTCCGCGCAATGTGCGCTTAGCAGAAGCGCCTGCACACGGTTTACCCGTCATTTATTTTGAAAAAAGCTCTAAGGGGGCTGTTGCCTACCTAAATTTAGCAGCTGAAATGTTGAAAAAAAGCAAAGTGAAAAAAGGAAGTAAAGCATGACCACAAAAAAACGCGGATTAGCCAAAGGTCGTGGTTTGGATGCCTTGTTAGGATCGATCCAAAAAGAAAAATTACAACTCGAAGTACAAGCCTTAGATCACGGTCAGCTGAAACAGGTAGATGTTAATTTATTAAAGCGGGGTGAATACCAACCACGTCGTTTTATTCATGAGCAAGATTTGCAGGAGCTGGCCGCATCTATTGAAAAACATGGTGTGATGCAACCGATTGTGATTCGTCCAATTGACGATGAACAGCACCCTTATGAAATTATTGCAGGTGAACGTCGCTGGCGTGCTGCACAGTTGGCTGGTTTAACTGAAATTCCAGCAATTGTGCGTGATTTGACCGATCAGGTCGCGATTGCTTTGGCATTAATTGAAAACATTCAGCGCCAAGATCTTAATCCGATTGATCAGGCAATGGCGCTGCAACGCTTTCACGATGAGTTTGGCTTGAGTCATCAAGAAATTGCGGAAACAGTAGGTAAAGCGCGTACTACGGTCAGTAATTTATTGCGTTTACTCACTTTGGCTGAGCCTGTTAAAGAGTTGATGCAGCAAGGCTTGCTAGATATGGGTCATGCACGTGCTATTTTAACTTTGAAAGCTAAAGATCAGCTCAAAGTCGCGCAGCATGTAATTGAAAAGAATTTATCGGTACGTCAAACCGAACAGTTGGTACGTGACTTTAATGCGCCAAAACAAGAAAAGCCGAAAACGGCTATTGCGCCTGATATTCAACAACTCACGCAACGTCTTTCTGAGCGTTTTAGTGCAGATGTTAAAATTGATTATAACAAGCAAGGTAAGGGCAAATTGACCATCAGTTATCACTCTCTGGAAGAGCTGGATGGTATTTTAAATATTTGCCTGTCCGATTAATTTTAATTCGTATTTTATTGGGGAAAAGCGAATGTGGGAATTGGTAAAAGCAGGTGGCTGGCTGATGCTGCCGTTGGTATTGTGCTCGGTATTTACCGTTGCAATTACCATTGAGCGTTTTATGCGTTTAAAGAGAGCAGGTATTTTGCCCAATGCGTTGTTGCTCAACCGCGGGCAAAGTTTAGCGACTGTGTTGCAACAACTGAATCAAAGTGCCAACTTAAAAAACAGTACATTAGGCCGTATTTTTGAGGCGGGTGCGCGTAACAAACAACAATCAGAACACTATGCGCGTGCACAAATGGAAGCGACAGCTTCACAAGAAATTGGTTATTTAGAAAAAAATATCAACTTCTTGGGGACGCTCAGTGCAGTTGCGCCATTATTGGGTTTATTGGGTACAGTGCTTGGGATTATTGAATCATTTTTAGTGATTGATGTGGGTGCAAGTAATCCAACCTTAATGATTCCAGGGATTTCTAAAGCCTTAATTACCACTGCTGCAGGTATGTTAATTGCAATTCCAGCCTTATTTGCCTATCGTTATTTTCAGCGTTTGGTGCAAGAATATACTGCTGAGTTAGAGCAGCAAGCGACTTTGTTTCACGCAGGATTATTTCATCAGAGTCAACCTCATCAGCTTGATGCGGATGTGCAAGATGTGAAAAAAGTAAGCTAAGGTGAGTTTATGAAATTCAAACGCTCGCAAGTTGAAGATATTCATATTAACCTGACCCCAATGATTGACTGTTTACTGTTCATCTTGGTGTTTTTGTTGCTTTCGACCACATTTAACCAATTTAGCCGTATGAATTTAACTTTGCCAGATGCGCAAGGCGTACCACCAAAATCTTATGAACATAAAATTGAAGTCGTGGTAGATTCTTCAGGGCATTATTCTGTCAATGGTCAGGCACTTTCGACTAAGGAAGTGGCAGATTTAAGCACAGCAATTAAACAAATTTCTCAAGATCGACGTGATTTAATGTTTATCATTGCTGCAGATGCCAAAGCCACTCATCAAGATGTGATTCGAGTGATGGATGTCGCAGGACAACTTGGTTTCGTCAACATCAATATCAGTACGAAAGTCCCAACTCGAGGTTATTAGTGAAGAAGGATTTACAGGTCTATCGCCGTCTTCTGAGATATTTGCTCCCATTTTGGGGCTTGGCAATCTTGGTGATTATCGGTTTCGCCATTAATGCAGCCACAGAAGTATCTGTGGCAAAACTCTTGGAAAAAATTATTAATGCCATTCAGGAGCGTGACCAATCTTTCACCACACTATTTCCGCTATTAGTCATTGCACTGATGTTTTTCCGTGGTTTGGGAACTTTTATTGGCGGTTACTATACCGCAGTGATTTCACGTAATTTGGTATTCAATATCCGTCAGGAAGTCTTTGCTAAATTGCTGCGTTTACCTGCACAGTATTACTTAGATAATACCAGTGGGCACATTACTGCCAAAATTATGTATAACGTAGAGCAGTTGACCGCTGCATCTACAGAATCGCTGCGTACATTGGTACAACAGGGTTTGATTACACTCGGCTTGCTCGGCTATTTGCTGTATACCAACTGGCGTTTGACCCTCTGTATTTTGGTATTTGGCCCATTAATTGGCTTGCTGATTCGTAAAGCTGCAAAACGCATGCGTCGTTTATCTATTCAAGTACAAGACACCATGGGGGATGTAAACCACGTGGTGCAAGAAACGGTGAATGGTAATTTGGTCGTCAAAGGTTTTGGTGGTCAGACCTATGAACAAAGCCGATTTAAAGAAAACTCTTTAGAAAACCTGCGTCGTGGTTTAAAGATGGTGGCAGTGCAGCAATTGAACAGCCCTGTGGTGCAGTTCATTATGTCCATTGCTTTGGCAATTATTATCTGGATTGCCTTACGCCCAGAAATTCTACGTGATATTTCAGCAGGCGAGTTTGTAGCCTACATTACTGCCGCAGGTATGTTGAGCAAACCAATTAAAGCCCTTACCGATATTAATGAAAAATTACAACGCGGTTTGGCAGCAGCGCATTCGGTTTTTGAATTGCTCGATATGCCTGAAGAAGACAATCACGGGACGCTTACACCAGACCTAAAAGGCAATTTGCAATTTAAAAATGTGAATTTGGTGTATTCCGATGGACACCATGCCATTCATGATTTCAATCTAGATGTCAAAGCAGGCGAGACAGTGGCTTTGGTCGGTCGTTCAGGTGCGGGTAAAACCTCATTGGTCAATCTGTTGGTACGTTTTCAGGAAGTATCTTCAGGGCAAATTTTGTTTGATCAGCATGATATTCGTGACATTGAGCTGAATAGCCTGCGTTCACAAATTGCTATGGTCAATCAGCAAGTGGTATTGTTTAACCGTACAGTGCGTGAAAATATTGCCTATGGTCAGCTTGAAGGTGCGAGTGATGAAGCAGTGATTGCTGCAGCCAAAGCGGCTTATGCACATGACTTTATTATGGCTTTACCGCAAGGCTACGACACAGCATTAGGTGCGCAAGGTTTGAATTTGTCGGGTGGTCAGCGACAGCGTATTGCCATTGCACGTGCAATCTTGAAAAATGCACCGATTTTAATTTTAGATGAAGCCACCAGTGCTTTAGACAATGAATCTGAATACTTTATTCAACGTGCATTTGATGCGGCCATGCAAGACCGTACCACCATTGTCATTGCACACCGTTTATCTACCATTGAAAATGCTGACCGTATTGTGGTGATGGATCAGGGGCGTATTTTAGAACAAGGAACTCATCAGGAACTCATAGCGCAAAAAGGCGCGTACTTCCAGTTGCATCAACGTAACTTCGAGGAACATTAACTCATGGCTTTGGCACAATTTATTCAGGACGCTTGGCAGCAACAGGCCAAATGGCTGGTTGTGCTTAGACCCTTGTCTTTATTGTACCGTGGTGTGAGTTTGCTCAATCAAAATTTATATCGTTCAGGTATTAAAACCGCTTATACCGCGCCCGTACCTGTGATGGTGATTGGCAATATTACTGTGGGTGGCAGCGGCAAAACCCCTTTGCTGATTCACTTGGTCAAATATCTACAAAGTTTAGATGTTCGTGTTGGCGTGATTAGCCGTGGTTATGGCGGAAAAGGCCCATTTCCAGCCTATGTCAGCATTGACGCTAATGTTGACGTAGTGGGCGATGAACCGACTTTGATTGTGCAATCTACAGGCGTACCGATGGCTGTGGGGCCAAATCGTCAAAAAAGTATTGAATTGTTACTTGCACAGCATGAATTGGATTTAATTATTAGTGATGATGGTTTGCAGCATTTGGCTTTAAACCGTCAATTGGAATGGATTGTTTTAGATAATAATCGTGGTTTGGGTAACGAGAAAATATTGCCCGAAGGTTATTTGCGTGAACCAAAATCTCGATTAGAGCATGCCACGGTGATTGAACATGCAGCGCAACCGAGTTCTGAATTAAATATGCATTTGGCCGTTGCAGCGCCATACTTATTGCATCCCGCACAAGAATTAATTTTTGATCCGACCCAAAATTTTTATGCTGTCGTGGGCATTGGCTTTCCTGAGCGGTTTTATAAAACTTTAGAGTCGATGGGTGTGACCCAATTTCAATGCCATGAGTTTCCAGACCACCATGACTATGAAATTACCGATTTGCAGTTTGAAGATTCGCAACCGATTATTACCACAGAAAAAGATGCAGTAAAGTTATTGCCTCTGTTAAAACAATATCCAGATTTTCAGCGTGAAATTTGGGTTGTACCTGTAGATGCAGTATTGTCATCGGCCTGCTATGTCACCTTACATCAACAATTGAAACAATTGGGTTTAAACCTGCCTGAAAGACCATGATAAGGAAAATTATGAAGCACATTGTTATCCCTGCACGTTATGCTAGTTCACGCCTGCCAGGCAAACCTTTACTGGAAATTCATGGTCGTGCCATGATTTTACGTGTGGTTGATCAGGCAAAAAAAGTGGCAGGTTTTGATGACTTGTGTGTGGCGACCGATGATGCTCGTATTGCAGAATTATGCCGTGCCGAAGGTGTAGATGTAGTGCTGACTTCGGCAGACCATCCATCAGGTACAGATCGTTTAAGTGAAGTGGCGCGCATTAAAGGTTGGGATAAAAACGATATTATCGTCAATGTGCAGGGCGATGAGCCACTTTTGCCTGCGCAATTGGTGCAACAAGTGGCGCAGTTGTTAGAAGCTCAACCTGAATGCTCGATGTCTACGCTATGTGAGCCGATTCAGCAACTAGATGAATTTACTCGCGACAGCATTGTTAAAGTGGTCATGTCTAAATACAATCAGGCTTTGTATTTTAGCCGTGCCACGATTCCTTATGACCGCGATGGTGCGAAAGCAGCGACACCACAATTGCATGCACATGCGTATCGCCATTTAGGTTTGTATGCGTACCGTGTGGAATTGCTGCAAGAATATGTGACTTGGGAAATGGGAACATTGGAAAAGCTGGAAAGCCTAGAGCAATTGCGTGTCTTGGAAAATGGACATCGTATTGCCATTGCAGTTGCAGAAGCCAATTTACCACCGGGTGTAGATACCCAAGCAGACTTAGACCGTTTAAATGCAATGGATATTGCCCATTTTGAGTAAGTGAATCACCGACCATGCAACGTGATGTAATTGGACAAGTATATCCTTGGCAGCAACAAGTTTGGGAAAACCTGACAGGGCGATTTCCCAAAATGGGGCATGGTTTATTGTTTTTTGGCAAACAGGGTTGTGGTAAAGAAGCCTTTGCACAGCAATTTGTGGCTTGGATTTTATGCCAACAGCGTGATGTGCAGTCACAGCCTTGTGGTGAATGTAGCAGTTGTCAGTGGTTAAAATCAGATACACATCCGAATTATGTCTATATCAGCACCGATGAAGAGAATAAAAAGCAAAACGCGAAAATTAAGATCGAGAAGATCCGTGATTTATTACCTTTTGTCCAGCAAACGGTAGATGGCTGGCGGGTGATTGTGATTGAACCTGCTGAAGCCTTAAATATTGCATCTTCCAATGCGTTGCTGAAAACCCTCGAAGAACCGGGTGATCGCATCGTGATTATTTTGCTGGCAGATCATTATCTTAAATTACCTGCAACCATTCGTAGCCGTTTGCAGCATTTTGCTTTAGACCGTATTGATGCTGCACAGGCTACGGCATATTTGCAGCAGCATTTGCCCGATTTAGATGCGAACAAACAGCAATTGTTGATGAATTTGTCTAATCAAATGCCGTTGCAGGCTTTGCAGTTGGCACAGACAGAATGGCTAGAACAGCGTACAGATTTTCTCAAAGACTGGTCTAAACTGGTAACGCAAAAAAATATGCCGATGGCAATCGCAACCAAGTGGAACAAGGCGCTGAGCTTTACTGATTTTAGTCAGATGTTTGAATACTTGTTGTGTGATTTAATTTGTGTCAAGCTAAATCAAAGCATTAAAAATTTGGATTTAAGCACCGCTTTGCAGCATTTGGCTGAACAATATGACTTAGAAAGTCTGTTTGGTTTATATGCAGAATTACAGCAAGCCAAGCCAATGCTTGAGCAAAACGTGCAAAGTAATCTAGTGCTTGATCAATTATGTATTAAGTTGATGAATATTTAAGGGGAACATGATGCAACCACGTATGGGCGGTATTATTCAGGCCAATATTCCTGATGTCGAAACGCTATATTTAAGTTATATGCCATACGTTGTGGGCGGTGGCTTATTTGTACCCTCAAAACAACCTGTAAAAATGGGTGAAGAAATCTTCGTGCTTGCAACTTTGCCTGAACAATCACAAAAAATTCCACTTACAGGAAAAGTCATCTGGATTTCGCAAAAGCAAAACGGCATCAAATTGCAGGGCTTTGGCATTCAACTGAGCGGTGAAAAAGGCGTTTATTACAAATCTGAAGCCGAAAGAATCCTTGCGGGGCTTAAGTCTGACAACCGTAACAGTTACACTATGTAGGTTGTTTGCTTTTAGGAAAAAATCGTGTTTGTAGATACACATTGTCATTTAACGATGTTGGATTTAAGCCCTTATGATGGTGACTTAGATGCAGCAATTGCACAGGCACGCCTAGCGGGTGTGTCTAAAATTATGGGTATCTCTGTCGATTTAGACGATCATATTGCATTGTCAAAAATTGCAGCACGCCATGCCGATGTTGGTTATAGCGTGGGTGTGCATCCTTGTGAAAATGCTGAAAATATGGCGCGTGCCACCACCGAGCAACTGATTGCTTTAGCACAAGCAGACAAAGTCTGGGCTTTGGGCGAAACAGGTTTGGACTATTTTCACAGTACCGATTTTGTCGCAGAGCAAAAAGCCTGTTTTGCACGGCATATTCATGCGTCACAAGCTGTAAAAAAACCTGTGGTGGTACATACCCGTGCTGCCAAGCAAGATACAGTAGATATTATCCGTGCGGAAAAATCGACGCATGGTGTATTACATTGCTTTACTGAAGACTGGGCAACCGCCAAAGCGGTGTTAGATTGTGGTTATTATGTGTCGTTTTCAGGCATTGTTTCCTTTAAAAATGCGCAAGATTTACGTGATGTGGCTAAGCAAGTACCTTTAGACCGTGTCTTAATTGAAACTGATAGTCCATATTTGGCACCTGTGCCATATCGCGGTAAGACAAATGAGCCAAAATACGTTCCGTATGTAGCCAAAGCCCTAAGTGATGTATATGATAAGTCCTTAGAGGAAATGGCTTTCATAACAACACAAAACTTTGAAAACCTGCTCAAAGGACATTAATTTGCATAGTGGAATGATGCAAAAATTTAATGTTCTGGTGATATTAAAAATTTCCATTGATTGAATAGTGAAAAGAGAGTTTATCGGGTGAAGATGGATCGTCAGGCTCAGTTTCGAGCAAGAGAAACGTTAATTTTCCAAGTGGCAGAGCAGTTGCTTTTGGAAAATGGTGAAGCAGGAATGACCCTTGATGCTTTGGCAGCAGAACTGGATTTGGCCAAAGGTACTCTATATAAACACTTTCAAAGTAAAGATGAACTATATATGTTGCTTATTATTCGTAATGAGCGCATGTTGCTAGAAATGATTAAAGATGCGGAAAAACAGTTTCCTGAACATCTAGCATTTTTTATGCTGCATCACTTACATCATCCTGAACGTACTGTGCTTTTTCATCAAATTGAAGAACGCCTTTCTACAACGGGTGTTGGCATTGGCTTGTTGTTTAGTGAACTATATCAGGTTCGTAAAAGCCGATTACGCATCATTATCCGTATGACTGAACAATATTTGGAATCTATTAATAGTCACATGGAAGTGCGTGATTATCTGGCTTCAATTTGGGCACTTACGCATGGTGCGGCAGCCATTTTAAACTCAAGTTTCTATCAGCGTTATTTAGGTTCCCGGGATACTTTACGTGTGGCCTATATCGATCAAGCGTTGGCGATGCCCAAACAAGCACAATCTTTCGAGCAATTGAATTAATACGCTATGAACACACCACTATCTTCGGTTCGCGGTTTTACGCTCATTGAATTGATGGTGGTGATAGTCATTATGGCGATTATGGCATCGCTGGTTTTAATGAATATCGGTGGTGTTGATCAGCGTAAAGCCATGCAGGCGCGGGAAGTGTTTTTATTGGATTTGCGTAAACTGAATCGTGAAGCCAATGATCAAGCGCGTATTTTTGCACTCAATTTGCATCAAGCAACCGATGTTTCACCTGCGCGATATGATGTACTGGAATATCAGCCTTATGCTTCAGAACAACAATTAACCCTGCAAAATAATCAAAAATGGCAAAACTATGGCGAATTTAAAAGCAGAACGTTGCCTGAACAAGTTTCTATCCAAATTTTATCTTTAGAACAAAGCTATCCGAATGCTAACAATAGTGAGTTGCTGCAAGGTAATGCACCCGCACTGATTTGGCTGGGCAATGGTGAAGCCAAACCTGTGCGTATTCAGTTCTATTTAGAACAGCGTCCTGTAGGTGCGGAAATAGAGGTCGATCATTTAGGAAAAATCCATGAAAGCTAAAGGATTTACACTACTTGAAGTTATGGTGGCTTTGGCAATTTTTGCAACAGCAGCTATGGCAATGACCAAAGTGGCGATGCAATATACCCAATCCACCGCCAATGCAATTTTAAGAACCAAAGCACAATTTGTGGCTTTGAATGAAGTGGCATTGATGGAAATGAATCGGCAATGGTTAAGTGGAACAGAGTCAAAGCAAGTGACACAACAGGGCGAAACATGGCAAATTGACAAGTCCACACAGCCAACCATTAGTCCGAATGTGCAACGTGTCGATCTTCAAATCAGTTTGTATAATCAAGACACAGGACAAGTTGAAGCAGGAGTGACTTCTTTGGTGTTTTTTAATGCCCGTGAGCAGCAATCATGAGTACAAAGAAAGGCTTCACTTTAGTTGAGTTGCTAGTCGCTATTGCAATTTTTGCAGTGCTGTCTGCTTTGGGTTGGAAAGTATTTGATTATCTCGCCAAAGTCAAAGATCGCAATGCGATGCATGAAGCCAATTTAGAGCAGTTGCAAGAAAGCTATCAACAAATTTTACGTGACACGATGCAGGCTGTTCCATTAACGGCCAATGTTAAAGGGCAGCAACAACCTGCTTTAGTTTTACAAAATGGACGCTTTAATTTCAGTAAAACAGGGGTGACCGATCCTTTGCAGCAGGGTATTTCACCCCATGAGCGTGTTGAATATCAATATCGTGCCGATGAAAAAAAATTGTATCGTTTAAAATATCGTAATTTGCATCAAACGGGCAATGATCAGCCTGAGTCGAGCGTGATGTTGGATGAAGTTGAAGCCTTTGAGATTATGGTATTGAATCCAAATGAATTAAGTAGTTGGCCTGAAAGCAATATTGATCCTCAGCAAACTGAACAATTAAGGCTACTCCCGAAAGGAATAAAAATAAATTTAACCGTGCGTGACGTGCAATACGAATGGATATTTAGCTTATTGCAGACTGATTTTTTAAAGAAGAAAGACAATTAAAGGCACAGTGGCAATGTATTCAAAATCGACTCAGCGCTTAGGTAGCATCATCAAATCACAACAAGGCATCGCCTTGATTACGATTTTGATGTTGGTTGCCTTAGCTACGATTTTGGCAGCGACCATTGCCAAGCGGCAAATGTACACCAGTGAAAATACCGCCTATTTGATGCGTCAAAATCAGGCATTGTTATATGCCAAAAGTGCTGAAGTATTTTTTGCAGAATTACTGCAAGATGATGCTGAAAATGCAGGCCAAGTTGATCACTTACAAGAGAACTGGGCAAAACCGATGCCGCCATTTCCAGTCGAAGATGGTTATGTATCGGGCGTGCTGCAAGATGAGTCAGGGAAATTTAATTTAAATAGTTTGCTGACAACCGAAGATCAAGTAAACGAAAAAGCAAAAAAATATTTTGAAAAATTATTGCAGCGTGTTGGGCTACCTGCGCAATTAAGTGAAGCTGTGATTGATTGGCAAGATGCAGATGATGAACCGAGTGGTGCTATGGGTGCAGAGTCGAGTTATTACCAAGGTTTGCCAATTCCTTATTTACCGCCCAATAGCTTGTTTCATAGTGCGGAAGAATTAAAACAAGTCCGTGGTTTTGAAGGTGCGAAGTATCAGCAAATTGCACCTTATGTGAGTGCCTTGCCAAAACGAGATACCACTATCAATATTAATACCGCACCTGCTTTAGTTTTGGCGAGCTTTGATGAAAAATTGGATGTGGTTGCTGTGCAAAATCTACTTGATCGTCGTAATGCCAATTTAGAGCACTTTAGCAATGTAAATGCTTTGTGGGAGTTAGATGGCTTTCAAGCTGTCGATAGCGCGATACGCAATGAATTTACAAGTTTATTGGGTGTGCAATCCCATTATTTTAAAGCCAAAATTGAAGTGGTATTGGGCGAGCGCAAACGTCAATTTAGCAGTGATTTGGTGCGTAGCGAAAAATCTATCAATGTCAGTGGGCGAAGTCTGGCGCCATTTTAAGTATTAGCATTAACCTTGACTTAGTTGCTGTTATTCGGATGCAAATGCATTGCATATCTGTACTGAAACTGATCATTACGATTTTTGTCTGGCAATCTGCGGGCTAAAATTGGCTTATTGTTCACGTTTTGCATTATAATTAAAAAGAATATCCCCCAAATATTTTGATGACGTTAAGACCCATGTTAATTCGAAAGTTATTTAAGTTTGAAAATGCGCATATTGTGCGTAATTGCACTTCAGACCGCTGTAAGCGCTCGATTCATGGTCATAGCTATAAAGTAGAATTATTACTGAAAGCTTCAAAACTTGATCATGGACAAATGGTGTATGACTTTGGTTTGCTTAAAGGTGTAATCAAAGAATTATTTGATGCCTTCGATCATGCCATTTGTTTTTGGGAGCAGGATGACCCTGCATATATTCAAGCCTGCAAAACGTTCAGCGCACGTTGGGTATCTTTACCAGTATCGCCATCAGCAGAGCAGTTTTCACGTATTTTCTTTTATTTGGCACAACAAGTTTTGGCATCAACCATCACACAAAATGGGGAAGGTGATGTAGAAGTCTATTCTGTGATTGTACATGAAACTGATACAGGCTATGCACAAAGCTTTTTGGAAGATATTGAAAATGCGCAGATGGGATTGCTAAGTCTGGATCAAATTCATTTCTCTGAGCAAGTACAGACAGAATGGTCAGACCCACAAATGTATGAAAAATTAAAACAGGGGATGACATTCCAAAACCCGAATGTCGAGTTACAAGTTAAACTTTAAATCACATCATTAGACATCAACAAGGATTGATAGCGGTATGTCTTTTACTGAGCAGCAATATGCGAGCTTAAATAAAGTTCAGTTAGATGAGAGTTGGAAATACAATCTAGCTGAATTTTTATTGAGTCCACAAATGGATGCGCTACGCGATTTTTTGTTGCAGGAAAAACAACAGAATAAGGTGATTTATCCACCAAGTTCACTGATATTTAATGCTCTAAATACCACGCCTTTAAATCAGGTGAAAGTCGTGATTATTGGGCAAGACCCTTATCATGGACCTAATCAGGCACATGGACTTAGTTTTTCTGTACAAAGAGGGGTTGCATTGCCACCATCTTTGCGTAATATTTTCCATGAGTTACATACAGATTTAGGTGTGCCTATTCCAAGACACGGTGATTTAACCCATTGGGCAGAGCAAGGGGTATTGCTGCTCAACAGCGTGTTAACGGTAGAAGCAGGACAACCAACCTCGCACCAAAAGCAGGGTTGGGAAGATTTTACAGATCATGTGATTGATGTGTTAAATCAACAACGTGAGCATATTGTGTTTATTTTGTGGGGCGCGTATGCACAACGTAAAGGACAACGTATAGATCCAAATAAACATCTGATTTTGAAGGCAGCGCATCCATCCCCATTGGCAGCAAACCGCGGTGGTTTTTTTGGATGTAAAGTATTTTCAAAATCAAATAATTATCTTAAACAAAATGGCATTGAGCCTATAGACTGGCAGCTGGACGCATGACACATTCTCCCATTTCTAAAGAATATCATCCGGATTTAATTGTCGAAGAAGCAAATAACGGTTGGCGCATTGTACGTTTGAATCGCCCAAAATCTTTGCATGCTTTAGATGAATCTATTGTTTCTGCATTATTGGCAGTATTTGAAGACTTTCATACCGATGATAGCGTAAAAGCAATTTGGCTAGATTCGACCACACCAAAAGCATTTTGTGCAGGCGGTGATGTGCGTAAATTACGTCAGCTTGTCATTAATGATGAGGTTGCAACTGCCAATAAATTCTTTGAGCAAGAATATGCGTTGGACTTGTTGCTACATAACTATGCCAAGCCTGTTTTAGTGTGGGGTGAAGGTTATGTCATGGGTGGTGGCTTAGGTCTATTTATGGCTGCACCATTCCGTTTGGTGACACCGTATTCACGTTTAGCTATGCCAGAAATTAACATTGGTTTATACCCAGATGTAGGGGCAACTCGTTTCTTGGCTGACCGTGGTGCGATTGGCTTGTTCACAGGTTTAACGGGTTCAATTATGACTGCTGCAGGTGCGTATGGTATTGGTTGGGCAACCCATATTTGTGATGCACAACGCGCTTCTGTATTAGAAAAAGTCATTAATATTGACTGGAATCATTACCCTGCAGGTGACTTCCGTGCCATTGATGATACCTTGAACAGCATGCACCGTCCTGTAGGGCCTGGGCCGCTACAGAATTCTTTGGATGTGATTCAAAGCGTGTGCCGTGGTGTGAGTTTTGAAAGTGATTATGAATCCATCATTGGTCTAAGCGATGCACGTAGCGATTGGTTACGTCAAGCCAGTGAAAACTTGCAAAAAGGTTCACCAACCACAGCAGCTTTAACGTGGTTACTATGGCAATGGGGTAAGAAGGTTCACGCTTGGAATGAAGTGTTTGAACTGGAAACGCAAATTTCAGACTGGAAAATTCGCCACGCAGATTTTGTCGAAGGTGTGCGCGCACGTTTGGTCGATAAAGACCTTGCACCAGCTTGGCAGCAAAATGGGCCAGTGCAGCTCAAAACCATTTTTGCAGACAATCCACCTGTGACGAGCATTGAAAGCTGGAATGAGTTATTGAAACAATACGAGATTATTTAATTCGTATTGATTTTTACTCATATTTAAATGTCAGAACAGAACTATAGTGATGAAGACTGGATGCAGCTTGCCTATGCGCAGGCTGCTTTGGCTGCAGCACAGGGGGAAATTCCTGTGGGGGCTGTCATCGTTAGTCAAAATCAAGTGATTGGCGCGGGTTATAACGCGCCTATTTCCTTACACGACGCAACCGCACATGCCGAAATTGTGGCAATCCGTGCAGCATGTGATCATATTCAAAATTATCGTTTGCCTGAAGATGCCACGCTTTATGTCACACTGGAGCCTTGTACCATGTGTGTGGGTGCGCTCATTCATGCGCGAATCAAACGTGTGGTATTTGGAGCAACTGAACCCAAAGCCGGCTCATTGATCAGTGCTAGAAAGCTTTTAGAGTCAGGCTATTACAATCATATTTTTGAGTATCAATCAGGTTGTTTAGAGCAGCAATGTTCAGCCCAGTTGAGTGATTTTTTTAAGATGCGCCGTGCGCAAAAGAAACAACAAAAGCAGCAATAGTTGATAAATGACCTCCATGATCAAAACCAGTTCTGAGTTTTAGGCTTGATTTGCGTTAAACTAAATCAAACACAACATAGCATTCATCATCAGGGCAAACCATGCACGCTATTCAAATTAAAAAAGAATTTAATGCGCCAGTTGCGCAAGTATTTGAATTACTTTCTAAACATGCAACTTATAATATTGCGTTTGCACCAATGCAAGTGGTGCGCATTAAAGACTCTGCTGACCCTGAACGTCCAGATGGTGTAGGTTCGGTGCGTCGTATGGGGATTGGGCCAATTAAACCTTTGCAAGAGCAAATTACCGTGCTTGAACCGAATCAGCGGATTGAATATAAAATCATTAAAAATCCATTGATCAAACATCATTTGGGTACCATTGAATTTCAGCAAGTGGCAGATCACAAAACCTTGGTCACGTATAGCATTGAGCTACAAGCGCGAGTTCCGTTTGTGAGCAAAGCTATTCTTGCGCAGTTGAAAACTGCAATTAAAATTGGTTTATCCAAACTCGCAAAATCTCTCTAATCATTTCGGAAACAGCATGACGGTTCAAATTATTACCATTGATGGCCCTAGCGGTTCAGGTAAAGGCACACTCGCGGCAAAATTGGCAGCATATTATCAGTTTCATTTACTCGACTCTGGTGCGTTGTATCGTTTGTTGGGTTTGGCGTTACATAAGCAGAATTTGCTAGATCAACTTGATACTGAACTGAGTCAATGCGTTGCCATTGCAACACAGCTCAATATTCAATTTGTGACCCAGCCAGATGGCACACAAGTGTTGCTTGATGGTGAAGATGTCACGCAAACCATACGTACCGAACGTGTGGGGGAATATGCCTCAAAAGTTGCGGCAGTACCTGAATTGCGCACAGCATTACTTGCACGTCAGCATGCCTTTGCCCAAGCACCAGGCTTGGTTGCAGATGGACGCGATATGGCGACCAGTATTTTCCCAAATGCGCAGGCTAAAATTTATTTAACTGCTTCGGCAGAGTCACGTGCACAAAGACGAGTAAAACAGTTGCAGGGTATGGGGCTGGATGCTAAAATAAGCGACATTTTAGCGAATATACAGGCTCGCGACAAACGAGACATGGAGCGCACAGTTGCTCCGCTCAAGCCCGCAGAAGATGCTTACATCATTGATAGTTCTGAGTTGAACATTGATGAAGTGTTTGCATTAATGACGGCTTATGTCGATCAGAAGCTTGCTATTTGCCGCGCTTAACCGCGTGAAATAAACCTATTCAGCGAACGCATAGCTTGATCAGTTCTATACGGACTATGTAGACGCTTAACTAAACCGGCCTTGTCTGATCCAAGACCGCTGACTTTATCAGGTATATCATGACCGAATCTTTTGCAGCCCTCTTTGAAGAAAGCGAATTAAACCTCAACGTTGAAAAGGGTGCTGTCATCCAAGGCGTTGTAGTAAGCATCGACTCTGACTGGGTAACAGTTGATACTGGCCTTAAATCAGAAGGCGTTGTTGACCGCGCTGAATTCTTAAACGAACAACGCGAACTTGAAGTTCAAGTTGGTGACACCGTTGATGTTGTTGTTGAAGCACTTGACAACGGTATGGGCCAAACTGTTTTATCACGTGAAAAAGCGAAACGTGCTGAAACTTGGACTAAACTTGAAAAAATCTTTGAAGACGGCGAAATCGTTACTGGTGTTATCTCTGGTAAAGTTAAAGGCGGTTTCACTGTAGACATCGGTCCAGTTCGTGCGTTCTTACCAGGTTCTTTGGTAGACACTCGTCCTATCCGTGACACAACTCACCTTGAAGGTAAAGAGTTAGAGTTCAAAGTTATCAAACTTGATGCTAAACGTAACAACGTTGTTGTATCTCGTCGTGCAGTTATGGAAGCTGAATCTTCAGCTGACCGTGAAGCGCTTCTTGCTCAGCTTGAAGAAGGTCAAACTGTTACTGGTACGATTAAGAACCTTACTGACTACGGTGCATTCGTTGACCTTGGCGGTATTGACGGTCTTCTTCACATCACTGACATGGCTTGGAAACGTATCAAGCATCCATCAGAAGTGGTTGAAGTGGGTCAAGAAGTTACTGTTAAAGTACTTAAATTTGACAAAGAGCGTAACCGCGTATCTTTAGGTCTTAAGCAATTAGGCGAAGATCCATGGTTAGCGATCATGAGCCGTTATCCTAAAGGTTCTATCGTTAAAGCTCGCGTAACAAACTTAACTGACTACGGCTGTTTCGCAGAAATCGCTGAAGGCGTTGAAGGTTTAGTACACGTTTCAGAAATGGACCACACTAACAAAAACATCCACCCATCTAAAGTTGTTCAGATTGGTGACGAAGTTGACGTTATGGTTCTTGAAGTGGACGAAGAGCGTCGTCGTATTTCTCTTGGTATCAAACAAACTCGTGCTAACCCATGGGAAGAGTTTGCTAAGAACCACGACAAAGGTGAAAAAGTTTCAGGTACAATCAAGTCAATCACTGACTTCGGTATCTTCATCGGTTTACCAGGCGGTATCGATGGCCTAGTTCACTTGTCTGACATTTCTTGGAACGAGCAAGGCGAAGAAGCTATTCGTCGTTACAAGAAAGGTGACACTGTTGAAGCGGTTATCCTTTCTGTAGACGCTGAAGGCAACCGTATCAGCCTTGGTATCAAGCAATTGAACAGCGATCCATTCAACGATTTCTTAGCTGCTAACGAACGTGGTGCTTTGGTTAAAGGTACTGTAACTGCTGTTGATGCTCGTGGCGCAACTGTTAAGTTAGCTGACGAAGTTGAAGCAACACTTAAAGCATCTGAAATCAACCGTGATCGCGTTGAAGATGCAACTAAGTTCTTGGAAGTTGGTCAAGAAGTTGAAGCGAAAATCATCAACGTAGACCGTAAATCTCGCTCTATCAACTTGTCTATCAAAGCGAAAGACGAAGCTGAAGAGAAAGAAGCTGTTGCTAACTTGAAAACTGCAACTAGCGGTCAAGACAATGGTCCTAAGACAATTGGTGACTTGATCAAAGCTCAAATGGGCAACTAAGTTGCGGGTAAACTGTATGGTTAATGTAAATTAGCACATACTTTTTACACAAATACTGTAAACGGTAGCGTAGTATTCAATTATTACGCTACCGTTTTGTATTTAAACAGGTTATTATCAGTTTAGGTAAAAGTAGCTTGATAATTAAAGAGGTCGCAGATGACTACTGAAGCACTTAATAAGTCTGATTTGATAGAACGAATTGCTTTGAAAAATCCACATTTGGCTGAGCCATTGGTGGAAGAAGCTGTGAAGATCATGATTGATCAAATGATTGCATCACTATCGGCAGATAACCGAATTGAAATTCGTGGATTCGGTAGTTTTGCATTGCATCACCGTGAACCACGTGTAGGTCGTAACCCAAAAACAGGTAAGTCTGTAGAAGTTGCGGCTAAAGCTGTACCGCACTTTAAACCGGGTAAAGCACTACGTGATGCAGTAAACGAGTCTGTAAATAAATAAAATTCCTAGGGGTGTTTATGCGTTACGTTCTAGTCGCTATTTTAGTTATTCTATTTGGATATTCTCTGGCATTGGTTTTGCAAAACGGCACTGAACTTTCAGTTGACCTGTTATTTACTCAAGTGCCTGCAATGCGTTTGGGTCTATTGCTACTGATTACATTGGCACTTGGTTTGGTGCTAGGGTTATTGTTGGGCGTGCAGGTTTTCCGTGTATTCCAAAATAGTTGGGAAATTAAGCGACTACGTAAAGATATTGAATACCTACGCAAAGAGCAAATTCATGCAGCTCAACTGGCTGCTGCTGAAGCTGCTGCGCATACTCGTCATGAAAAAACGGTATTAGATGTGCATACTGAAGATCGTTCTTCTAATGCACTTTAATTTGCTCTGTTGAGCGAATTGATCATCAACACCTCAAGGTTATCTTGGGGTGTTTTTTTATGTGTGCCTTTGACGAATGGCTGATTATCGCTGCGATGGGGGATAAGCTGTCTTTTTGACTATCTGCTTGGCACGAATCACTTTATAATAACGACTCTTTGTCAAATCCATAGGTAATTCTCTTGAGTATCATTGTTGCCCTCGATGCTAAAAGCCAATATGACGCCTTAACCATTGCAGAACAATTAGACCCTGCATTATGTCGAGTAAAAGTTGGTAAAGAGTTATTTACCCATGAAGGTCCTGCAGTCGTGAAAGCCTTGCATGACAAAGGTTTTGAGGTTTTTCTAGATTTGAAATTTCACGATATTCCAAATACAACGGCTCAGGCTGTATGTGCTGCAGCAGATTTAGGCGTATGGATGGTCAACGTGCATGCCTCAGGTGGTCGTAAAATGATGGAAACCTGTGTGGAGCGTTTAAAAGCAGGGAATTATCAGACTCAACTGATTGCAGTGACTGTACTAACCTCTATGGGGCGTGAAGATTTAAAAGATTTAGGTTTAGATATTGAGCCTTTTGAGCAAGTTCAGCGTTTAGCTAAACTCACTCAAGAAAGTGGTTTAGATGGTGTGGTGTGTTCTGCGCAAGAAGCCAAAATGTTGCGTGAAATCTTAGGGCAGGATTTTGCCTTAGTAACTCCAGGGATTCGTCCTGAAGGCTCAAATGCCGATGATCAAAAACGTATTGTGACTCCCAAACAAGCTATGCTGGATGGTTCTACGCATTTGGTGATTGGTCGTCCAATTACAAAATCTGAAAATCCACGTCAGACTTTGAAAGATATTTTAGCGACGCTTTAATTTTACTATCGCTGACTCTCTAAAAGGGAGATAAGCCCTCTCTCTAACTCTCGCCTAAATAGAGCGCAAACCCTCTCTCCAACTCTCTCCCAGAGGGAGAGAGGACAATTGTTGATTCTTTTTAAATAGCAGCCAATACACTTACAGCAATGGGTGCAAGGATTGACAATACAAATCCACTGACCATGGCATGTGGAATAAAATCGTTGCCACAGGCTTGTTTTACCATGGGCAAAGTGACGTCCATGGCAGTTGCGCCTGCGGCAGAAATTGCAGCACGTGGATAACGCCATCCCAAAATATACATCAGCAATATCGCAAAAATCTCTCTGAATAAATCATTCATTAACGCAATACTACCCAATTCGGCATTGCGAAGTTCCGACACCACAATCCCGCTCATGGAATAAAATCCATAACCTTGTGAGAGCATAAGCAAATCTTGTAGAGCGATGGGGAGCCAAAGTGCGCAAAGTAGTACCCCTGCAACTGAACCGAAAATACAGCCTACGGGCACCATTAAAATTTTCCAATTCAGCCAAGAACGATCTAAAGGCGAATAAGCGAGATCGAGTCCAATCATCCACATAAACAGCAACAGTAAATACCAAGTGTTGATCTGAACTTGGAAATCCATAGCACTAAAAAGTAGATGCAGCACGTAGCCTGCCAAAAGTGCAAAAAAGGCATAACTGATGTTGATGCAGGATTGAATCAACAACTGTAATGAAACTTTGCCTTGCGTTGCTTGCAGCCCCAAACCTTTGTAAAGCAAATAACAACACAGAAAAGCACCAATTGATGTAGCAAATGCAATCTGTAAAGCTGTAGATAGAATATGCGATGGCTGCTGTAGTGAACCGAGCGTTTGTGAAAATTCCATCGCAATTGCAATTAGCAGGATATAGCTAAAATATGGAAGCAGTTGAAACGCAATTTTTTCGATTATTCGAGGGAGGCGTTTTGCCAGTACAAAGCCTAGACATAAACAGCAGAGTAATTGGAAAATCAGCCAAAGAGATTGCATGAGATCAACAGGTGGGAGATAGATAAAAACCTGTTGATTATGCCAGTTTGCTTTTAAAAGCGGAAATTTATGCCGCTTTACTGATTAATCTGAAATCACTCGGATGCAGCGACTTGGTTTTTAGCCAATATTTCCAAGTATAGGTTGGCCAAAGTGCAAAGTTTTTTCCACCATCTTGTTGATACCAACTTACACAGCCAGATTGCCAAACCGTGTTATTTAGCATGTCTTGCACATCGTGGTTAAATTGATCTTGTACTTGATCTTTTACTACAATTGCATTGCTCTGTGATTGTGCCACCAAATCCATCATTTGCAGAATGTAATCGACTTGCGATTCGATCATAAAAATAACCGAGTTATGCGCCAAAACTGTATTTGGCCCAAGCAACTGAAACAGGTTCGGAAAACCTTTGTGGCTAATGCCGTAATAGCTTTCTGCGCCATCTTTCCATGCCTGTTTTAATTCAACGCCATGTTCACCAATGCAGCTAAATGGCTGTAGATAGATACGCGGATCGGTAATAAAGCCTGTGCCATAAATCAGACAATCAATTTTTCGCATTTTACCATCTTTGGTGATGATGCTGTCTGCAGTCAATTCCTGTATTGCATCAGTCACTAATTCGACGTTGTCACGGTTAAAAGTTGGGAAGTATTTATTGGACACTAAAATACGTTTACATCCCATAATGTAGTCAGGCGTGAGTTTTTGTGCCAATTGTTTGTCTTTGACCTGAAAACGAATAAAGGCTTCTGCCAGTTTTTGGGTATATTTCATCACGCTAGGTTGCATGATTGGAATTGCACGTGATTCATTCGACCAATACAAACGCGCACGATGCAATTTTCTAAACCAGTCTGCTTGTTTAAACAGTTTTTTCTCAATATTCAGATATTTGCGTTCATCTCGTGGAATGACCCATGCAGCTGTACGTTGCATGACATATAACTGTTTAACTTGAGGTGCAATTTCAGGAATGTATTGAATCGCGCTGCCGCCTGTGCCAATAGATGCCACAACTTTGCTATTTAAGTTGTATTGATGATCCCATTGAGACGAGTGAAAAACCTTGCCCTGAAACTTTTCAATGCCTTTAATGTGCGGGATTTGTGGCACATGCAGTGGGCCAGAAGCAAAGACTAAATATTGGCAACTCAATTGTCTGCCATCTTTTAACGCAACATGCCATACACAGTCTTTTTCATGGTATTCGGTATGCACCACTTCGCTGTTAAATTGGCAATATTCACGCAGATTAAATTGTTGCACCACATCTTGAATATATTGAAAAATTTCTGGTGCTTCGGCATAGCGTTTTGACCAGTCAGTTTTGGGTGCAAATGACAATGAATACAGATGCGACTGCACATCACAAGCCGCACCAGGGTATTGATTTTCACGCCAAGTACCACCCACTTCATCAGACTTTTCTAAAATCACAAAGTTATGAATATTGCGTTGTAGTAAACGAATCGCCATGGTTAATCCGCCAAAGCCTGCACCAATAATTGCGACTTGATAATACGCTGCTGCATCCTGCATGAAGATATCCTTATATTTATTTTGTTTGATTTGAGTTTGTTTGAGTCAGGATAGAATAAGCCAGCATGCGGTAACATGATCGTGCTGACATAAAAATTGATATTTTCGGCAATTTCTATCTGTGGACGAATCGGGTAAAAAGGATATTCCGTTTCGCACTGTTCATTTTATGAAAAGATCCATACTTGGCTTAATGTATTTAATACAAGGCATGCGTAAAGCAGGCGTTGATGTCGATGCAAAATTGCAAAGTATCGGCTTGCGTGCAGATGCGCTAGATACCAGTTCAATCATTCATCCGAGTTTGGAATGGGATATTCTAAAAGTCATTGGTGAAGATGTAGAACCTGAAATGGGGCTGTTTATTGGACAGCATTATGCTTTGGCAGGTTATGGTCCTTTATTGATGTTATTGGTGACCAGTCCAGATATTGCCACTGCATTAGAAAAAGGGATTCAATATCAGGGATTGACGCATTTAAGCGGGAAACTAAGTTTACAACATAGCACGCGACATATTGCATTGTGTTATCAACCCAATGATTTACATAGTAGTTTAGGTGTATTACGTGCGCAGTGTGAAATTTCAGGCACATTCAAATTTATTCAAGACCTATATAAAATGATGGGGATGAGTGCGCCACGTATTCGCATAGAATTGCCATTTGTACAGCCGCAGCAAAGTGAAGTTTTGCAAACTTTTTATGATTATTACGGTCAAGATATTGTTTTTAATCAATCACAAGCAGCATTTTGGTTTGATGATGCAGTTCTCACAGCACGTATTCCCTCTGCCGATGCAGTCACTTTTAGCAGTTATGAAGCCAAGTGTGTGATTGAGTTAGAGCGACTTAAACTTGAAGATGATGCGCCTTCGGTAGTGCAGCGCGTAAAAGATTATTTGGAGTTACAACAGGGCAGTATGCCGAGCATGGCAGAAACAGCACATGCTTTGCAAATTCCTGAACGGACATTGCGCCATCAACTGCAACAACTGAACACCAGTTATAAACAAATTCGTGAAGATCTCATCAAAGATAAAGCATTGCGATTAATTGAATATCAGGAATATTCAATTGAAATGATTGCAGAGTTACTTGGTTATTCAGAACCCGCAGCATTTAATCATGCCTTTAAGCGGTGGTTTGGACAAAGTCCACGCCAATATACAAAATAGCCTAAGTTTTTTGCAAACTATGCCAAAGTGCTATATCTCGTGATTCGATCTTCGTTATAATCTATTTGCCCAAATAAGTACTGATGAATATGTCTGATTTTAATTCGCCACAAACCACAGCCTTTACTCCATTATCGCCTGCGGAGCGTTATGCACAAGCGTTAGCCTCTGGACAATTTATGCCAGATGATGCGCAGGCGCAGGCTGTACACGAACTTGAGCGTGTGTGGCAGGAATTAATTCAACGCTATAAAGCATCAAAAAAAGCGTTCCGCCGTTTCCGCCGCCAAACAGCACCACAGGGTGTTTATATGTGGGGTGGTGTAGGTCGTGGTAAAACATGGCTCATGGATCAGTTTTACGACTCGATTCCATTTAGACGTAAAACACGTATGCACTTTCACCACTTTATGCAGCATGTGCATCGTGAACTGAACAAACTTTCAGGGCAGCGTAACCCGCTCGATTCTGTTGCAGACCAAATTTATAAAGATGCAGTGGTGATTTGTTTCGATGAATTTTTCGTATCTAACGTGACTGATGCGATGATTCTGAGTGACTTGTTCCAAAAATTATTCCATCGTGGCATTACTTTGGTGGCAACATCTAACATCGCCCCAGACGGTTTATATAAAAATGGTATCCATCGAGATCGTTTTATTCCAACCATTGAAATGGTCAAAAAACATTGCCAAGTGCTAAATGTCGATGCTGGTGTAGATTATCGCTTACGTGTTTTGAAACAGGCGCAATTATTTAAATCGCCTTTAACGCATGATAATCAAAACTGGATGGCACAGCGTTTCAGTGCTTTGAGTAATACACAACATTATTCTTCTGAGCCAATTATTATCAACCAACGTATTGTTGAAACAATTGCGCATACTGAAGATGTGTTGTGGTGTGAATTTTCAGAACTGTGCTTTAAACCGCGTAGTCCTGCAGACTTTATTGAAATTGCCAACATCTACAACACGGTTTTGGTGAGCAATGTACCGCATTTAACAGACTTCTTGTCTGAAGGAACACGTCGTTTTATTTATTTGGTCGATGAATTTTATGATCGTGGTGTCAAGTTATTACTGACTTCTGAAGATTCGATTATTGAAATTTATCAGGGCGAAAAACTGGCATTTGAAATTGAACGCACACGTTCACGTTTATTGGAAATGCAGTCTGATGATTACTTAAATGAAGAACATCGACAGATACAGGCCACCGAAGCCAAACATCAAATCAGTTGATCTTTTAAGCGCCTAGAACTAGGCGCTTTTTTATGATAGAAAAGATGTGACTGTTGGTTTTATCGACATTTTGTCATAAACATGGCTTAATCTTGAAGGGTTGCAATAAGACTGACGTCGATTTTTACAACAAAATCTGAACTTAAGTCTAATTTCGACATTTCAAAAACTTTATACACTGTAAAAGTGTATTTAGATGAGTAATAGTGTCGTGTTTCTGATCAGGATTTATGATGATTGTTGTCATTCATCTTGTAATAAATGATCGTTATTTTGAAATGTGATAATACTATTCAGCTAAATATAAATCAGTATACTAGAATCTCTTGTATAAAAAGTAGCAATATCAGGAAAGACAATGACTGCACGTATTCAAAAAGGCAAGTTAGCGATTGCTAAAGAACTTTACGATTTCATCGAAAATGAAGCATTACCAGGTTCTGGTTTGGACAGTGATACATACTGGAAAAACTTTGAGCAAGTCGTTGTCGATCTTAGCCCTAAGAACAAAACATTACTCGCAAAGCGTGATGAGCTTCAGGCTAAAATTGATGAATGGCACCGCAATAATACATTTGAATTAGAAGCTTACAAAGCTTTCTTGACTGAAATTGGCTACTTATTACCAGAAGTAGAAGATTTTCAAATTACCACCGAAAATGTTGATGAAGAAATCGCATTATTGGCTGGTCCACAGCTCGTAGTACCTGTACGTAACGCACGTTATTGCTTGAACGCAGCAAACGCACGTTGGGGTTCGTTATATGACGCACTTTACGGTTTTGACGTTATTTCTGAAGAAAATGGCGCAGAAAAAGGTAAAGGCTACAACCCAGTTCGTGGTGAAAAAGTAATTGCATTCGCGAAAAACTTCTTAAATGAAACTTTCCCATTGGCGCAAGGTTCACATGCCGACGCGACTCAATATGCTGTAGAAGCAAACAAACTTGTTGTTCGCCTAAAAGATGGTTCTACAACAACTGTTGCGGATAGCTCTAAATTCGTTGGTTACAATGGCGAAGCTTCTGCACCAACTGAAATCGTACTGAAAAATAACGGCCTGCACGCAGTCATCCAGATTGATGCAAACAGCCCAATTGGACAGACAGATGCAGCTGGCGTGAAAGATGTTGTGCTTGAAGCGGCTGTAACGACGATTCAAGACTTGGAAGACTCTGTTGCAGCAGTTGATGCTGAAGAAAAAGTTGAAGGCTACCGTAACTGGTTAGGCTTGATGAAAGGTACGCTTGAAGAGTCTATCGAGAAAAATGGCAAGACCATTACCCGTAAACTAAATGCTGACCGCACCTTCAAAAATGTTGAAGGCGGTGAGACCAAGGTTCATGGCCGTTCATTGATGCTGCTTCGTAACGTGGGTCACTTGATGACAAACCCGGCGATCCTTGTAGATGGCGAAGAAATTTATGAAGGCATCATGGATGCATTGGTCACTCCATTGCTTTCTGTGGCTGATATCCGTGGTGAGAACACGATCAAGAACTCACGTACTGGTTCTATGTATATCGTTAAGCCAAAAATGCACGGTCCAGAAGAAGTAGCATTTGCGGTTGAGCTGTTTGAACGTGCTGAACAAGCGCTTGGCTTACCTGCTAAAACCCTGAAAATCGGTATCATGGATGAAGAGCGTCGTACCTCTGTTAACCTGAAAAACTGTATTGCTCAGGCGAAAGACCGTACCATCTTTATTAACACCGGTTTCATGGATCGTACAGGTGATGAAATCCATACCTTCATGGAAGCAGGTCCATTTGTTCGTAAAGGCGAAATCAAAGGCCAAAAATGGTTCCCAGCTTACGAAAACCGTAACGTCATGGTAGGTCTACAAACAGGTCTACGTGGTAAAGCACAGATTGGTAAAGGCATGTGGCCAAAACCAGACATGCTGTTAGACATGTACAAAACCAAGACTGAACATCCTGAAGCAGGCGCAAGCTGTGCATGGGTTCCGTCTCCAACAGGTGCAGTGATTCACGCGATTCACTACCATCAAATTAATGTAGCAAACCGTCAGCAAGAATTGCTTGCAACTGAAGCATTGCCTTTAGATGATTTGTTAACTCCACCTCTTGCAACTGATACCAACTGGTCTGAAGAAGAGAAACTAAAAGAACTGGAAAATAACTGCCAAGGTATCTTGGGTTATGTCGTTCGTTGGGTTGATCTGGGTGTAGGTTGTTCTAAAGTTCCAGACATCAATGATGTGGGCCTGATGGAAGACCGTGCAACTTTACGTATTTCTTCTCAGCACGTTGCCAACTGGTTACGTCACGGAATTGTAACGCGTGAACAGGTTGAAGAAGTAATGCAGCGCATGGCGAAAATTGTAGATCAACAAAATGCTGATGATCCACTATACACGCCTATGTCTAACGACTTTGCTAATAACATTGCATTCCAAGCTGCATCTGACTTGATCTTCAAAGGTGGCGAGCAACCTTCTGGTTACACAGAGCCACTTTTACACGCAGCGCGTTTAAAGTTAAAAGGTTATACAGGTGATTAATCCTTTAGGATTTGATTTACTGATTGTGTAATACAAACAAATGAGCCTCTTCGGAGGCTTTTTTGTTGCCTGTATTTTGCTTATGGTTTTTTGAAAATTTTGCAGCTGAATAGTTACAGGATGTACTTGCTGCTAGAAAAACATCAAGCTGCGGAGTAGAGTGAAAGTCATATATAAAAAGTAGCGCAAGGACAAATACATGCCAGCATATCAAGATTTGAATCAACAATTTATTGGCGGCAAGTGGTCGGTTGGGACATCTACTAAAACCATTCCAAACTTGAATCCATATCATCAAACTACAATTTTTGAGATGCAGGGCGCCAGCGTGGTAGATGTTGATAGTGCCTATAGTACAGCGCAAAAAGCTTTTGATGAACAATTGATTCAATCCACAAGTCTGCGTCAATACATCATTAAGAACTTAGAGCAAGTCATTCAGCAACGACGCGAAGAAATTATCCAGTGGCTGATTGATGAGTCGGGCAGTACCCGTTTAAAAGCCAATATCGAAGTCGATGCTGCTTTAGGGATTATTCAAGAAGCTGCACAATTTCCCGAGCAAATGACCACGACGCAACTGGAAAGCAAAGATCCGAAAGTCCGTAGTGTTGTTTTGCGTAAACCTTTGGGTGTTATTGCTGTGATCAGTCCGTGGAATTTCCCTTTCCATTTGTCTATGCGTTCAGTGGTTACAGCGATTGCTTGTGGTAATAGTGTAGTGCTCAAACCTGCCAGTGATACGCCAGTCACAGGTGGAACTATACTCGGTAAACTGTTCGAAGAAGCAGACTTGCCTGCAGGCGTACTCAATGTGGTGGCGGGTGCGAGTCGTGAAATTGGTGATTACTTTGTTGAGCATGTAACTCCTAAAATGATTTCATTTACAGGCTCTACAGAAGTTGGACAGCATGTAGGGCAACTGGCCGTTGCGGGTGAGCATTTAAAACGTGTCGCCTTAGAACTCGGTGGCAATGCACCTTTAGTCATTTTGGATGATGCAGATATAGATTTGGCCGTAGAACTAACTGTGATGGGGCGCTTTTTGCATCAAGGTCAAATTTGCATGAGTACCAATCGGGTCATTGTCGATCAGTCTATTTATGCAGCCTATCTTGAAAAATTGTTAGCAAGTGTGTCGCAATTAGTAGTAGGTGATCCGAATAAAAATGACACCTTGATTGGGCCAATTATTAATGCAGAACAGGTGAAAAAGCATCAGCATATTATTCAAAAAGCACAGGCGCAGGGTGCAGAATTGGTTTATGCGGGCGGGGTTACGGGGAACTTAGTTGCACCACATGTTTTTGTGAATGTCGCTGCCGATTCAGAAATTGTACAAAATGAAAGTTTTGGACCTATTTTACCGATTCTCAAAGCAGCAGATACCGCACATGCCTTACAGTTAGCGAACGATACACGCTATGGTTTATCTGCTGCTGTATGCACTACAAATGTAGAACGCGGTGCAGAATTTGCAGCACAGTTTGATGTTGGAATGACACATATTAATGGTATTACCGTGGCCGATCATGCCAATGCACCGTTTGGTGGTGAGAAAAACTCAGGCTTAGGTCGTTTTAATGGGCGCTGGATATTTGAAGAATTTACCCGCACGCATTGGCTGACATTGCCAGCTTAACGGTAATTATTTGTCCTGCGTTTTGTTTGAGTAAGAAGGAATGCGTGGGTGCGCACTTACTGTTCATGATCAAAACGCATAATATAGTGCGTGTGTCTAATCATCCAATTTGTATATGTGTGCCAATTTTAAACCAATAAGCATAGCGCAATTATCTGCATTAGGTCTGCCTGAAATTCCGTTTGAATATGCTGAAGAAGCGTATCCAAATTCGAGTGTGCCACTATTGTTTAAGTCTGAACAAGGTTTAGAGTGGCGCTCGGTGAATTTTGGCTTGATTCCCAAATGGGCGGAAGACAGAAGTATTGCGCAAAAAACCTATAATTGCCGTAACGAAACTTTATTAGAAAAACCAAGTTTTAGTGAAGCTGCTTATTAGTGTAAATTTGGCGCGATTGTTGTGTCAGAATTTTATGAATCCAAATATATAGACAGTAAACCGCAGCGTTGGGGTGTACGTCGTAAAGATGGACAGGCCTTTTTTATTGCAGCACTGTATGAAATTTGCCGTTTAAAGGATGGGCAAGGCACGGAAGAAATTGTCCGTTCTGCGAGTATGATTACCATGGACGCAATTGATCACGCGATGATGAAGGAATTTCATGAGCCTGGGCCAGTCAAACGTTCTGTTATTGTTATTCCACATGCACGTTTAGATGAATGGCTAAGTTTGAAAACACCGAACATACACAGCTTTGTGCAGGGCTTTCCTGTAGACGAGTTTGAGTGTTCACATGTACCAAAAGCAAAGATCGAAAAAGTAAGCCCCCAGCTCAATTTTTTCGATCTTTAAGTACATCTTGTGCTTATATAGGATAAGAACAGATGTGGAACAATAACGTGATGTTTAGCGTGCTAAATTATTAAAAATATGACGTAAACTTTCCATCATTTTTTCAATTTGTAGTGGAGTTAAACCATCAAATGACTGCTCTAAAACAACGCTAGTCAGATCATTAATTTTGTTGGTCATCTCATTACCTTTTTCAGTAAGCACGACACGAGTGATACGCGCATCATCATCACAAGAATAAGTTTCAACCAAACCTTCATCTTTTAAACGATAAACAATTTTAGTTGTAGTTGACATTTTTGACACCACCATGTCTGACAAATCAGACACACTCGCATGTGCTTTTGACCTTAATGCCAATAAAATACGACGGCGAGAATTATCTAAACCATACTTTTTAAGTGCCTGATCGACATTCTGTACATATTGAGCATGTACTTGTGTGACCCAATAATACGGAAATTGTTCAATATCATATTGGTCGGCGGATGGTAGAAATTTTGAATATTTCTTGGACATTGCATATTCCCTGCATTGTTTTAATTGTATTTTTGATATTTCACATTTTATGTGAAAACTCATGTGCTTAGCAAGATGCTTTCAGTGGCTAAAATTTGGTTGAAATCTGACGAAATATGATGAATCTCGATTTAGAAGCTGGCTTTGAAATGGCTATTTTTCCAAGCGCGTAGGCATTTGTTTAAGTTCAATCCATATTCATGTGTCATATCAATTAATCCTATAGAATTGTTTTAGTTTGGATTAGTAGTGAGTTATCTGGTTTTATAAGTTGAATTATCAATTTAACCATCAACTTAGGCTGCATTTTAGTTAAAAAAATACATTTGTACACTTGGCTTTTAGGTAAAAGTGCGGGTTATTGCGTTGAATTTTGCAAAAAAATTATAAGCTTTGGTCTAATCTTTTAACAATAGTTGTTTTTTATCAATATTTTAAGTTTAGATTAAAGTGTGGGTTGGCTTACAGTTGTAATCTATGACTAATGCGTCTAAAAATACATTACAATTCATTTGACATTTTTAATCCATTCTCACGGCTTTTGTTTGGCTGTCATCGCTCTAAAAAAATTAAGAATGTGAAAAATAAAGTAAAAACCATCTTATAGATCGTACTGTTTAGTTTTATTCAAAAAAATTAAAAATTTAATTACAAATGTTCAAGATTGTGCATAATTAAGCTATCTATTGCTAAAAAGGTTACTTTTATGGATCCGTCGCCGTGCGCAGGTCTACTTTATATTTCGATTTCTGCTAACTATCTCGGAGCTATGAACTAATGGAGTTTTTATTAGATCCGGGAATATGGGTTGGTTTAATTACACTTATTATTCTAGAAATCGTATTAGGTATTGATAACCTAGTCTTTATTGCAATTCTTGCAGAAAAATTACCCCCAGAACAGCGTGATAAAGCCCGTGTGATTGGCTTATCTTTAGCGTTGTTTATGCGTTTAGGATTGTTATTTGCAATCTCTTGGTTGGTTACTTTAACCGAACCGTTAATTACCTTATTTGAAAAAACCTTTTCAGGGCGTGACCTCATTCTCTTGGGTGGCGGTTTGTTCCTCGTCTATAAGGCGGTAGGAGAGTTGCATGAGAAGATGGAAGGCAAACCCGAAGTCAAAGTCACGACCAATGTGGTTTATGCAAGTTTTGCCGCAGTTGTAGCACAAATTGTTGTTCTAGATGCAGTTTTCTCTTTAGACTCAGTCATTACCGCAATTGGCATGGTCGACAACATCTATGTGATGATGGTTGCCATGGTGGTTGCAATGTTGGTGATGTTACTTGCATCTAAGCCATTAACTGCTTTTGTGAACCGTCATCCAACAGTGGTGATTTTGTGTTTAAGCTTCTTACTATTAATTGGTATCAGCTTGATTGCAGAAGGTTTTGGCTTCCATATCCCTAAAGGTTATATCTATTCGGGTATTGGTGTTGCGATTGCTATTGAAGCGTTTAACCAATTTGGTCAGCGCAATGTTGCAAAACATGAAGCAAAAATTCCGTTACGTCACCGTACTGCAGATTCAATTTTAAAATTGATGGGGGGGCGAGTTGAAACCAGTAGCCCTGATTTGCATAACGAAGCGCAAGAAGCGTTTGCAGATGAAGAACGCTACATGATTGGTGGTGTCTTGACCTTGGCAGAGCGTTCAGTCGCATCAATTATGACGCCACGTAGCCAAATTTCATGGGTCGATATTGAAGATTCACCTGAACAAATCCGCGAACAGATTCTATCTGTACCACACAGCTTATTCCCAGTGTGTCGTGGTAGTTTAGATAAAGTCATTAGTATTGTACGTGCCAAAGAGTTGTTAGATGTATTGGACGAAGAAGAAGAGCTTAAAGCTTTAATTAAACGTCAGCGTCCAATTTACATTTTTGAAAAAATGAAAGTGATTGATGCGATCAATACGTTACGTACCTCTAAAGGTTCTTTGGTTTTAGTCAGCGATGAGTTTGGTAATGTTCAAGGTTTGATTTCA
The DNA here is from genome assembly GCF_013418125.1 of Acinetobacter sp. YH12205. Taxonomy (NCBI): domain Bacteria; kingdom Pseudomonadati; phylum Pseudomonadota; class Gammaproteobacteria; order Moraxellales; family Moraxellaceae; genus Acinetobacter; species Acinetobacter sp. YH12205. The sequence goes on along the minus strand of NZ_VPCQ01000007.1, from coordinate 77,187 downwards.
CCGCTTGATGTGTTTGAAGCGATTGCAGGTGAATTCCCTGATGCAGACGAACAGTTAGATTTGGTTAAAACCAATGAAAACGAATGGAAAGCAACAGGTATGCTGGATTTATACCAGCTTGAACTTGAACTGGGTATGATGGATCTGATTGAAGAAGATGCAGGCTACATTAGCGTTGCAGGTTTGATTTTAGATAAAACCCAAGGTGAAGTTCAGGTCGGCACGCAGTTGGATTATCAAGGTGTGCACTTTGAAGTGACAGAACTTGATGGTAACCGTATTAAAACTGTGATGATTCGCTTACGCTAATTACTAAGCTTTGAATTAAATCACTCAAAAAGCTCTACCGAAATGGTGGAGCTTTTTTATGGTGTAATAAAAAGATTGTGATGTTTCATCCTGAAAATGTGTATCAGCGATAAGTCTGGATTTTAAAAGCTGAACATGAAATGTGGCATGGAATAGAAAAAAAGAAACAACCAAACAGGATTACAAATTTGGTTGCTTAAACAGGGAAAAGAAAAAGCGAGAAACTAAAACAAATGTTTAATTTGTATGTGACTTCGCCACTAAAAATTAAACTGCCAATTGATTTTCAATCACATTCCATAAATTTCGATGTGACTTTTTAAACATCGCCATATGCCCAATGGCTTTATGCTGATAACGCTTTGGTTTAAGTTCAATCATATTAGTCGATGCATGGGGATAGAGACGGAGTAAATCTTTCACATTGGCTTCGGTGGCAATCTCATCATCCGAACTCCAAATAGCAGTAATCGGGCAACGAATTTTATCGTGATAATGCTGTGAAACTGTTTTGCCTATAGCATTGATGACATAGCCGGGTTTGCTGCAAAATTGTGCCCATTGTTGGGCCACATTTTTAGGTAGGTTTTCGCCCATGCCAATTGCATTGGTTGGGCCATAACCATGTGTGATTCTGGCAAGTGGAAAAATAACTTTAAACATCACAGGGGCAAGTAGGCGAGTACGACCTTTTAAACCTTTTGTGTGGCCTGTAGAGCCTGAAACAGCTACGACTTTTGCCACTTTATGATATTCAGGATTAATCCCCAGTAATTGTCCGCCTGCGCTGTGTCCCAATAAAACCACTTGTTCAGCTTGCGTTTTTTGCAGCAAAGTATTTACTGCTGCAGGAATATCTAACTGCCCCCAATCAACAATACTGGCTTCACATTGTTTCAATGGTTCGTGTAACGAATCACCAATACCACGAAAATCAAAACACAGCACAGCATAGCCTTGTTCATTTAGCCATGTGGCAAAAGCGTGATAAAAATTCTTGGTAATGCCTGTCGCGGGACAAATCAAGACGGGTAGACGCTGTGCTTGTGTATATTGATTTGGATAATAACGGGCAGCGAGGGCATAACCATCTGCACATATAATATTTAAGCTTTCAAATGTGCTCATAATGTTTTAAGGATGATGAGAATAAAGTTACTTTACACGAGTTCCAAAAAGAAACTTGTATTTATTCTGACTCTAAAGTCAAGCTTAGTAGTCTGCGAGTGTAGTTAAATAGCCACACGAAAAATAAAAGAGTGTTAAACATGGAAAGTTTATCTTTGGCAGTGCGCCTTGCGATTATTTTCAGTGGAATATTTTTGTGGGTGGGGATGATTACAGGCGTGTGGAAATATTGGCAAATTCGTGCTTCTGCCCAAGCGCGTGCTCATTATTATGTGGATATCGCACATCGCAGTAGTTTGTTATATGCACCTGCAAGTTTAATTTTAGCGGTCTTGGCTTATTTTTGTATTTGGGATGCCACTGTAATTTTAATTTGTGTGATTCTAAATTTAGTATTTTTTAGCTTTTCTATTCTGAGTTATATCTTGCATGGATTGCTTAAAGATACCACTAATCAATTTAAACAACCGCATCAAATTGCAGCATGGACATTGCCAAGTTGGTGCATGAGTTTGGCGATGCTGTTATTGATTGTGGCTGAATTGGGTGGGACTAGTGTGTTATTGCTTGGCGCAATCTATGGATTGTTGTAATTCTAATTGCTCAGTTTAATTTTTTCTTGGTAGCCCGTAGAAGATTTTGAGATTTTTGCTGTAGATCAGGAATGATGATTAGAATCTACTTTTTGAGTTTGGCGGCAGAGGAGTGATCCATCTGCCGCAAAGTGAAAGCGAAAAAGCTAAAATGAGTGGGTGCTAGGGTAAGATTAATGAACTTCTACGTTTTTATGTTCACGAAACTTTTGGTCAATGGATGTCCAAATCGCAAAGGCTATACATACCAATAAGGCATATAAAAAATAGGTTGGTTTCAAGTTGCCTTGAATTGAGCCTTGGAGCAATAGGGTCAGCATCAGTGCAAAAGTGGTGCTTAAAAAAGTAACTAGATTTTGGTTAGCCTTCAGAGCGTTAATGAAGACTTGCGTATTGAAATGTGAAAACATCTCCATCCCTCCTTGTTATAAATCACTAAAATCAGAGCATTTTAGTCAGATTGGTTTTATTGTTCTACCTTGTTTAGCAAACTATTTCAAGCCCTTATAGTCATATTTTGATAAAAAACATCATTTTCATATGAAATACTACTATTTGTTATCATTTATTTACAAAATAATAAAAAGTAGTGTGTTTTTTAAGCCATTTAAATACGATTTCAATCGTACTTGCATATTTTATGCCAGCTAATTTTGAGGGCGACTATACGACTTTAGCGTTAATTTGAGCTCTGCTTAAAATGGGTGAATGATTTATTTTGTTTTAGTTTTTTATTGAAAATATTTTAATTTCATTTGTTTATTTATACCAAATAATTATTTGGGTTGCTATTATCATGACTGATAAATTGCCTTAAAAAGAGGCAGTTTTAGCACAAGAAACAATAAGTGCGGGTTTGGGTAAAACCTGACAATTATTGTCTAACTTAAATTCGTATTTGGATAAAACACGACTTTAATACAATACAGCTCGAAAATAGAGCATGACTTGAAAAAATAGCCGAGCTCGAAGTCCGTACTGGCTATTTTTTCATTCGATCATGAATTGTAGCGAATACAAAAATCAGTAATGCAGGAATCAACCAAGCGAGGTTTTGTTCACTCAGGGGAAAATTGGTCAGTGTGGTTGGCAAGAATCTAGCTAAGTCTGCGGCCTTCATTGCATCAATGATGCCAAAGAGCAATGCAACTGCGGCAGTAGGTGCAATCACGCGGGTTGGAATACGGAATAATCCCCAGAAAAAGCTGAGTAGAATGACCACAATTGCAGGTGGATAAATCGCGCTTAAAATAGGCACTGAAACTGCAATGAGTTTGGTGAGTCCAAGATTGGAAATAACAAAGGCAAAGCCCACTAAAATAAATACCCAACGGCGATAATGAATTTTAGTAATTTGCTCAAAATATCCAGCACATGCGCATGTCAGTCCAATTGCCGTAACCATGCAGGCAATAAAAATCATTGCAGCTAAAAATACCGAGCCAAATCCGCCAAAAGCATGTTGCACATAGGCATGTAAAATGACTGCACCATTACTGGCATTGGCGGCAACATCGTGACTGCCCATCCCCAGTTTAAATAGGCTTAGATAAACTAAAGTTAAACCGATCCCTGAAATTAAACTTGCCCATACCGCATAGCGGGTGATGAGTTTTTTATCAGTTACGCCACGTGAACGAATCGCATTAATAATCACAATCCCGAATACCAATGCACCTAAGGTATCCATAGTGAGATAACCGTTAATAAAGCCTTCAGATACAGGACTGTTCACATAATTGTGAATGGCAGGTGAAATTGTACCTGTCGGAATAATAAATGCAGTGATGCCTAAAATTAGTAATGACAGAATTTTAAGCGGGGAAAGTACATAGCCCACTGTATCTAAAATTTTGTGTGGATACAGTGAAACTAACATCACCAAGGCAAAATAGATGGCGCTATAAATGAATAAGGTGCTCGCGGAATCGCCAAAATAGGCAGAGAAACCAATTTCATAAGATACGGTAGCGGTACGTGGTGTGGCGAAAAGCGGGCCAACCGCTAAATAACAGACGACTGTTAAAATTAAGCTCGCGATTTTGCCTAAAGGCGAACTTAAAATTTGTATAGAACCTTCGACACGTGACAACGCCATAATGGTAATCACGGGTAAGCCAACTGCGGTAATGAGAAAACCGAGCGCAGCAAGCCAGACGTGTTCGCCCGCTTGTTGTGCCACGATAGGTGGGAAAATAATATTACCTGCACCAATAAATAGCGCAAAGGTCATAAAACCCAAGGCAATAATATCCCGTGTGCGTAAATTCGTCATGGGAGAGAAAAGTAAGATATAAACAAAAGAAAGCGATTTTAGTAGATCGAGCTATGATTTTATAATTTATTTTATAGGTCGTATGAATATTTTTTATGATATGTGTTTGTAGGCTATTTTAATCTTCAATATAAAAATTAGATAACTTGCTGTTTGTCAGATGTATTTTTGAAAAATGCTGATCCCAAATAATAGAGTTGGCTTATCTCGTGTGGGTTTGGGATGGTATTTTAAATGCTCAGTTCTTAAACAAAACTGTTAGTCGTTTGAAGATGGATACTTGTTTGGCAGCTTGAGCTGATTTTACAAGCTGAAAGGGCTATAATCTCAGGCTTCAGGTTAGGAGTTCATCATGCGCGCCCTTAAAGTCAGCATTAAATCAGAGCAAGATATTGAGAAATTACGCATTTCGGGGCGTTTGGCTGCTCAGGTGTTGCAGATGATTGGTGAGCATGTCAAACCTGGAGTCACGACAGAATACTTAGATGATTTGTGTCACGATTATATTGTAAATACCTTAAAAGTCATTCCTGCCAATGTGGGCTATCACGGTTATACCAAAACCACCTGTATTTCACCCAATGAAGTGGTCTGTCATGGTATTCCATCATCCAAAACCATTTTAAAAGATGGCGACATTATTAATATTGATGTGGCAGTGATTAAAGATGGTTTTTATGGTGATACCAGTCGTATGTACTATGTGGGTCAGGTGAAACCAGAAGCGAAAAAACTGGTCGATACCACTTATGAGGCGATGCGCGCAGGGATTCATGCGGTGAAACCGGGCGCGACTTTGGGCGATATTGGCTATGCCATTCAAAGTGTGGCGCATCGTGAAGGGTTTAGCATTGTGCGTGAATATTGCGGACATGGTATTGGGCAGGTGTATCACGAACAACCAAGTGTGCTGCATTATGGTCAGCCTGGACAAGGCTTGGTGCTTAAAAAAGGCATGGTATTTACCATTGAGCCAATGGTGAATGCGGGCAAAGCGCGTGTGAAAGAACTGAAAGATGGCTGGACGGTGGTGACGACAGATAAATCACTTTCTGCACAATGGGAACACATGGTTGCTGTGACTGATACAGGCTTTGAAGTGTTATCGCCGTGGCCAGAAGGTACGGGGAGTTATCCTGAAATTTAATGCACGAATGCTTTCAGGTTAAGACTGATAGATAAAACATCTTAGACTTTAGTTTTAAACTATTTGTTAAAAAATGAACAATCGCTATAATTGAAGTCAAAGATACTTGCTGTAGTTTCTTTGTTTTAGCTTTCTTATTTTAGATTGTAGTTTTCAAAGCTTATCTGTCTTAGATAAGCTTTTTTTTTGCTGTTTCGTATCTGAAATCAAAAGATCCTATGTGCTAACGAATGGTTAGCTTTTCGACCAAATAGTCGATAAATACACGTACAGCAGGTAATAAACCACGGCGTGATGGATAGACGGCATGGAAAATACCATGCGGTGCGTGCCAGTCGGGTAAAACACGAACCAATTCACCCGATGCAACATAATCTTCAACAATCGTGTCAGGCAACAACACAATGCCACAATTTTGTCGTGCCAATTGCGCTAGCATCATTAAATCTGAACCCATGACTGTAGGGTTGACCTTAATTTTTTTCGGTTGCTGTTGTTGATCATGCACAACCATGTATTGATCTAAATGCTCATCCGACATGCTTAAAATTTTATGATGACTTAAATCTTCAGGTTTTTTCAAATCGCCAAATTCATTCAAATAAGCCTGACTGGCAAATAGATGTTGTTCGATGTTGCTGAATTTGCGAATCACCAAACTTGGATCATCATCTAAATTTGAGCGGACACGCAGGGCAATGTCGATCCCTTCGTTGACGATATCGACACGACGGTTGCTGACAATTAGCTGTACTTTAATTTCAGGGTAGGCTTTCAAAAACTCAGGCAAGATTTTGGCAATTTCATTTTGTGCAATTGAAACAGGTAAGCTGACTTTAATTACACCACGCGGTTGAATACTTAGGTGATCGACCAAGTCGTGCGCGGCTTGGGCAGCATTCATCATTACTTGCGCATGCCGATACACATTCATACCAATTTCTGTGACCGCAAAATGACGTGAGCTGCGCTGAATTAAACGCACACCTAAGCGTTCTTCTAGGTTGTGTACGCGTCGGCTAAGTTTGGATTTTGGAATATCGGTGGCGCGTTCTGCTGCACTAAATCCACCATGTTCGACCACTTGGGCAAAACAAGAAAAATCATCCAAATCTGTAAGCATGACTAAATTCCATTTATGCAACAATACTTAAATTAAAGTGGCATCGTTGCATGTTGTCAATCTTTAATTGTGCTTTATTGCTGTGCTTTTTGCAGAATCTCTAAAACTTGTCGGTATTCTTCTAAACGGGCTAAATCACGTGCTGTAGGATTGGGAATCCGCGTTAAATTCATGTTGTCTTGCACATCTGCAATTTTTACAGCACAGGCAAGCGGGTTTTGTGCAGTACGCATAGCCGCTTGAACACGAGTTTCATGCGGCAGTTTGGTGAGCGCCTGAATTGCTTGAATAATATGCGTTTGAAATCCTAAATTTTGCAGGTCTTGTGCTGTGGTGTGGGTATCTTCAAGAATGTCGTGCAGTACAGCGACAATTTGCTGATCGGGCTGTTGTAATTGCAACATTACACGTAAGGGATGCAAAATATAAGGCTGACCGCCTTTATCTAGCTGCCCTGTATGTTGTTGTACTGCAAGTGTAATTGCATTTTCTAGAGTTGCCATAAGTATAATTAAAAAAATTTCTATAATTATAAGCCGTGCTTAGCGCAAAATATAGAAATTGCTTGTTATGATGCAAACAGATTTTATGTTTATCTATTTTACTATTGGTGATGCTGCTCTATGCCATATCAACTCATTGAACTGAATACGCCTGCGACTGAAAATTTGCTTTGCCCACATTGCCAACATGCTGTTATTGATTGGACAGAAGAACAATATATTCAGCCTTGCGAGCATACTTTGTTTGTCGCAATGGATTTGGGTTTTGAATATGCCTCAGATGTATTTGAACAAACCATGCCACGCAGTGTCGATGAAATTCATGCACATGATGATCAGTTGGATATGTGGCAAGAACTGACTTCAAGTCGTTATCCGCAATATTTGATTTATAAAACGGATTTAGGCGTGCAAGGTTTATCTCGCTATGTTGGATTTACCGCGGCTTAATTGCACTTAACTTAGAGAGTCTAAGATATAAAAATAGGGAAATTCAAAAGCTGAATTTCCCTATATTTTGATGGATTAGATATTTTTTCTGCGTTTAGCTCTCCATATCTTCTTCTATTTCATCATCGGCACTGTCCATTCCTAATTCTTTGAGTTTTCGCGTCAAAGTATTACGTCCCCAACCCAATAATTCAGCGGCATGACGTTTACGTCCACGGGTTTGTTGCAGTGCAGCATTAATTAAGGTGCGTTCAAACATTGGAATGGCGATATCCAGAAGTTTCATCTCGCCATTTTTTAACTTTTGTACTGCCCATTGCCCAAGTAATTCATCCCAATGCTGCATAGATACCCGATCTGCCACATGAAGCGCAGAATGTTCGGCTAATTTTTCAATTGGAATTTGCTTGAGTTCGGTTGGTAAATCTTCAGGATAGACCTCACGTCCTGTAATCATCACGGTAAGCCAGCGACAAGTGTTTTCCAATTGGCGCACGTTACCTTGCCACGGCAATTGCTGCATATATTCGACTGTTTCAGGACGCAATATTTTTGGACTCACGCCTAATTCTTTGCCTGCACGTGCCAAAAAGTGCTGTGCCAACATTGGAATATCTTCACTGCGATGCGCCAGTTTAGGAATATGAATCCGAATGACGTTCAGGCGATGATATAAGTCTTCACGGAAGCGTCCATCTTGTACCAGTTTTTCCAAATCCTGATGTGTTGCTGCGACAATCCGTACATCCACTTTGACAGGAATATGTCCACCAACCCGATAAAATTCACCATCTGCCAAGACGCGCAATAAGCGGGTTTGGGTTTCAAAAGGCATATCACCAATTTCATCTAAAAACAAGGTGCCGCCGTTGGCTTGTTCAAAGCGTCCCTGACGTTGTGTATTGGCACCTGTAAATGCACCTTTTTCATGTCCAAAAAGTTCGGTTTCAATCAAATCTTTCGGAATGGCTGCCATATTCAGCGCAATAAATGGTTTGCTGCTACGCGGTGAGTGGCGATGCAGTGCATGCGCCACCAACTCTTTGCCTGTACCTGATTCACCATTAATGAGCACAGTAATGTGTGATTGCGATAAACGACCAATCGCACGAAACACTTCCTGCATGGCAGGCGATTCACCAATAATTTCTGTCGATTGAATTGGCTGCACTGTCGATTTTGCAGATTCTTGCTGTTGTAGTTTGGTGATATGCAAAATTGCACGATTGACTAAAGCAAGTGCTTCATCAATATCAAAAGGCTTGGGTAGGTATTCAAATGCACCTGTTTGATAGCTAGATACTGCCGATTCTAAATCGGAGTGCGCAGTCATAATAATCACAGGCAAGTCGGGATAACTGACTTTGACTTTGCCAAGAAAAGTTAAACCATCAATTCCAGGCATGCGAATATCGGTCAAAATTACATCGGGTGCATCTTGGTTTAACTCATCTAGTGCAGACTGTGCTTCTTCAAAACTGGTGACTTCAAAACCTTCTTCTCTAAAAGTTTTTTCCAGTACCCAGCGCATTGCACGGTCATCATCAATCACCCAAATTTTATTTCGCGACATGACTCGCCTCCCAAGGTAAATATAAGCTAAATATTGTTTTTCCTGGAATGGATTGGCATTCAATCATTCCGTTATGTTGATGCATAATATTTTGTGCGATGCTCAAACCAAGTCCTGTACCGTTTGCGCGTCCAGTCACCAATGGATAAAACACGGATTCTAAAATGTCTTCAGGTACGCCTGGGCCGTTATCTTCAATATCAACACGTACGGTAGAACGATTCAGCACACCATTAATGGTAACCAAGCGTTGAATACGAGTTCTTAAAATCAATTCAGGTCGATGCTCGGTAAAGAAATCGGGATGTTCGGTCATGGCTTGTACTGCATTGGCGCAAATATTCAGCATGACTTGAATCAATTGATCGCGGTCTGCCATGACTTCAGGTAAAGAAAGGTCATAATCACGGATAATATTTATTTTGTTTTTAGTTTGATTGACGATCAGGCTGCGCACCCGTTCTAAAGGTTCGTGAATATTGACCAGTTCATAGCTTGGTAGTTGGCGTGAGCCGAGCATGGTATCGGCCAAGTTTCTTAAACGATCTACCTCGCTAATAATAATGTCGGTAAATTCATCATATTTCGGGTCATTTAAACTTCGTGCTAACAGTTGTGTCGCACCACGAATTCCTGCAAGCGGGTTTTTAATTTCATGTGCCACACCACGAATCAGCTGACGTGCGACTTGATGCTGTTGAATAAAGTTTTCTTCTTTGGAAATTTTGAGCATCCGATCAATCGGATTCAATTCAATCAGCAAAAGAGGATGATAAGGCTTGCCTGCATTTAACTGTGATGCAGTGTAATCGACATGAATATCTTTAAAATTGACATTAATGGTCGCTTCACGGCGGGTGTAGGGTTGACCAGTTTTGATGGTATTCAGGAAAGCCTCTTGCGTATTGAACTCATCATCAGGCATGTGCAGCAAATTTAAAACGGGTTGCCCCGAAGCGCGAATTAAACTGATATCAAACAATGCTTCACAAGACGAGTTTAAATAAAAAATATTCAGGTCACGATCAACCAGTAAAATTGCGGTGCTGAGGTTATCCACCAAAAGACGATAGTCAATGCTCTGGGTCTGATCCATTCGTGAATGCTTCCTGTATGAAATATTGTGCAAGGGCATTGTCATGTGTCAGCCATGTTCCAAATTTGGATCGAATTGAGGCGAATTAAGCAAAATGCACGCCAACTTTTCGTTTTTAGTGCATTTATCACTGAAGAATCGGAAAAATGCGCAGGAACTGGACTGAATTTTCAAGATATAACGGATAACAGAAACACTGTAAATAAAAAATGCATTAAAATGGTGCAATATTTAAATCATTCAGCCTGAATGGTTGTATTTTGGTGCATTATGCAAAGAGTCGGCTATTTCTCTATTTTTATGCAAAGAAAAGTCATACAATACGCGCATTCTAGTGGAGTGCAGATTCTATGAAATCCCCCAAAGTCGGTTTTGTTTCTTTAGGTTGTCCTAAGGCATTGGTAGATTCCGAACGAATTTTAACTCAGTTAAAAACTGAAGGTTATGATGTCGCATCTGATTATGAAGGTGCTGACTTAGTTGTTGTCAATACATGTGGTTTTATTGAATCTGCAGTACAAGAGTCCTTAGACGCGATTGGCGAAGCCATGAATGCCAATGGTCGTGTCATTGTGACAGGTTGCTTGGGTAAAGATGAAGATAAAATTCGTCAAATGCATCCCAACGTATTAAAAGTGACTGGCGCAGCTGCTTATCAGGACGTGATGGAAGCGGTGCATCAATATGTTCCTGAGCCACCAAAACATAATCCATTTATTGATTTGGTACCTGAACAAGGCATTCGTTTGACGCCTAAACATTATGCCTATCTTAAAATTTCAGAAGGCTGTAACCATCGCTGTACTTTCTGCATCATTCCAAGCATGCGTGGCGATTTAGTTTCGCGTCCTGTGGGTTCGGTATTAGAAGAAGCTGCGGCACTGAAACGTGCAGGCGTAAAAGAAGTATTGGTAATTTCTCAAGATACTTCTGCCTACGGCGTAGATACCAAATACAAATTGGACTTTTGGAACGGTCAGCCTGTTAAAACCAAATTCTATGATATGTGTGAAGCCTTAGGGCAATTGGGTATTTGGGTGCGTTTGCACTATGTCTATCCATATCCGCATGTGGATGCTGTAATTGATTTAATGGCACAAGGCAAAATTTTGCCTTATTTGGATATTCCATTCCAACATGCCAGCCCGAAAGTATTAAAGTTGATGAAGCGACCTGCGCACAGCGAAAACACGTTGGAGCGTTTAAAACTTTGGCGTGAAAAATGCCCTGAGCTGGTGATTCGTTCAACCTTTGTGGTGGGTTTTCCAGGCGAAACAGAAGAAGATTTCCAAATTTTGCTCGACTGGCTAAAAGAAGCGCAATTAGACCGCGTTGGTTGCTTTACTTATTCACCTGTTGAAGGTGCGGCAGCAAACGATTTACCTGATCATGTGCCAGAAGAAATCAAGCAAGAACGCTATGAGCGTTTTATGCAGGTTCAGCAAGAAATTTCGGCAGCTAAACTGCAAAAACGTATTGGTCAAATCATGACTGTGTTGGTAGATGATTTGGAAGAAGAATTTCCAGTCGCAGTGGCACGTTCTTATGCAGATGCGCCAGAAATTGATGGCAACGTCTTTGTAGAAGATATTGACAAGAGCGTGATTAAAGCAGGTGATTTACTTGAAGTTGAAATTACCGATGCCGATGAATACGACTTATTTGCCAAGCTGATTCAGGTCAAATCTGCATAATGCTTTGCAGATTTGGATTGCTAGCTGTAAGCCATACAAATTGTAAAAAATTAAAGTTTAGAATTTAGAATTGGAGTAATGACAATGTTAGATTCAAAAAAGCCACGTTATGCACGTATCTTGTTGAAACTATCGGGTGAGGCACTTGCGGGTAATAAAGACATGGGGATTGATGCGCAAGTGCTCGATCAAATGTCTTTGGCAATTGCACACTTGGTCGGTTTAGGTGTGCAAGTGGGTATTGTTGTCGGTGGTGGTAACTTATACCGTGGCAGCCAATTACAAAAAGATGGCTTAGTTGGCCGTGTAACAGGCGACCAAATGGGTATGTTGGCAACGGTGATGAACGGTTTAGCCATGCGTGATGCCTTGGTGCGCCGTAACATCAAAACCCGTTTAATGTCTGCATTGCCTATTGGTACAGTGGTTGAGTCTTACTCAAGCCGTGATGCGATTCGTCACCTGACTCAAGGTGAAGTGTGTGTGTTCGTTGCGGGTACAGGCAATCCATTCTTTACCACAGATACAGCAGCATGTTTACGTGGTATCGAAATCGAAGCTAACTTGATCTTAAAAGCGACCAAAGTAGATGGCGTATATAACAAAGATCCAAGCAAATACGAAGATGCGGTGAAATATGACACACTTACATTTGACCAGGTGTTGGATGAAAAATTAGGTGTTATGGATTTAACTGCAATCTGCTTATGCCGCGATCACAATGTGCCGTTGCAAGTTTTTGATATGAATAAAGCAGGTGCATTGCTTTCTGTAGTGATGGGCGAAAAAGAAGGTACTCACGTTACGAACTAATGTACGTGAGCCACAAAGCTCTTTATACTACGGTCTAATTTAACCCTATATTTTGACTCAAATTTTAGAATACAGTAAGGAAGATCTTATGATTAACGATCTTAAAAAAGACAGCGAAGAACGTATGAGCAAGACTTTAGAGTCTTTAGAACATGGTTTTGCCAAAGTACGTACAGGTCGTGCACATCCATCAATTTTAAATGGTGTGATGGTTTCTTACTACGGTTCCGATGTGCCACTTAACCAAGTAGCCAACATTGGTGTAGAAGATTCACGTACCTTATTGGTTCAGCCATTTGAGCGTTCAATGGTGTCTGCAATTGATAAAGCAATTCGTGAGTCAGATTTGGGTCTAAACCCAATCACAGCCGATGCAATTCGTGTACCGCTTGCAGCATTGACTGAAGAAACTCGTCGTGACATGCAAAAAGTTGCGCGTTCTGAAGCAGAAAATGCCAAAGTTGCTATTCGTAACATCCGCCGTGATGTATTGGGCGACATCAAAGCATTATTGAAAGAAAAAGAAATTTCTGAAGATGATGAGCGCCGTGCAGCAGATGACATCCAAAAAATCACAGACAAATACGTTGCAGAAGTAGACAAGCGTCTTGCTGCAAAAGAAGCTGAGTTGATGAAGGTCTAATCAATGACCACATCGGAAGACAGCGCGTCTTTGCCAAAACATGTTGCCATCATTATGGATGGCAACAATCGTTTTGCAAAAAAAAATCAAATGCAAAAAGGGGAAGGACATCGCTCTGGTAAAGATGTACTTGATCCGATTGTTGAACATTGTAGAAAAAAACACATTCAAGCTTTAACCGTTTTTGCTTTTTCGAGTGAAAACTGGAATCGTCCGCAGTTTGAAGTGGATTTACTCATGCAATTGCTGGAAACCACAATTCATGAGCAATTACCACGCATGGAAAAATTCAATATTGCCTTACGTTTTATTGGTGACCGTTCACGTTTGTCGCCGCATTTGCGTGAGTTAATGTTGCATGCCGAACAAAGGACTGCTAATTTCAACAGCATGACACTCACAATTGCCATTAGTTATGGTGGTATGTGGGATATGGCACAAGCTGCAAAACAAATTGCAGCAGATGTTGTGGCGCATAAAATTGATATTGAACAAATAGATACACAACTTTTTGGTCAATATGTCAGTCTGGCAGACCTACCACCTGTCGATCTGTTGATTCGTACAGGTGGCGATTTTAGATTGTCCAACTTTTTACTTTGGCAAGCTGCGTATGCTGAATTGTATTTTACCCAAACCTTGTGGCCTGAATTTAGCATAGAAGAATTTGACGATGCACTGGCAGTATTTGGTGGTCGCGAACGTCGTTTTGGTAAAACTTCTGAGCAAATTCAACAAGAGAAAATTGAGAATTAATACATGTTAGAGCGGATTATTACCGCATTGGTATTGGTTGCTGTGGTGTTGAGTTGTATGTTTGCAACTCAGTCGCACTATCCAATGTTTATGCTGATGATTGTTGCAGCAGGGGTTGCGGGCTATGAGTGGTTCAAACTCATGCCAAGAAAAACTAAATATGTCCTCAAACCTGTGGCTTGGGGCTTTGGTGTATTGACTGCCGCTTTGGCAGCAATGGCACTTTATTTTAGTGATATTGCCTTGTTACTTTGGGCAGCTTCTATTTTGACATGGTTACTCAGTATTTATTGGGTCAAGTCTTATCCAGAATACGATGCATGGTATAACCCAAGCTTAAGTTTTATTGGTTTTATTCTAATTTCTGCTGCGGTCACTGCAATTTTTTCCGTATGGAATAGTTCGCCGTGGTGGTTAATGTACTTGTTCTTGTTGGTTTGGGGTGCAGACTCAGGTGCTTATTTTGTTGGGCGTAAACTGGGCAAGAAAAAACTTGCACCGAATGTCAGTCCAAACAAATCAGTAGAAGGCTTATATGGCGGTGTTTTTACTGCCATGCTAATCGTGATTGTTGTTGAAGTGGTGTATTTAGACCTGACTTTGGCACAACATATTTTATTCCTGATTCTTTCGGTGATTACGGTATTTAGCTCGGTATTGGGCGATTTATTTGAATCCATGATCAAACGCCGTGCAGGTATTAAAGACTCTGGGCGCGTCTTGCCAGGTCATGGTGGTGTGCTAGATCGGATTGATTCTTTGCTTGCAGCAGCTCCAATTTTTGCTGCGGGTATGTATGTTTTAAAACTTATTGGCGTAGATTTATAAATGTCACAAGCTGTTTGTATCTTGGGTGTGACAGGTTCAATTGGACAAAGCACCCTAAAAGTACTGCAACAACATCCAGAGCAGTATTCAGTTTTTGCCGTGACGGCGCACAGCCGAATTCAAGAACTGGTTCAAATATGCAAACAGTACCATCCTAAAATTGTGGTTGTACCTGCGTCAAAAGTTGATGAGTTACAGCAATCACTTGCACAGCAACATATTTCTGAAATTGAAATTCTAAGCGATGAAGCGGGTCTAATCGCAGTTGCCGAACATCCTGAAGTGGATGTGGTAATGGCAGCCATTGTTGGTGCGGCAGGTTTGTTACCTACACTGGCTGCGGTTAAAGCGGGTAAACGCGTATTATTGGCCAATAAAGAAGCTTTGGTGATGTCGGGTGACATCATGATGCAGGCGGCAAGTGAACATGGAGCTTTGTTATTACCTGTAGATTCTGAACATAACGCGATTTTTCAATGTTTGCCTGAACATTATTTACAAACCGAAAGAAATGGACAACCTCAGCTAGGTGTATCACAAATTTTACTGACTGCTTCGGGCGGCCCATTTTTAAATCATAGCCTAGAAGAACTGCAACACGTTACCCCTGCACAAGCCTGCAAACATCCAAATTGGTCTATGGGACAAAAAATTTCGGTAGATTCTGCAACCTTAATGAACAAAGGTTTGGAATTAATCGAAGCGTGTCATCTTTTTGCAATTTCAGAACATTTTGTTACAGTCGTTGTGCATCCACAGAGTATTATTCACTCCATGGTTCAATATGTGGATGGTTCAACTTTGGCGCAAATGGGTAATCCTGATATGTGTACGCCAATTGCGCATGCTTTGGCATGGCCGCAGCGTATTCAAACGCATGTGCCACCATTAGATTTGTTTGTGAATCATCAGTTAGATTTTCAGGCTCCAGATACTACACGTTTCCCAGCCTTAAGTTTGGCACGTCAAGCGATGCAGGAAGGTGGTTTGGCTCCTGCTATTTTAAATGCAGCCAATGAAATTGCTGTCGATGCTTTTTTGAAGCAACAGATTCGTTTTACCGAAATTGCGACAGTGGTTGAGCATACATTGAATCAGATACAAAACTCAGCCGCTGAAAGTATTGAGCTGATTTTGCAGGCAGATCAAAACGCGCGTGTGATTGCGCAGCATTTTGTATTAAATAAAGGAAGCTAAAGCATGAGTGCCTTATTTATTGTGGTTGCTGCGATTCTTTTGCTTGGCCCCTTAATTGCAATACATGAATTTGGGCACTATTTTGTTGCACGTAAGCTTGGTGTCAAAGTTTTAGTATATTCCATTGGCTTTGGGCCAACTCTTTTAAAATGGACTTCTAAAAAGTCGGGTATTCAATATCAGCTTTCGGCATTGCCTTTAGGTGGTTATGTCAAAATGCTAGATGAGCGTGAAGAAAGCGTTGCTGAAGAAGATTTACCTTATGCTTTTAACCGTCAGCATCCGTGGAAACGTATTGCGATTGTGGCAGCAGGGCCGCTCATTAACCTAATTTTTGCTATTTTATTGTTTTGGGTTTTATTTTTACCTGCTCAAGAGCAACTGAATACGCGTGTGGGTAAAGTATTGGCAGATACACCTGCAGCAGCTGCACAAATGCAAGTAGGCGATAAAATCACAGCTATTGATGGCACATCTGTAAGTACGTGGGAAAAACTTAACTTTGCACTGGTTGATCGTGTGGGTGAAACAGGCAATATTCAGGTACAGGCTGAACGTGCAGGTGAAATCAAAACTTTTAATCTTCCGATTCAAAATTTTATTAACGATCAATCTCAGTCGCCTTTAGATGTACTGGGCTTTACACCTTATCGGCCACAAATTCCTGCTATTGTCAGCAAATTAAGCGAAGATGGTGCAGCGATTCGTCAAGGCATGAAAGAGGGCGATCAAATTGTGGCAATTGATGGTGTAAAAATGAATGACTGGTACGATGTGGTACAAGTGGTTCAGGCATCGCCAGAAAAATTACTAAAAGTTGATGTGCTCCGCAATAATCAAATACAGCAACTGGAAGTCATGCCGCAAGGTAAACGCGATAACATGGGTAATGTTTCAGGTGTATTGGGTGTGCAAAGTGATCCTGGAAAAATTGTAATTCCAGATGACTATAAGCAAACCATTCAATATAGCCCAAGCGAAGCATTATTGATGGCCGTAGATAAAACAGGTCAGCTATCAAGTATGATTCTGAACTCTATTGTCAAAATGGTACGTGGTCTAATTGGTTTAGATAACTTATCTGGCCCAATTACCATTGCCAAAGTAGCAGGACAAAGTGCAGAAATGGGGTGGCAAACCTTCATTTCCTTTATGGCACTCATGAGCGTAAGCTTAGGAATTCTAAATTTATTGCCAATTCCAATGTTGGATGGCGGGCATTTAGTTTATTATTTTATCGAGCTGATTCGTGGTAAACCTGTTTCTGAACAAATACAATTAGTTGGTTTGAAAATTGGTATGGTACTGCTTGGAAGTATGATGCTTCTGGCATTATTTAATGACATTATGCGTTTATAACAACGTAGATACGAAATAAATTTAACATTGGAAAAGACTGGCATGCAGCACACACATTTATTTATGCCCTTGGCACTCGTCAGTGCAATGGCGGCAACACAACAAGTATATGCAGCAGATGAATTCATTGTACGAGATATAAAAATAGATGGTCTTGTTCGTTTAACGCCAGCCAATGTCTATGGAATGATTCCAGTCAATAGTGGTGATCGGGTCAATGAGGCCGTTTTAGCCAATGCGATTCGCTCACTATATGCCACCGGTTTGTTTGATGATATTCAGGCTACGCGTGAAGCAGATACGCTGGTTTTTAAAGTGGTTGAACGTCCAATCATTTCTAAAGTTGAATTTAAGGGCAATAAACTGATTCCAAAAGAAGCATTGGAAGATGGTTTAAAGAAAATGGGCGTGGCTGAAGGTGAAGTGTTGAAAAAATCTGCACTGCAAACTTTAGAGTCTGAGCTTGAACAGCAATATATGCAGCAAGGTCGTTATGATGCAGATGTACGCGTCATCACCACGGCACGTCCAAATAACCGTGTAGATTTAACCGTTGAGTTTGTCGAAGGTAAAGCCGCCAAAGTGGTGGATATCAACATCATTGGCAATACGGTTTTCAAAGAAAGTGAAATTAAGCAGGCTTTTGCGGTAAAAGAAAGTAGCTGGAGTTCAATTGTTACCCGTAATGACCGCTATGCACGCGAAAAAATGGCGGCAAGTCTTGAAGCATTGCGAGCTCTATATCTCAATAAAGGTTACATCAACTTCAATATCACCAATTCAAGTTTGAACTTGAGCGAAGATAAAAAACATATCTTTGTTGAAGTGTCTGTAGATGAAGGCGAGCAATTCAAGTTTGGCGAAAGCAAGTTCTTGGGCGATGCTTTATACAAACCAGAAGAACTTACGGCACTGAAAATTTATAAAGATGGTGAAACCTATTCACAAGAAAAAGTGAATGCGGTGAAACAATTGTTGCTGCGTAAATATGGTAATGCAGGCTATTACTATGCCGAAGTCAATATTGTTCCGCAAATTGACAAAGAAACTAAACTGGTAGATTTAAACTACTACATCAACCCAGGTCAGCAAGTTACAGTGCGTCGTATTAACTTCGCTGGTAACAGTAAAACCGCCGATGAAGTACTGCGTCGTGAAATGCGTCAAATGGAAGGCGCATTGGCAAGCAATGAAAAAATTGATTTGTCTAAAGTCCGTTTAGAGCGTACAGGTTTCTTTAAAACCGTTGATGTCAAGCCTGTGCGTATTCCAAATGTGCCAGACCAAATTGACTTAAATGTAAATGTAGAAGAACAGCACTCAGGTACAAGTACTTTAGCGGTAGGTTTCTCGCAAAGCGGTGGTGTGACGTTCCAAGCTGGTTTAAGCCAAACCAACTTCTTGGGTACAGGTAACGCAGTTTCGATTGATTTATCACGTTCTGAAACTCAGGATTACTATAACCTGAGTGTGACCGACCCGTACTTCACGATTGATGGTGTGCGTCGTGGTTACAACATGTACTATCGTAAAACCAAACTGGACGATGACTATAACGTAAACAACTATGTGACAGACAGTTTAGGTGGCGGCATTAACTTCGGTTACCCAATTGATGAAAACCAAAGCATTAGCGCAGGTTTAAACATTGATCAGACAGAGGTGACCACGGGTCCTTATGTTTCGACTTATGTTCGAGATTATTTATTGGCGAATGGCGGTAAAACAACCAAAAGTGAGCCGTATTGTCTAGATGCTAATTTACCAGTAGGTGGGACTTGTTCAAATTGGTCTGATCCTAAAGGTATTGAGTTTAAAGGTGATTTTTTAACCTATAACTTGAACTTAGGTTGGTCGTATAACACCTTGAACCGTCCGATTTTCCCAACCAATGGTATGTCGCATCGTGTGAATGCTGAAATTGCCTTACCAGGTAGCGATGTAGAATTCCAAAAAGTAACTTATGATGCACAGGCTTATTTCCCTTTAGGTCATGATTTTGTCTTGCGCGGCTACGGTAAGCTAGGTTTTGGTAATGATTTACCGTTCTATAAAAACTTCTATGCGGGTGGTTATGGTTCGGTGCGTGGTTATGACAACAGTACCTTAGGTCCAAAATACGATGGCGTTTATTTTAGCGATCGCGGACAAACAGACCCATCTCCAGAAGAAGTAGGTGGTAATGCTTTAGTACAATTTGGTACCGAATTGGCTTTACCTGTACCATTTAAAGGCGATTGGACACGTCAGGTACGCCCTGTGATTTTTGCCGAAGGTGCGCAAGTGTTTGATACCCAGTGCGATGTTCAAGCAACAGCAGATGGGCGCCAATATTGTAAAGATAACTACGGCTTTGACTTCGGCGAGATGCGTTATAGCGTAGGTGTAGGCTTTACTTGGATTACCATGATTGGTCCATTGTCACTTAGCTATGCGTATCCGTTGAATGAAAAACAAGGCGATGATACTAAAAATATTCAATTCGAAATTGGTCGTACTTTCTAAGTACGACTCGTGTTGGATTGTTTAAACACAGGATGTAGCATATGAAAAAAACAATATTGAGTTTGGCATTGTTGGGTTTATCTACAATGGCAGCAGTAGCACATGCTGCAGGCTATGGTGTAGTAAGTTTAGAGCGTGTTGTAGAAAATAGCAGTTATCTCAAACAGCAAAATTTAGCTTTGCAGCAGTCGGTCAAACCACAAACCACTAAGCTTGAACAGCTGACAAAAGAGTTGGAAGCCATGCAGCAGCGAGCGCAGCAGGCTACGAATTTGTCAGATACTGAAAAGCAAAAAATGAATACACAGTTTCAAGCGAAATTGAAAGAATTTAATGGTTTGCAACAAGTGGTACAAACCCGTGTTCAGTCAGAATTGCACAAAATTAACGATAGTTTTGAAACTCGTTTAAAGCAAGTTGCTGAACAATTGCGTAAAGAAAATGGTTTAGATGTAGTTTTGAATAAAAACTCGGCACTTGCCTATGACCCGAAGTATGATTTAACTGATAAAATGATCCAAAAGGTCAACGCACTTAAATAATCAATGAGTTCCCAACATTATCGCTTAGAAGAAATTGCTGGTTTAGTTCAAGGTCAATACATTGGACAAGCCGATTTACGTTTGCAAGGTTTGGCAAGCCTTGAGTCTGCTCAGGCGCATCAACTTGCATTCGTGAATGGCGATAAATATTTAGCGCAAGCACGTAGCTCCCAAGCGGGAGCTTTAATTGTGACCGCTTCACTACAAGCCGAGTTAGACAATCATCACAACTTTATTGTGGTCGATAATCCATATCTGGCTTTTGCAATTTTGACTCATGTATTTGAGCGCAAGCATACGCAACGTGGTATAGAAAGCACAGCCCAAATCCATCCATCAGCCATCATCGCCGATAGTGCCTATATTGGTCATTACGTCGTAATTGGTGAAAATTGTGTGGTGGGTGACAATACGATTGTGCAATCGCACTGTAAAATTGATGACTTTGTCGAAATTGGTCAACAGTGTTTTATTGATTCACACGTGACTTTGACAGGCGCAGCCAAGCTTGGACATCGTGTGCGCATACACGCCAATACTGTAATTGGCAGTGAAGGCTTTGGCTTTGCACCTTATCAAGGCAAATGGCATCGTATTGCACAGTTGGGTTCGGTGATTATTGGCAATGACGTTCGTATTGGCTCGAATTGCAGCGTAGATCGCGGTGCACTAAATGATACAATTTTGGAAGATGGTGTCATTATTGATAACCTTGTGCAAATCGCACATAACGTCAAATTAGGTGCTCATACGGCCATTGCAGCAAAAACTGCCGTGGCTGGAAGTGTGACAATTGGCAAAAACTGTATCATTGGTGGTGGAAGTGCAATTTCAGGGCACTTAAATATTGCTGATAATGTGACTTTGACAGGAATGTCAATGGTCACAAATAATATTTCTGAATCAGGAAAATATTCGTCAGGTATAGGCTTGTTTGAAAATCAAAAGTGGAAACGTACTGTTGTGCGCCTCAGACAATTAGCAGATGTGCCATTGACCCAATTGGTGAAAAGACTTGATGATATGCAATCTCAAATTGAGTCCCTTGAATCAACTTTTAAATTGCGTAAATAATTATGATGACTGAGTCGAATTCTAGCACCTTCACTAAACCTGAATTGCCAATGCACATTCAAACCATTCGTGAATATTTACCCCATCGCTATCCGTTTTTATTGGTAGACCGCATTGTAGAAGTCACTGATAACGGTATCGTGGGTTATAAAAACGTATCTATCAATGAAGAATTCTTGCAAGGACACTTCCCGAATTATCCGATCATGCCGGGTGTTTTAATCGTTGAAGCGATGGCACAAGTGTCGGGTATTTTAGGTTTTATCATGAATAATGAGAAACCGAGCGCAGGTTCTTTGTTCCTTTTTGCAGGCGCAGAAAAAGTTCGATTTAAAAAACAAGTCGTTGCAGGCGATCAACTTGTATTAAAATCTGAATTAGTTATGCAAAAACGAGGCATTTACAAATATAATTGTATCGCCACCGTTGATGGCGTCGTCGCAGCAACCGCGGAAATTATGGTTTCGCATCAGAAAACAGAGCAAGCATGAGCAATAACCCACTCATTCACCCAACCGCTATTATTGACTCATCTGCAGTAATCGCTTCAGATGTCACGATTGGTCCATACTGTATTATTGGCCCAAATGTAACGATTGGTGAGGGTACAAAACTTCATTCGCATGTGGTGATTGGTGGTTACACCCGTATTGGTCAGCACAATGAAATTTTCCAGTTCGCCAGCGTAGGTGAGGTCTGTCAGGACTTAAAATATGCAGGTGAGGAAACTTGGCTAGAAATTGGTGATCACAACAAAATTCGTGAACACTGCAGTTTGCATCGTGGTACGGTGCAAGACAATAGCCTGACCAAAATTGGTAGTCACAACTTACTTATGGTCAATACGCATATCGCACATGACTGTATGGTGGGTGATCACAATATTTTTGCCAATAACGTGGGTGTGGCAGGTCATGTGCATGTTGGGGATTATGTGGTTGTCGGTGGAAACTCTGGTATTCACCAATTCTGTAAAATTGACTCTTATAGCATGATTGGTGGTGCATCGCTTATTCTTAAAGATGTGCCTGCGTATGTCATGGTTTCTGGTAATCCTGCACATGCATTTGCAATGAATGTGGAAGGAATGCGTCGTAAAGGCTGGTCGAAGGATGTGATTCAAGGTCTTCGTGAAGCCTTTAAACTCATTTACAAATCTGGATTAACCACTGAGCAAGCCATTCAGCAAATTCGCAGTGATATTTTGCCAAATGTGGCAGAAGCGCAGCGTTTAATTGATTCTTTAGAACAATCTGAACGTGGTATTGTGCGTTAAGGTTTGAGTTTACCGAATACGGCAAGCTTCAGAATATTAAAAGACATCCTCGGATGTCTTTTTTTATTGGCTTATTTTAAAAATCTTGCTTCTTCAGACTTTGGATATTGGCTCAGAATTTTACTTTTGTATTGCGCTGCTAAAGTAGGTTTGTGATCTACATCTTGCGCTATGCTATATAAGCGATATAAGGCACTTGATGCTTTTGCAGATTGGGGATACTTTGTTGCTACAATTTCAAAATTCTTTTTGGCTTCGGTGTAATTGGTTGGCTCAATTGCTAAATTAAATTCAGCTAACCAAAAATACGCATTGCTGATATACACACTGTTTGGGTGGTTTTTAATAAAGTTTTGCATAGGTGCAATCGCTTTTTTGGCGCCACCTTGTTTATAGGCATCCAATGCAACAGTATAGGCTGCTTTTTCCAGCTCAATATTGGTATTTAAACCTTGAGCTGTTGGACTCACATGCGTTGTATTTTGCACAGATTGCGTGGCATTGTTGTTTAACTGGTTGTTGCTGGCGCTGGGTGCAGTATCTTTTTGGTTATCCTCCTCAGCGGCAGGAGCAGATTCAGGGTCTATTTTTTGTTGGAGCAGTTCTAGACGTTGATCTAAATCGGTATAGCGATTTTGCAATTCATGTTTGAGCTGCGCAATTTCATTGTCTTGTTCTTCAATTTTGCCACGTAACTGGCGGATGTCATTTTCAAGTTGCTGATTTTTTTGCATCAACTGCCAATTGATACTGGTGGGTACATTAGCAGTTGCCATATTACTCGTTGCAATCGCAGGGCTATTGGCATACCTAGCACTGCTTTGGCTGAGATTGTGGCTTTCAATTGGAATATTGGCAAATATAGGCGTTGAGCACAGTAGGGCAAGAGCACAAAGTGCATGCTTTTTTAGCATAATTGAATATCCATCTTAATCTTGTATAAGTGAGTCCTTGTAAGCGTATTGGACTCAACCTGTTGATTTGGTCATTTTCCACATTTAAAACGTCCACGCGTGGAATTGCAATAAGCTTTTACAAACTTATCATCAATCTCAGCGCAATATGGGTAAATCTAGGATTTAAATCTCGAAATAATTTTATGATGGGTTAGTTAGACTAAATTTTAAATGACGTTATTCTATAAATGTCTTCAATTGTTTTTAAAATAATCAATTGGATAGCATTATAAAAGGAAATACAGAACAACGCTTGCAAGTTTGTTAAAAATCTCTATACTCTGTTTTTGCAATGGTAGCCCTGCTGGTTACTTCGCAATTGTACTCTACGAACCCCGTCAGGACCGGAAGGTAGCAGCGGTAGTGGAACTATGATGTGCCGAAGGCTTGCTGGTAGGGTTGCCACCAGTTTTGAAATAATAATTCTATTTATCTTCTACTTATTTTGATCTTATATCCACTATTTTAAAAATCCTGCTCTTTCCTACGAATTGCTTTCATAATCGCATCCATATCAAAGCCCCGATACTGTAAAAAACGAATTTGTTTGGCTTTAAGTTTTGGCTCGTTTGCGACTTCTGTGCCGAATTTTTTCACTTTCAGTTGATAGGCTTGTTCTGCCCAATCAGTTTCTTTAAGTTCTTCTGAAATTAAACTGCTATCCACTTTTTTGTTTTTAAGAGCCATTTTAATACGATTTGGCCCTTTACCTTGCCGCTTTTGGCTAGCCAGTAACATTTCTGCTAGGCGTTGATCACTCTGATAATTTTCACGTGCCAATTCATTGACTAACTCAATCACTTCATCACGGTTTTCTGCATATAAAGCCAGTTTTTCAATTAAGTCATTTTTAGAATATTCTTTACGCGTTAAGACAGCAAAGGCGTAGCTGCGTAGACGAGAACCTGTTAGTCCTGGGCGTTTGTTTTGCTGTTCGTCTTGGTCTTCATTGTGATTGTGTTCTTGATCATCAATGGCTTCCGTATGAGCAAGGTATTGTTTATTAATGTTAGGCGCAGAATTTGAGGCAAAATGCAGGGCAGACGTTGTTTCGGAATATATCTGCTCAGTTCGGCTACATGATTGCTTATCTTCGCCAAATTGTTGTTTTAGCGCAGCGTAATCAATCAGTTTGGGGAATTTGTCTTCAGGCATGGTAATGCTTCCATATACAATAAAACGCTCCGTAGAGCGTTCTATTTAATTCAGTTTGTTGTGTTCATATTAGCGTATGCTTAAACATCAAGTAAGTCGAATTCTTCTTCGTCTTTATCTTCTACAGGTGCTGCTTGACCTGTCGTGAGCAGTTGTTCACGAATAATCGCTTCGATGCCTTTAGCAAGCTCTGGATGTTCTTCAAGGTGGCGAATGGTGTTGTTTTTACCTTGACCAATTTTATCGCCTTGATAAGAATACCAAGCACCTGCTTTTTGCACGATATTTTGTTGAACAGCCAAATCGACCAGCTCGCCCAAATGGTTAACGCCTTTACCGTAAAGAATCTGGAACAATGCTTCTTTAAATGGAGGCGCCATTTTGTTTTTCACAACTTTGACTTTGGTTTCAGAACCAATAATCTCGTCGCCTTCTTTCACCTGACCTACACGGCGAATATCTAAACGAACAGAAGCATAGAACTTCAATGCGTTACCGCCAGTTGTGGTTTCTGGGCTACCAAACATTACACCAATTTTCATACGAATTTGGTTAATGAAGATCACCATACAGTTCGAACGTTTGGCATTACCTGTGATTTTACGCAAGGCTTGGCTCATTAAGCGCGCTTGTAAGCCCATGTGTGAATCACCCATTTCACCCTCAATCTCGGCGCGAGGGGTTAAGGCAGCCACGGAGTCGACTACAATCATGTCAATTGCACCAGAACGTACCAACATATCGGCAATTTCAAGGGCTTGTTCACCGTTGTCTGGTTGCGATACTAAAAGATTGTCAATATCTACACCAAGTTTACGTGCATATTGAGGATCAAGCGCGTGTTCGGCATCAATAAAGGCACAAGTTCCACCAGCTTTTTGACATTCTGCAATGGCTTGCAAGGTCATAGTCGTTTTACCTGATGATTCAGGGCCGTAAATTTCAATGATACGACCTTTAGGTAAGCCACCAATACCCAATGCAATATCTAGGGTCAATGAGCCTGTAGATACGGCTTCTACCGCTTGCACAGTGTTGTCACCAAGACGCATGACTGTGTTCTTACCAAATTGCTTTTCAATCTGGCTTAACGCAGCGTTTAACGCCTTGCTTTTATTCTCATCCATCTTACAACCTCAATACGATGTCACGAAACAATATACTCAAGTGGATGCATTTACTTAAATCTTTTCCACATGCAATATAGTGACAGAATTTGTCCTGTAGTTCTATTTATATCACGGGCTGTACGACAGCCTGTGACGCTCTATTTAATCATCATTATATGACCAAAATTGGTCAAATTGCTGATCATTCTCTTGTTTAAATTTGCTGATGTCACGACGGTCTTTTTTACTTGGTCGATGATCAGGTCGTGCTAGATTATGCAACTTTCTTTGGGTCGCAATCAATTCCCTGCGTGCAATACTCACTTCAGTTTCTTCATAAAGTTGCTGAGCGATGGGCGCAGGGCCACGCACGCCAGATAATGCCTTGACCAATACGGTTTTCTTATCAAAACCTTGTTGAATGGTCAGCTCAGTTCCTACACGAATTTCTTTGGAAACTTTAACACGCTCGCCATTGTGATGTACTTTGCCGCCTTCAATGGAAGCTTTTGCAATAGAGCGGGTCTTGAAAAAACGTGCAGCCCATAGCCATTTATCAATTCGGATCGTTTCAATGGCTTCGTGGGACGAAGTTTTAGGCATATTTTTGAGTGTCCTCAAATTGTTCTAAGACAGGAATTAAATCTGTTAATTGGTGCAACATAGGGTAATTACAAGTCTGACGCGTAGGTTTTGCTGAGGATGGCTGGGCAATACTATATAAGTGTCCAATCCCAAAGGCTTTAGCACCATTAAGCACCTTTTCGGTGTCATCTATAAAATAGCAATCTTCAGGATTAAATGCATGTTGTTGTTGCAATGTTTGCCAAAATTCAACGCGCTCTTTGGCATAACCAATACTTTCAGAACTAACAATCACTTCAAAATACTTTGCTAAACCTGTATGTGCTAATTTAAAGTCTAAACCTGCACAATCGGCATTGGTGGTGAGCCAAATGTGATAGCCATTATTTTTTAAATATTCCAGTAACTCGATAGCTTGTGGACGCAACGTGACTTGATCTTTATATTCAAGTTGCATCGCAAGCATATCTACACCCACTTTAGCCGTCCAAAAACGTGAGGAATACCACTCTAAGGTGTGGCTATGCGCTTGATAAAAATCGTATAAAATTTCTTTGCTGCGCTCTAAAGAACAGGCGTGTAATTCTGCATAGCGAATAGGCAGTTGTTCATTCCAAATAAAATCATCATAAGCGAGATCTAACAGCGTTCCGTCCATGTCAAACATGATGATATTTTTGTGCATTTAGACATCCTAAACCATAAAGCAATTGCCAAAAGGCAAATAAAACTGGCTCATTTAAACATGCTTGAGGCATAACTCAAAATGCTGTCTGATTATTCGCCAAATTGTGCTAGGCTAAATAAATAAGCACTGTACATGCGTTGCATATAAATTAGGTGAGATGGGGCAGTTGTAAAAAGTAACTGTAGCGTTCACAAAAACAATTTTTTTGACATATTTCTGTATTTGTTTGTCTGTACAAGCATAGAAATTGAATGGTAAATTTTTTAAATTAGGGAGCTAGTAATGGCTGAACAACAGTATTTAGATTTAAAACACTTAGATAAACAACTCGATGAGTTTGAGAAAAAGAAGAAAAAAATTAAGAAAATGCGTATCGGCTATAAATTATTTGCGCATTTAATGGGCGATGAAAAATTCGCCCATCATGTTTCAGAGTCGGCATTAAACCCAGATAAACGTAGTTATCGTAAAGTCAAAATTAAAATCACCTCAGATGAGGGAGAGTTAACTTTTCTAGAAAAGGATTGATTAATTTTTTGATTTAAAATTCTAGTGATTTTGATTATGTATACAAATTTGTGTACCTTTAAATCTGGCCCGATTGATGCAGATCGGGCTTTTTTATACCTTAATTCTATGAATGGTTCAACCTGAATTAGAATCCTTTTATAAGTCGAAATTTGATCATAAATGATCAGTAAAATTAGTATTGAAAGTCCCTTCTTTTACGCCATGTATTGCTCAGGATGAGGAATATTCCGCAAGTGGATGAGGGGATTCTTATAAAAAACCTCTCCCTGAGGAGCATGCTCCGCAAGTCTCCTAAAAGGAAAGGGAATTTCCTTTGCAGTGATTCAAAAATGATTTAAGAAAGAATCTTTTTAAATAAAATGCATCAAGTTGTCATAATCTGCACTTAAGCTATTCAGCAAACTCAGTGAAATGTAATAGGTCGTGTTTAGTCTATTTCAGTATAAGTTCTGTGTATAAATGTGGCAAGGTGCGCTCAAATGTTACGCTTTAACTATCAAAAGAGGCATGAATATGACAGAACGATACCTGAGAATATTGACAATTTTTCATGATTAAATAAATTTAAAAGGAATTGTGATGTCTATTTTAGGAATTGCTATTACCACTATTTTGGGTTTATTGGGTATTGCTGCAATTATTATTGGTTTTTTTGGTGGTGAAACTTATTTGGTGATTGTGGGTATTTTATTATTGGTTAGTGGTGCACTCACTTTATCGATGTTTAAAAAAAGATTATCCAATCCATTTAAAGATTAATTAACTAAGCACTCAATAAATAAAAAACTCAAGTAAAAATGAATTGCTTTGACACATAAAGTCTTGATTTAGCATATCTAGCCACTAAATTTTATCTACGCATCAGCCGTAAATTTTATTACAATGTTTTTATGAAAGTAATGAAAAATTAGACCTTTAGATACAGTCTAAAAAGGATAGTTATGTTTATAAAAACAAAGGCGCCAACGCATACTTTAATTTTACAGTTATTGCCAATCGTGCAGCAGGCGTGTGAAATTTTAAATCAGGAATTTCAAGATTATTGTTCAGGTGCTGCTTTTGATGTAGAAAAGAAAACCGATGATTCTCCTGTTACGCAAGCCGATTATCGAGTCAATTATTATTTAATGCAGGCTTTGGCAAAAATCTCCAATTTACCTGTGTTGTCCGAAGAAGGTGAGCAAGACCAACGTCAGCAATGGCAGCAATTTTGGTTGCTTGATCCTTTAGATGGCACGAAAGAGTTTTTACATCAACGTCCTGAATTTACCATTAATTTAAGTTTAATTTGTGGTGTGCAAACAACTTTTGCAGTACTTGCAGTACCAGGCGAGCAAACTATTTATTTTTGTCCTGAACAGGGTATGCCATTGAAATATCATATTTTAACTCAGCAATGGTATCTCTATCAGTCTGAACCCACGGTAACATCTTCAGTTCTAAAAATTGGATTAAGCCACAGTAGTCAAAAAAAATCACACTATGCAGACTATTTAAAAAGCTTGGCGCAGTTGACCAATTTTGAAGAACTAAAAGCAGGTAGTGCTTATAAATTCTGCATGATTTTGGAAGATCGTGTCGATATTTACCCACGTTTTCATCCGACTTCTGAGTGGGACACCAGTGCAGGACAATGTTTATTGGAACGAATAGGTGGTGGATTGGTCGATTTTCAGGGGCGGGCATTTTTATATAATCAGCGCGATACATTGTTAAATGGTGGTTTTATCGCCTATAAAAATACGCAGATGAAACAGATTGCCTTACAAGCACTTGGACTTATGGCGAAGTCAGATTGAGCAAAGTGCTGAACATGGTATAGTGTCAAGCAACCAAGTTAAAATTTTGGCTAGATCATGGCATTAGAACTACTCCCTGCAAGTATGCTTAAAGCAATTGATTTATTGCCTGATGCTCAGACGCCTGTGACTTTGTTTACCCGTCATTCTATTCGTGAAATTGTCGTTGGTCAGGGTTTGGCTGGCTATAATTTACAATTGACCGAACAAGGTCGCGATTTAGCCGAAGCATGGGGAGGCTACTTGGTTGGAAATACAGATCGGGTGATTCAACACTGTATTTCAAGTCCTATTCAGCGTTGTGTCGATACGGCTGCTTTAATGATTCGTGGGGCAGATGGCATTACCCTCGAACCCAATACCCATCACATTGAAATTATAGAACAAGGTTTATTGGTGGAACCAGGAAGCTTTGTACTTGATATCAAACAGGCAGGCCCATATTTTCAGAAACAGGGTGCTTTAGGCTTTATTAATAGTTTTGTGAATAATGCCTTGCCCGGCATGAAACATCCGATTCATGGTGTCGTGGATGTCCTTGAGCTGATTTATAACACCCATCCAACCAACCAATACGGACTGAGTTTAGCTGTGAGTCATGATACGATTTTAGCTGCAATTATCGCGGTGATTTCTGGACGTAATGAAGTCACGCAAGCCGATTGGCCAGACATGATGGAAGGTTTATTCGTTTGGTTTGAAGGTGATGAGTTTTTAGAATCCAAGCTAAAATGGATTTGGCGCGGTCAGATTCACACTTTAGATATCTCGCAATTTCGTCAGAAAGTTTAAGCAGAAAATTGAACGCATATTCTAGTGCTATCCATTCAGTACGATAGAATACCGTCTGTCAGAAATTAAAAAAAATAATTCAAATTTTATTCTCTTTTTTTCCTTCATTTTATGCAGTTGTGAGCGCAAACTCGATCAAATATTGTCTATCAATCTGTGTGCTGCTTTAAAAATTCGCTGATTTTTATAAAGAAAAATTAATAAAATTGTGTTGAAAATATAAAGCGATATGAAACTTGAGAATTGCATAATTTTATACATCTATTTAATATAAAAATACAAGCCATTGAAAAATATGTGTTTATTTTTATATTTTTTGTCATAAATTGACATTGGGGTGGAATAAATAATGAAAAGTGTGACTCGGTTTTCGCTTAGTCTATTAAGCGTATGTATATTATCATCCATGCTTGCTGCATGTGGTGGTGGTGGCGATGGGGATGCCGCTGGGAATTCAAATCAAGAAAATCCAACACCATTGGAAATTCCTCAGCAACCACCTGTGGGCAATGTGGCTAATCCTTACCCTGAACCTACACAAGATGTCATCAATCAATCGGCACTTGGGTTTTATGATTACAACGCTAATTCTGAATCACGTGAAGTGCGTAATGATTTAGAAGGTGATTTTCAGGCAATGATTCAATTTGCTCAAGGGCATGTGGTTGATCCGAATGGTAACGAGGCGAAAAAAATGCCACGTTTGACCGCAGAAAAAGAAGCATTATTATTGGTTACACCAAATCAGGGCATGGACAATATCGACACTTTACAGCTTGAAGTGTATCAAAATGAGCGCTTGTTACGTCGTGTTGCTTTACTTGATCCAACCCAGATTCCTGCTTCAGACCAGAGCAATCAAGATGGTCGTGCCGAGGTACTGTATAGTAAGCGTGCGTGGTCGGCTAAATTAAATTGGGATGAAGTACGTCCCGGTTTAAAGCTGCGTTTGGTCGATTCTAAAAACCGTACTGGTGCACTCGAAGCAGAAAAAATTGATTTTGCCGCACCGGGTGAATTGGTACTCAATAATATTCGTATCGGTCTACTAACTGCACCACCGAAATCGGGCGGGCATTATATGTTATTAGAGCCTGAAAAAGCGGGTACCGATTATTTCCAAACCATTCCTGCGGCACAAATGACCGTGGCAAAATATGATGACATTCAGCTAGATCGAGTGATGGTCGCCAACGGCACGATTTACGATACCCAAAGTGCGGGTGAAGGTGGTGTCTATTCGGGGGACATGCGGGAAAATACTGCAAAATCGACCTTTAGTGTGGGAATTAACTTAGCCAACTGGGGTGTGACCAGTGCCTCTATGCAAAGTCAGCAACAGCCACAACTTACACAAACTGTAATTGCCCATCATGCACGAGGTAAATATACAAATGGTGATCAAACGCATGGTTTAAGTGGCGGTAATGGTATGTTGACCCTGTATGATTCTGTGGGCAACGAGTTCAGCCATGAAATTGGACATCATTATGGTCTAGGGCATTATCCGGGTTCACAAGGTGAAAATATGTTCTGGGCTACACACCATGCAGACAGCGGTTGGAGCTATATTGCGTATCGTAATAAAATGCGCGGTAACTTAGCGTGGCATACTCGAAACTTGGGTGATGGCAAAAATGGTGTGCCTAACTTCCTGAAACAATATGCTTATAGTTGGGATGCGATGTCAGGTGGTGCAACCAACAGTAGCATTTCGCGTTATACCCATTACACGGGTTACAGTACCCATATTCGGATTCAACCCCACTTTGGGGCGCGACATGTTTGGGATGAAAGCTCACCAAGTGGTTATAAAATTTGGAATAAAGACACACGCCAAATGGAAGTGGTTTATCCAAAAGTACCAAGCTCCAATCAGGTTTGGTACAACAGTGCCGATGGTTACTATTTAAAACCGCGCTTATTTGGTGTGCCTGTAATTACTATTATTGGCGGATATGATCCTGAAACTCAGCAAGGTGTGTTGTATCCTGCTGCACGCAGTAACTGGGGTAATGTTTATAATTTACCTGGGGCAAATCGTGCTGCTGAAAATGCCGCATGTTGGTTAGATCTTCAATATGCCAATCGTAATCAGAACGTGGCATTGGCACCTAACCGTATGACCAGCAATGCCAATAAACTGCATGTCAATTTAGCACTTGCTGAGCAGCCAAAACAGGTGAATTTATACTGTAAAAAAGCCAATCATGCCGAGAAGTTATTATCGACACTGAATATTCCGCAATATAGCGATAGTATTCAACCTGCGGTAAAAATTGGTCGTACACATGGCTATGAAGCTTTAAGAAAAGTTGAAATGCCTGATTTTCAGAAGCAGTTGGAAGCGCAAGCCAGTCAAGCTGTGGTGGCTTTAAAACCTGCTGCACAACTATTGTATGATTCTTATGCAGATTATCGTCAAGAGCTAAGAGCAACTGCACAGCAACAATTACAGCGTTATGAACAACAGCAAAATACGATTTATCGTTTAAACCGCTGGATGAATGTTTATCGTGCCGATTTAGAAAAGACTAAGCCTGAAGCGGAAACAGCATTGCACAATTTTGTGGAGCGATTGGGTTTAGGCAATGAAAATATTGTGGCTGAAGCAACACTAATGAAAAACAGAAATAACTGTTTGAAAGTTGAAACTTTGGCGAGTGGTCAGAAAAATGCTTACATTAGTGGAGCAAGTGGCTGTACAGGCGATGCAACTGAGCAGTGGATTTATGATGGTTTGGGGCGTATTCACAGCAAAGCAGAAATGGATCAGTGCTTAACCAACAACGGCAATGTGGTCTCACTTGCAAGCTGCAGTACATCTAAAGACAGTCAGGTCTGGGAAATGCACACAGCTTCGGGAACGATTCGTCAGGGGAATCAGTGCTTTGATTTAGAGCATGGCTACCTAAAAGAAAACCGCGCGCGTTTAATTCG
Organism: Acinetobacter sp. YH12205; assembly: GCF_013418125.1. NCBI lineage: Bacteria > Pseudomonadati > Pseudomonadota > Gammaproteobacteria > Moraxellales > Moraxellaceae > Acinetobacter > Acinetobacter sp. YH12205. Next base: position 43,748 of record NZ_VPCQ01000007.1, on the reverse strand, counting down.
TTATGGTTGCACAGGTGGTGCGAATCAGCAATGGACGCAATTAAAGGCTAATAACAGTTTGCAACTGGCTTATTTAAGTCCACAAAATTTACGACTGATGCTGAAATAATTCTTCGTCTGAATTATTCATCTTCATTAATTTAAAACACCTTTTGACCAGTTCAGGAGGTGTTTTTTATTTTATGGTGGCAGGTGTATTTGAAGTGATGTAATTGGCGTGCAGAAACTAAAGATTGCTTAATTTGATAAATTATCGAAACAGCAGGCACAAAAAAAGCCCTTAAAGGGCTTCTTTTGTTTAACACTTAGTTAGAAGCTAAAGCTTTAACTTGAGCGTTTAAACGGCTCTTATGACGAGCTGCTTTGTTCTTATGGATGATGCCTTTATCAGCCATACGGTCAATTACTGGAACAGCTTTTTTGTAAGCTTCAGTAGCAACCGCATAATCACCTGCAGCAATAGCAGCGATTGTGCGTTTTAAATAAGTACGAACCATAGAACGTAAGCTTGCGTTGTGTTTACGTGCTTTAACGTTTTGACGAGCACGTTTTCTAGCTTGAGCAGAGTTTGCCACTCGTGCACTCCTTGAAATAGATTGGTCTGGGCGGGCTGCAATTACTTCCGAAAACCAACATCAGAAGAATTATCACCAGCCCGTAAACAAGTGCCATATTTTGATGAAACTAGACAGTTAAGTCAAGTCTTGACATGCTTTGACAACATTTTAGCTGCAGAAAAATCAGAAAGAAACAGGTAGATTAGCTTTAAGCCTCAGAGATTGTTTAAAAAATGACAAATTCTATTCAAAATGCAATTGTAATTGGTGGGAATGGTTTAGTTGGGCAGCAATTGGTCAAACAGCTTAATCAGCTGCCTGAATGTAAAAATATCACCGTTGTTTTGCGTAGACCTTGCTCGGAATTAAATCGCTTAGAAAAAGTCCAGACGTTACTCCTCGAAGACTTTTTATTGCTCAATGATGAAGATGTGAGCGGTTATAGTCATGCATTCAGTTGTTTAGGCACAACCTTAAAAAAGGCAGGCTCAAAGCAGGGATTTTATGCTGTGGACTATACCATCAATGCACATTTTGCCGAATTATTGCAGGCGAAGGGTACGCATTACATATTGGTCAGTGCTTTGGGAGCAGAAGCCAAATCAGCCGTATTTTATAATCGTGTCAAAGGTGAGCTAGAACAATATATTGAAAGTTTGGATTTAGACAAAGTATCAATTTTGCGTCCATCTTTATTATTGGGTGAGCGCAACGAACAACGGCGTTTAGAAGATTTAGGACAAAAGCTGTATCTTAAAATATCACGATTTATTCCCGATCATTTTACATATAAGCCAGTAAGTGCTACGCAAGTGGCTCATACTATGGTCGAGGCAGCGCAATCGCAAATTCATAAATTTCAAATTTATGATAATTTACAAATACAAAAAACCAAGTAAAAGGGGAACAACGTGTCTACAGTACCATTCGTAACTTGTGACTTATTAGATGACCATCCAGAACATGACCTTCAAGTGGTGACTCCATCTTTGGATGGTAAATTTTTCAAAAGTTACGGTGCACGTAAAACTTTTGGTGGTCAAATTGTGACTGTAAAATGCTTTGAAGATAACTCACGTGTAAAAGAGTTATTGGCAACCGATGGCACAGGCAAAGTTTTGGTGGTAGATGGTGGGGCATCTATGCGCTGTGCCTTAATGGGTGACTTGATTGCTGAATCCGCAGTGAAAAATCACTGGAATGGCGTGATTATTTACGGCTGTGTACGTGATGTCGATGCAATTGCAGCACTTGATTTAGGCGTACATGCTTTGGCTTCAATTCCACAAAAAAGTAACCGCAAAGGCGTGGGTGAAGTAGATGTGAGTTTGCATTTTGGACAAGTCACTTTTAATTCGGGCGATTATGTCTATGCCGATAACAACGGTATTATTGTGGCAAAGGGAAAATTGGTCGATTTATAAGCGGTTTGATGGCACAGCCATCAAATTGCTGAGCACATCACAAGGAAAACAAAATGGTGCATCATCAAATTAAAGTCATTCAGGCAATGGCATCTATGCTTACCGAAGGTGGGCGCGGTGTGAATGGGACAGCATTTCCCAAGCAACCCGAAAAAGCCTTAAAGTTATATGAGTTTGAAGGTTCACCATTTTGCCGTCGTGTACGCGAAGTCATGACCTTGTTAAATTTGGATTATGAGGTTTATCCATGCCCCAAAGGCGGCACAAAATATCGACCTTTGGTGAAACAACTGGGTGGTAAAACTCAGTTTCCATTTTTAATTGATGAAAATACAGGTGATCAGCTCTATGAATCACAGCAGATCATTCATCATTTATTCAAACATTATGGCAAAAGTGGAAAAACGCCAAAAAAATACGCGCATTTTCCTAAAATTCCTTATGTTGCACTTGCAGGCACGTTATTGAATGGTGCACGTGGTGTGTGGATTAACCAGAAAATTGTAGAGCGCGCTGCACCTGAACAACTGATTGAACTGTGGGGTTTTGAGGGAAGTCCTTATACACGTGTAGTACGTGGTGTATTGACTGAACTGGAGTTGCCATTCAAATTTCATAATGTAGCCAAAGAGCGTTGGCAAGATCAAGGCTTGGCAAAATTACGTTTAAAACTGGGTAAATATGTGCCACTGGCAGGTGGTAAGCGTGAGCAGGTATTAAAAGTTATGGGTGATAATATTCAAGTCCCATTTTTAATCGATCCAAATACCCAGACTCAGCTTTTTGAATCGGCCAAGATTGTGAAGTATTTACAGCAAACTTATGGCAAATAAGCTTTAAGTCATTTTTTGATTGTTATAAAAGCATCTTCAAGATGCTTTTTTGCATTTGGCAGGATGCAAAATATGCATCATTATAAATAGCCTAAGCAAAGTGGGGTTGAAACACTGACTTATAACATCAGGGGAGCATAAATCACCCTGATCAGTTGCATCTATTTTAGTGAAGCATTTAAACTCTGCAGCATTCACTTTGATTTCGCCAATTTATAGGTTCAAAATGTTCAGCAAACTTACAGGGTTGTTTAAAAATAAAGCCAATCTCGAAGAAATTGCCTATTTAGAAGCACAGAATATTCAATGGGATGCGGAACAAGGCTATATTGTCGATGGTATTTTGCTTAACGATGTTTTGGCAGAGCGTTTAAATTATTTATCCAACCGCCGTATGCAGCAGTTTGATGATTTGGCACAGCTGTATTCTACAGCTATGATTATCAATGAAAAAATTGATCTGGAAATTGCGCAACAGCGTTTTAACACAATGCTTGGTAATACCGAAGAAAACTTACTGGAATTTAAAGCGATTGTTAAAAAATTGAATGATTATTATCGACAGTTTTTACGTGATCAAAAGTAAAGAGGCGTGTGTATCAAACTTTAAAGCTCGCTGTTTTATAAAATTTTGCAATTAAATACGCTGTAATGGTGGATGAAAAAAATTACGTAAAACCGTCAATTCATCGTGCTAGTATAAGCCCCATGTTGTTTAGACCCTAAAGCTATATACATGTTCCAACACGAAATTTCCCAACTCAATTTAGCACAACTGAAAGCTGGCGAAAAACGCTGGATTGGTAATCTACAAGGTTCTGCCGCAGCATTATTATTTAAAGAAATTGGTCAGCAGAATCAGCATTTATTTGTGATTGTCGCGCGCAATCAACAACATTTGGCGCAGTTAGAAAGCGAATTAGAATTTTACGGGGTAAAACCGACTATTTTCCCCGATTGGGAAATTTTGCCTTATGACCGCTTGTCACCGCATCAAGATATTGTGTCGGAGCGTTTGGCGATTTTATCCAATATGCCGCAGCAAGGTGTATTGTTGGTTTCGGCAACCACTTTGGCACAACGTGTTGCACCAACCTCATGGGTGTTAGGCGAGCATTTCGATATTCGTGTTGGGCAAAAGTTTGCTTTGGAACAACAAAAACAGCGTTTGGTACAAGCAGGCTATCATCTGGTCGATACAGTCTATGATCATGGTGAATTCGCTGTGCGTGGCAGTATTATGGATATTTATGCTTCGGGACAGGAAGCACCCATCCGTATTGATTTATTTGATGATGAAGTTGAAACCTTAAAGTTTTTTGATCCAGAAACGCAGCGTACCACCCAAAGTTTGCAGAATTTTACGGTTTTACCCGCCAAAGAATTTCCATTAAAAGAAGGTCGTGCGATTTTCCGTGACCGCTATGCAGAAAGTTTCCCAACGGCAAACCCGAAAAAGAACCCTGTGTATCAGGATGTGTTAGAAGGCATTGCATCGCCTGGTTTAGAGTTTTATTTTCCGTTATTCTTCACTCAAGCACAGCTTGAAGGTCAAAATACATTACTTTCATACTTACCAAAGCATTGCATTGTCATTACAGATAAGGCGGTGGATGACTGTTTAACTCAATTTTGGAAAGATGTGCTGTATCGTTATGAGGACAGACGTCATAACATCGACCAGCCGATTTTGCCGCCTGAGCAATTATTCCTACAACCAAATCAATTATTAGAACAACTGAATCAATTTGGACGTGTGATTGCATCGCCCGAAGCTTTTGAGCAAAAAGCAGGTGTAGTGAACTTAAGCACACTTGTACCACCACGTTTGGCGGTTGATCCTAAACAAGAACAACCCTTTCATGCCGTTAAGCAATATATTGATGCGGCCAATCATCCTGTTTTATTGGTGGCAGAAAGTGCAGGTCGTCGTGAAACCTTAAAAGATGCGTTGCGTGCCGCTTTGGGTGAAATTCCACAAGTGGAGAGTTTTGAGGCATTTCAGCAGTCTTTACAAGCCATTGCGATTACCAATGCACCTTTAGATCGCGGCTTGGTCATTCAAGATCAATTGAGTGTAATCTCAGAAAATCAGTTGTATGAACATCGTGTGGTGCAGCGCCGTCGTAAACGTCAGCAGGAAGTTTCTGAAGAGTTTTTAATTCGCAGTTTGACCGAGTTAAGGATTGGTGCACCTGTGGTACATATTGATTATGGCGTAGGGCGTTATGCAGGTTTAATTACTTTAAATATTGATGAGCAAGAGCATGAGTTTTTACAACTTGATTATGCCGATGCTGCAAAAGTGTATGTACCTGTTACCAATTTGCATTTAATCAGCCGTTATAGCGGTGGTGACCCAGACCTTGCGCCTTTGCATAAATTAGGCACAGATGCATGGAATAAAGCCAAACGCAAAGCGTTGGAACAAATTCACGATGTGGCAGCAGAATTACTGCATATTCAGGCACGTCGTCAATCTAAACCAGGTTTTGCTTTTGAGTTGGATCATAGTCTTTATATGCAATTTGCCAGTGGCTTTGCTTATGAAGAAACCCTAGACCAAGCCAATGCAATTGAAGCGACTTTACATGACATGCAACTGGCAAAACCAATGGATCGTTTGGTCTGTGGTGATGTTGGTTTTGGTAAAACCGAAGTCGCCATGCGGGCTGCATTTGTCGCGGTACAGAATAATAAACAAGTCGCGGTATTGGTTCCGACCACATTGTTGGCACAACAGCATTATGAATCTTTTAAAGACCGTTTTGCCGACTGGCCTGTGCGTATTGAAGTCTTATCGCGTTTTGGTTCAAGCAAATCTCATCAAAAAACCATTGAAGATTTAGCTGAAGGCAAAGTCGATATTGTGATTGGGACGCACAAAATTCTGCAAGAAAATATTCAGTTCAAGCAGTTGGGTTTAATGATTGTCGATGAAGAACATCGTTTTGGGGTGCGTGACAAAGAACGTATTAAAGCGCTGCGCGCCGATGTGGATATGCTGACTTTAACCGCAACGCCAATTCCACGTACCTTAAATATGGCATTTAGCGGTATGCGCGATTTATCCATTATTGCCACACCACCTGCACGCCGTTTAGCGGTCAAAACCTTTGTGCAAGAGCATACAGGCGATACGGTGAAAGAAGCCATTTTACGTGAATTGTTACGTGGTGGTCAGGTGTATTTCCTGCATAATGAAGTGGAAACCATTGAGCGTAGTGCTGAAACCATTCGTGAATTGGTACCAGAAGCGCGGGTTGCAGTTGCGCATGGGCAAATGCGCGAGCGTGAATTAGAGCAAGTCATGCAGCAGTTTTATCATAAAGAATATAACGTGTTGGTTTGCTCAACCATTATTGAAACAGGGATTGATGTTCCAAATGCCAATACCATTTTAATTGAACGTGCAGATAAACTCGGATTGGCGCAGTTGCACCAACTACGTGGTCGTGTCGGACGTTCGCATCACCAAGCTTATGCGTATTTGCTGGTACCTTCCATTAAGGGCTTAAAAGGCGATGCTGAAAAACGCTTGGATGCGATTCAGCGTGCCTCAACTTTGGGTGCAGGTTTTATGCTGGCAACCGAAGACTTGGAAATTCGTGGTGCGGGCGAATTACTGGGTGAGCAACAAAGCGGTTCAATGCAAGCTATTGGTTATAGCCTGTATATGGAAATGCTGGAAAAAGCCACCAAAGCCATTCAAAAGGGTAAAACTCCTAACTTCGATGCGCCATTGTCTTTAACTGCGGAAATCAACCTGCACATGCCTGCTTTAATTCCAGATGATTATTTGGGCGATGTGCATCAGCGCTTATTGTTCTACAAACGCATTAGTAATACCGATACTCAAGAAAAGCTTGATCATATTCGTATGGAATTGATTGACCGTTTTGGTATTCCGCCACAAGCAGTGAAACAATTGTTTGCTGTGCACCAACTGCGTTTAAAAGCAGAGCAGTTGGGCATCACTAAAATTGATATTGGTACAAATAGCGGTCATATTGAATTTTCACCAGATACACCTGTGCAAGCCATGAGTATCATCCAAATGATGCAAAAACATCCGACCTATTTCCGTATGGATGGTGGACAGCGTTTAAAAGTGATGGTGATGTTGGAGGAAGCTGAAAAGCGGATTCAATTTATTGCCGATCTATTAAACAGCCTGCTAAAAACTTTGCACAGCTGAGTTTAAAAATGCAAATTGATCCAAATATCATATCGGTAAATTTATGAATATTTGCTAAGAAACCTCTGATTCTATAATGAATATTATTCATGATGAATTTGGTTAAAATTGCACTTTATTTACATCGAAACATGATGGGAATCATACTCAGTTCACTAGGGATGTGATAGTATTACCCATCATTACAATTTGCGTCATTTATAAAGATATGTTTAGTTTGCATCCACAACTTGCTCAAGATACTTTTTTTGTAGGCGACTTTCCTCTGTCAACATGTCGTTTAATGAATGATATGCAATTCCCTTGGTTAATTCTAATTCCACGTGTGCCAGGGGTTACAGAACTATACGAATTAAGCCAGGCAGACCAAGAACAATTTTTACGTGAATCTAGCTGGTTATCTAGCCAATTATCACGTGTATTCCGTGCCGATAAAATGAATGTGGCGGCTTTAGGTAATATGGTTCCACAATTGCATTTTCATCACGTCGTGCGTTATCAAAATGATGTGGCTTGGCCTAAACCAGTTTGGGGTACGCCAGCTGTACCATACAGCAATGAAGTTTTGGCTCACATGCGTCAAACCTTGATGCTTGCTCTGCGTGGTCAAGGCGATATGCCATTTGACTGGCGAATGGATTAATTGAAATGAATTGCCACGCAGGATGCGTGGCTTTTTAATCCTAGATTGGAGTAGGCCGCGGTGTTCATGTACAATTGGATGGAAAGAGATCCCAAACAATTCGAATTTCTGCATCGTTTAGTCGGGTATGCAAGTTTATCCCTGATTATGGTGGTCTATCACTACACCTACGCCGATACCAATTATCAAATTTACCTTCCGTTTTTTCTTACTTTTTTATTACTGATAATTCCTAAATTTTCGCGTTGGCTGCAATATAAATATAGTCATCAAGCCAAGCGTAATATCCTGTTTATTATTGATATTGTGGTAGTCGCAGTATGTTTGTCTGCGGTACATCTGAATTTGGTACTTACTTTTGCCGCTTTATTTGCGCTGCTATATACCGCCATTTATATTAAAGTTTCTTTCTTTTTGGTGGCATTGGCATCCTTATTGGCGGTCACAGTTTTTTATTTTTGTAATATTTTTATTTTTGGTTTTAACGAATATTTTGAACAAAGCAGTACCGAACTTACGATTTTAGCCTTTTTATGTATGATCTTTTACTTTGGCATGGGCAGTGCCTATCAGGCACGTCGTATCCGCTATACCACGGCAAAGAAAGACCATTACTACACACAAATGAACCGCTATATGGAATTTGCGAATCAGCTTAGTCGCTATGCACCTTTGCAGTTGTGGCAATCGATTATGAAAGGTGAGTCGGAAGCGAAAATTGAATATAAACGTAAAAAAATGACGATTTTCTTTTCTGATATTCAAGGCTTTACTGAACTTTCTGAAACACTAATTCCAGATGATTTAGCATTCCTGCTCAATGATTATTTAAGCCACATGACCGAAATTGCCAAGCAATATGAAGCGACGGTGGATAAGTTTATGGGTGATGCGATTTTAATTTTCTTTGGTGATCCAAATACGCAAGGTGTTGAACAAGATGCTAAAACTTGTGTAGAGATGGCTATTGCGATGCGTCAGCAAATGAAATTGTTACGCGAACGTTGGGTCAAAATGGGCTATCCGCCTTTACATATTCGTATGGGTATCAGTACTGGATATTGCCACGTTGGGAACTACGGTGCAGCACATCGGATGGCATATACCATTGTTGGGCGTGATGCTAACTTAGCTGCGCGTTTGCAAAGTGCGGCCGAAGTTGATGAAATTTTACTTTCAGATGACACTTATAAACTGATTAAAAATGATTATTTGTGTGCTCCGAAAGCACCGATCTTTTTAAAGGGGATTCAAGGTCCTGTAAAAACTTGGCAAGTGATGGAAAAATATGCGGCCAGCAAGTCGGATTATCAGCGTTGGTTTGACTACGAATATAAAGGTTTTCATTTGTTGCTTAATTTGGATGAAGTGCAGAATTTTGAATATCCTGAGCTAATTACCGTATTAGAAAAAATGATTAAAAGAATTCAAACGCAGCAAAAGCTGACCAACTCACAGGGCATTGTAAAACTTAATCTTGAAGATGAAGTGATTGAACATCCACCTGTTGAAGAAATTGCCAAAACTCATATTCCTGAAAAACACTAAAATTTTTCTTATAATGTAGATCTCGTTTAACTTTTAAATCCTCAAAAATTTTAAATCTAAAGTTGTGCAATAAAAAAAACTGCGCCGTAGCGCAGTTTTTTAGAATTAGCATCATTTTATGATTAATGATTTTCTGAAGCATGGTTAATGGTGTATTTTGGAATTTCGACTTCCAAGTCTTCATTGACCACTTTAACCTGACAAGATAAGCGTGAATCAGGCTCTAAACCCCAAGCACGGTCTAATAAGTCAGCTTCAACATCATCCATTTCTTCTAGGCTGTCAAAGCCTTTACGAACAACAACGTGGCAAGTGGTACATGCACAAGACATATCGCAAGCATGTTCAATTTTAATGCCATTTTCAAGTAAGCTTTCGCATAAGTTGGCATTTTGTTCGACTTCAAACTCAGCACCTTCTGGGCAGAATTGCGCATGTGGAAGTACTTTAATACGTGGCATAATCTTTACCTTAAATTAGTTTGAGTTTGACCAGTCGTCGAGTTTAGTGCCTTTAAGTGCTGCATCAATATGTTGATTCATACGAATTGCAGCAAAAGCATCACTGTGTATTTTAAGCTGTTCAACAGCATGTTCAATGGCTTTAATGTCTTGTCCAGTCAATTCGGCTTCCAACTGCGCTTTGGCAGTATTTAAAGCTTCTAATTGTTCTGGGCTTAATAGTTGTGCATCTACTTTTAAGGCTTGTTGTAAAGCTTCAAGTTCACGTTGTGCTTCAACTTTGGTTTCATGCAAATGACGCAATTGCTTGTCTTTTTCTGCATATTTGAAACCATCTAGCAGCAAACGCTCGGTATCTGCTTCAGATAAACCATAAGATGGCTTGATGTCGATATTTGCAGTCACACCAGAAGTGGTTTCTTTAGCAGAAACACTGAGCAGGCCATCAGCATCGACTTGGAACGTAACTTCAATGCGTGCCTGACCCGCAGTCATTGGTGGAATACCGTGTAGCACAAAACGACCTAAGCTACGACAATGTTCTACCAAATCACGCTCACCTTGTACCACATGAATCAACATGGCAGTTTGGCCATCTTGATAAGTGGTAAATTCTTGGCGACGTGCTACAGGAATTGCAGTATTGCGTGAAATTAAGCGTTCCACCAAACCGCCCATGGTTTCTAAACCCAAAGACAGTGGGGTAACGTCTAATAGCAACGAACCATCTTTGCTGTTACCAATTAGTTGATTGGCGGTAATTGATGCACCAATTGCAACCACTTCATCTGGGTTAATTGTGCATAATGGTTCTTGATTAAATACTTCACGAACAGCTTTTTGCACGGCATAAGAACGTGTTGAACCACCAACTAAAACTACATTTTGAATGTCATCTAGGTCAAGTTTGGCATCGCGTAATACACGTTTGCATACACTAATGGTTTTATCTAAAGCAACCTGAATAATACTTTCAAAGTTTGCGCGGTCTAATTGCAGCGTGTGCTCTAACAGTTTTAATTCAACACTTTCTGCATTGCTGAGCGCTTCTTTGGCTTTACGTGCAGACACAATAAAGTGTGCATATTCTGCATCATCTAAACTTTCAATATTCAGCTGTTTTTTTGCCCATTTTACAATCAGACGATCTAAGTCATCACCACCTAAAGCAGTGTGGCCGCCTGTGGCTAAAACTTCAAAAACACCTTGAGAGAAACGTAAAATAGAAACGTCAAACGTACCACCGCCCAAGTCGTAAATCACATAGTTACGGTCTTGAGCCAAGTTGGTGTCTTGATCTAAACCGTAGGCAACCGCTGCTGCAGTCGGTTCATTCAATAAACGCAATACTTTTAAACCTGCAAGCTCGGCAGCATCACGTGTGGCTTGGCGTTGAGCTTCATCAAAATAAGCAGGAACAGTAATCACTGCACCATTTACAGGGTTTTGTAAGCTGGCTTCTGCACGGTCTTTGAGTTGTTTAAGCAATTCTGCAGAAATTTCAACAGGCGTTTTACGTCCTTGAGCTGTTTCAAACGCAGGCATTTGATTGTTTTCACCCACTAACGTATATGGATGTTGAAATTTGATGTCAGCTTTAGAACGACCCATAAAACGCTTGACTGAAACAATGGTGTTTTTAGGATCTGTAGTGATAAATGGCACAGCAGCATTGCCATAATGTGTATTTTGCGCTGCATAATGGACGATAGAAGGCAGTAGCACGCGACCTTGCTCATCATGCAAGACTTTAGCTTTACCAGAAAGAACTGTGGCAACCAATGAATGAGTGGTGCCTAAGTCAATGCCAATCGCAATGCGATGTTCATGCGGTGCACTTGATTGACCTGGTTCTGCAATTTGCAAGAGCGCCATTATGTAAAATCCTTTGCCCGTTAAATATTAAAATACAAACTAAAATTAAAAATCATCGTCTAAATCAAAACTGTCATCATCAAGGAAACGATCTTCAGCTTTGTCTAGGTCAGCCATAACTTTCATAAAAAAGCGTAATTTACGCACAGTGTCACGCGCTTCTGCCCAATCTTCTTCGGCATAGTCAATTTTAAATTCACGGACTAAGCCATCAACCCACTGTTGTACTTCAAACTTTAATGACTGTAAGTCATCGGCACAGTTGGCATCATCCAATTGCTCACGAATTTCCAAGGCATCTTGTAAAAATTCAAAGTCATGGATGGATTGATCGAGATGATAATCTTGCTTTTTCAATGAGAGTAAATATGCAGCACGACTGTCTACCGCAGAGAGTTGTTTAAACGCCTGATTAATTTTACTAGATTTAATCAAGGCTTGATCTTTGTCTTCGGCTTTGTCGGGGTGATATTGCTGCTGTAGCTTTAAAAATTCAGCTTTTAAAGTAGCGAAATCAATATCGAGTGCAACAGGAAGATTAAACAACTCAAAATGATTCATGGGAGATGGAATCCGCAATTAGTGTGCAAAATTGGCTGCATAAATGCAATTAAAACAGTGTATTGTACACTGTTTTAAGCTAAAAAGAGGGAGGTGGCGTTATACCGTGAACGATTCACCGCAGCCACATTCACCTTTTTTATTGGGGTTGTTAAACTCGAAACCTTCGTTTAAACCATTTTTGACATAGTCCATTTCCATGCCATCTAGGTAAACTAGGCTTTTCGGATCAACGAAAACTTTAACACCAAACTGTTCAAACATTTGGTCGTGCGTATCGACTTCATCTACAAATTCGAGTACATAAGCCAAACCAGAACAGCCTGAAGTTTTCACACCAACGCGAATACCTTGACCCTTACCGCGATTCTTTAAGTAATTGCTGATATGAGTTGCAGCATTTTCAGTTAAATTGATCATGAAAACTCCGTTTGTTTTTCCACAAAACTTAGCAAATTAAGCTTTGGTCTTTTTGCTGCGATAGTCTTCTACAGCAGCTTTAATTGCATCTTCTGCCAATACAGAGCAGTGTACTTTCACTGGTGGAAGGGCAAGTTCGGTAGCAATATCAATGTTCTTGATCGCTTGTGCTTCATCTAAAGTTTTACCTTTAAGCCACTCAGTAACCAAAGAACTTGAAGCAATGGCAGAACCACAACCATAAGTTTTGAAACGTGCTTCTTCAATCACGCCTTCGTCATTCACTTGAATTTGCAGACGCATTACATCGCCACATGCAGGTGCGCCCACCATACCTGTACCAACGTTTTCAGCATTTTTGTCTAAAACGCCAACATTACGAGGGTTTTCGTAATGATCAATTACTTTATCGCTATAAGCCATGTCGCTTCTCCAAACCTCGGGGTCAGCCTTAATATAAATATGGGGGTGAAATTACCTTTATCAATCTAATGGCTTCCTGTCAAAGCCATTAGATTTGGGATGAATTAGTGTTCAGTCCATTCTACTTTAGAAAGGTCAATCCCTTCTTTATACATATCCCAAAGCGGTGAAAGTTCACGTAACTTTTCAACAGCAGCTTTAGTCACAGTTAGGACATGATCAATATCTTCTTCAGTAGTGTATTTACCAAAACTGAAACGAATTGAGCTGTGTGCAAGTTCGTCTGAAAGACCTAGTGCACGTAATACATAAGATGGCTCTAAAGTCGCTGAAGTACACGCAGAACCTGAAGATACCGCAGCATCTTTAAGAGACATCATTAAAGATTCACCTTCAACAAAGTTGAAGCTGACGTTTAAATAGTTGGCTACGTTTAGTGTTGGGTGACCATTCAGGAAAACTTGTTCCATGGTGTTCAAGCCATTCCAAAGTTTGTCGCGCAATACACGTAAACGGGCTTGTTCAGAAGCCAAGTTTTTGCCTGCAAGTTCAAATGCTTCGCCCATACCTACAATTTGGTGGGTTGCAAGTGTGCCTGAACGCATGCCACGCTCATGACCGCCACCATGCATTTGTGCTTTTAAGCGTACGCGTGGACTGCGGCGTACAAATAGCGCACCAATACCTTTAGGGCCATAGATTTTGTGTGCAGAGAAGCTCATTAAGTCTACTTTTAAGGTAGATAAATCAATTTCTACCTTACCTGCAGCTTGCGCAGCATCAACGTGGAAGAAGATTTTTTTGGCACGGGTGATTTCGCCAATTGCAGCGACATCGGTAATCGTACCAATTTCGTTATTGACCATCATCAACGACACTAAAATTGTGTCTGGACGAATTGCCGCTTCAACCATTTCAGGTGTAATTAAACCTGTTTGTGGTTGTGGCTCTAAGTACGTGATTTCAAAACCTTCAGATTCAAGCTCACGGCAGGTATCTAAAATGGCTTTGTGTTCAATTTTAGAGGTAATAATGTGTTTGCCTTTAGACGAATAGAATTGTGCTACGCCTTTTAGTGCAAGGTTATCTGATTCTGTTGCACCAGAAGTCCACACGATTTCACGTGGGTCTGCTTTGATCAAGTTCGCAACTTGTTCACGTGCATATTCAACTTTTTCTTCTGCTTGCCAGCCATAAGCGTGCGAACGAGAAGCGGCATTACCGAAAGTCCCATCAAAAGTCAGGCACTCCATCATGCGTTCTGCAACTTGAGGATCTACAGGAGTGGTTGCTGCGTAGTCAAGATAAATTGGACGTTTCATGTCAAATACCTGTAACCGATAACAGAGCTGAATCAAACGGTGCTGTGTTCTGGCGAATGGCAACAGTTTGTACGTTGTCACGCGCAACTAAATCAGCAAGTGAGATTTTAGCGAGATAGTCGGCAATATGATGGGAGAGTTCCTGCCATAAGTCGTGAGTCAAGCACATTGCACCATTTTGACAGTTGCCTTTATGGTCGCAACGCGTTGCATCAACAGTTTCGTTTACGGCTTCAATGATTTCTAGCACAGTGATTTCATTTGCACTACGTGCTAAATGGTAACCACCGTTAGCACCGCGAACACTAGACACTAAGCCGTGGCGCTTAAGTTTTGCGAATAACTGCTCAAGATAAGCAACAGAAATAGTTTGACGGGCTGCAATTTCAGCAAGCGTGATCGTTTGTTCAGTTGGCTGCAAAGCTAAATCAAGTAGAGCAGTCACTGCGTAGCGACCGCGAGTTGTTAAGCGCATGATTCGATACACATGATTAGACTAGATATGGGTATTCTATGAATCCCGACTAAATTAGTCAAGTATTTTATTGTGATATTGTGCGCGAGGATTTACGCTGTTTTTCTTGATATTTTAATGCGTTTAAACGATCCATAAATTATACACTAATAACGTAATTAATAGTACTGTTATTACACCAAAGACGATGTTAATGCGCTTTTGACGACGTTCAATCCGACGAATACGGTTTTTATGCTGTTTAAGCTCAACTTGTAGGGTGTTGATCTTAGAGCGTTGTTCATCAATTTTGTCTAAAAGTGGGGCAATGCGCTTTTTAGAACCAATCACTTCTTGTTCTTGCGGTGCTTCTTTCAGCCATTGTTTCCAGTCAGCTAAAACTTTGGGTGCACTAAAATGCAAAATTAGATCACGAAACTCATCTTTAAGGGTAATGTCACCATCTATACGCATGTGTTTAATACTGCGACGATTACCTAAAATAAAGATTTTAAATAAATCTATGAGGGTGGTGCGCACATCTAAATCGACAGCTTGTTCAGGTGCTTTGCTGTCAAATAAGATGCCGTTTGGATTGAATTCCACGTAAATGTCGAAATAAGGAATATAGCTATTAATTTTAATGGTGATTTTCTGGTCGACAAACTTTTTAGCCTGCAAAGCGACCACACGATCATGTTTTAGAATAAAGCTAAAAATTGTTTCCAGCACAATCATGAGCATGGTCAGCAACAAATGTGGATTACTTTGTCTTTGTTGCGAATCACTCATAAAATCAAGTCCCTAAATCTAAAGTTGAATTCCTTGTTTTGCGCTTCGTTGAGAATACATTCTAAGAAGCGCAGCGAATAATCTTGCTTTGTAGAACAGTTTAGCAAAACGATCAAGTATTTAATTTGCTATTATGAAAGCATTTTGTAGGTTTATTACATTTATGTGCGCATAAAATAAGCAGGAGAGAGGTTCATGGAAAAAACGACGGATAGCGTAGAAGAGCATTTGCTTGAATCAGAAACCACATTGAAAAATAAAGATAAATTACGCTCAGGACGTAAATCATCACTCGATTTTCGTAAATATACCAAGCAAATTTGGCTAGCAGGTTTAGGTGCATTTTCACGCGCAGAAGAAGAAGGCAATAAATTGTTTGACTCTCTGGTCAAGGTGGGTGAGGAATTAGAATCTAAAACTACAGAAATTGCCGATCAAACAGTTGAAAAAGTGTCTGAAAAAGCCAAAGAGTCGGTCATTGATACTAAAGATAAAGTTGAGCGTTTAATTGACCATAGCGTCAATCATTCTTTAAATAGAATTGGCTTGGTGACAGCAAAAGACCTACAACATTTGGAGCAATTGGTACTGCAATTACATGCCAAAGTCGATGCGTTGATTGAAGAAAATAAACAATTAAAAGAAGATGTTGCGAAAAAGTAATTCTGTGGAAAGGGGGGCTTAAAGGATGTTGCTTTATTATACATCGGGTATTTTAGGGCAAAACTGAATAGAGGCTAACAGTTCCATCGTTTTTACCATTTATTTTGCATAAAAGCGTGCAGGGAGTATTGCTTTTACCCTCAAAGCATTGCTATAAAGGCGTTACGGTAATTTAAATTAAATCTCTGGACCTTAAATAAACGATATTAAGAGGACGTAATTTTCATGAATAAATCAGAATTAATCGATGCAATTGCAGAGAAAGGGGGATTGTCTAAGACTGATGCAGGTAAGGCCTTAGACGCAACAATTGCTTCTATTACTGAAGCGCTTAAAGCGGGTGATACTGTAACCCTCGTTGGTTTTGGTACATTTAATGTGAAAGAGCGTGCTGCTCGCACAGGTCGTAACCCACAAACAGGTGCTACACTTGAAATTAAAGCAAGCAAAGTACCAAGCTTTAAAGCGGGTAAAGGTTTAAAAGATTCAGTAGCATAATCTTTTAAAATGCCAAGAAAGCGCGCCAATTGGCGCGTTTTTTATTAATAATGTCAATAAACGGCTTCAACGCATTCATTCGTTGAGGGTTTTCAGTTAAAATCTCGCACAAATAAAATATTGGAATACTTATGGAATCTTTTCGTAAAGTTATTAAGGGTTGGTTGGGCAAAGTTTTGCTCGTCTTGTTCTTGACCCCTTTAGCACTTGTAGGTATTGAAGGATATTTTAGTGGAGGTCAGTCTGAAGACACTGCACAAACAGTCAATGGTCAGCAAATTTCAAAACGAGAATTAGATAATCTGACCAATTCCTTGAAAGAACAATACTTGGCCTATACCAATGGTGATGAAACACTATTGAATCAAAATTATATTCAAAACAAAGCCAAAGATACGTTGGTTGCACGTACCTTGTTATTACAACAAGCTGAGAAATTAGGGATTTCTTTGAGCGATGCACAAATTGAACAAATGATTGCACAGCAACCGAATTTCCAACAAGATGGCAAGTTTTCTGAAAGCTTGTATGCGAACTATCTGCAATCTGTAGGCATGACCAATCAGGCGCTTGTGGCAAATTTACGCCAAGACCATGCGTTAAAAATGCTGAGTGCTAGCTTTACCGATTATGCTTTAGTTAGCCCGGCTGATATTCAGCAAATTGCCAATTTACAAACCCAGGAACGTACTTTGCATTTATCTAGCATTAAGTTAGATGACTACAAGAAAAACATCACCACAAATGCACAAGAGATTGCTGCGTATTATGAACAGCACGCCAATGCCTTTAAACAGGTTGCTAGCGTTGATGTCGATTACATTGTGGTGACTCCAGCCAATATTGCACCTGCAAATACGGCTGTCACTGACGCAGAGTTACAACAGGCTTATCAAAAGTTTGTCGAAACTCAAAAAGGTGCTGCTGTACCGACAGTGAAGCATATTTTAATCACCACCGATGCGCGTGATGATGCCGCAGCTAAAAAACTTGCAGAGCAAGCCGCAGCTGAAATTAAGCAAGGTACAAGCTTTACTGCAGCTGCACAAAAGTATTCGGATGATCCTGAGTCTAAAGCCAAAGGTGGTGAGGTTGCAGGTTATGAAGCAGGCGTATTTGGCGATGCCTTTGACAAAGCCGTGGGTAGCTTGAAATCTGGTGAAGTATCACAGCCGATTAAAACTCAATATGGCTATCATGTGATACAAACAGAAGGTGCTACAGTTCAAGTCCCTGCATTTGAAACTCAAAAAGCACGTTTAACGGCTGAGTTGCAAAAAGCCAAAACTGAAAATGCGTATACCGATACCATCAACAGCTTAAATGAATTGGTGGTGAGTAGTGATGCTTTAGATGTTGTGGCAGAAGAAGTGAAAACGGCCAAAGTCGAATCTGTTAATGGTTTAACTTTGGCGGCGCAGCATCCTGTTTTAAGCCAGCCACCTGTCAAAGTTAAATTGTTTAATGATGATGTGAAAAATGGCGATCGCAACGCATCGAGTAACATTACTTTAGCCAATGGCGATGTGGTATGGGTTAAAGTGCGTAATTACCATGCCGCAGGTGTGCAAACTTTAGAAGAAGCAACACCCCGCGTAAAAGCTAAACTGATTGAGAAAAAAGCCTTTGATGCAGCGAAAAAAGATATTCAAGCTGCGTTGGATGCCTTTAAAACTCAACCTGCAGCGACCGTTTTGGCGAAAAACCAAATCCGTTTTGAAAATGCAGGCACATTCACCCGTGCAGATGGTTTGTTAAAGCGTGAAATTGAACGTGCTGCATTTAGTGTGCTTGCGCCTAAAGATGGTATGTGGTCAGTAACAACCGCATCTATACCAAATGAATTGGTGGTGGTAGCTGTATCAAATGTAAACGATACTACATCGAATGCTTTAACGCCTGAGCAACTGAAAGAGTTAGCGCAGTTGTATCAACAATTACGTGCTCAACAAGAGCTAGATGACTATACGCAATATTTGAAATCGAAAGCGAAAATCAAATAAGTGATGAACATCTACAAAAAAACCAGCAAATTTGCTGGTTTTTTTGTGCATTTAAAATGATTAGACAAGCAGTTTCAAGATTTATTCAGCGCGAATTTTTAGCTCATAACCTGTGTATTTACGAATGTTGATGACACCTGTATCCAAGATTAAGTATTGCCCTTTAATTCCTTGCAGTTTGCCGCGAATGATTGGGGTTTTATCTAAGTTATGTGATTTAATTTTCTCAGGATACTGTTCTACAGGGTACACAAATTCACGCGGAAGTTCCTGATCTAAAAGCTCTACCGTTTCGTTGAATTCAAGGTTTTGACTAAACTCATCACGAATGGTCTGAATTTTAGGTGCAAATTCTTCAATTAGTTGTTCCCGCACTTCAATCAGGTTTAGAGGCTCTGCTTCGCCTTTGAGTAGTTTGCGCCAGTCGGTTTTATCTGCGACTTGTGTACCAAACATAACTTCTAAATGCCCAGATAAACGACGTGAGCCGACTTTCATAATTGGTAAGGCTTGGGTTGCGCCCTGATCTAACCAACGTGTTGGCATTTGACCTAAACGGGTGATTCCCACTTTTAAAGCACTTGAGTTGGCTAAATATACGATGTGCGGTTGAAAGCAGACTTCTTGAGCAAAACTATCTTCACGACAGGTACCTAAATGATAGTGACAGGTCTCAGGCTTCATGATGCACATATCGCAAGATGCTTTGGTTTTAAAACACTTGAAACAATGTCCTTGCGAATAGGATTTTGGTGTTTTCACACCACAAGAAACACAATAAATATTGCCCGTCCATTCCAGTTCAAGTTCTTGCCCAAGCTGAAAAGGCAGGTCAATTTCTGCACGGTCTAGAATAAATTTATATTCAACATTTGCCTTGTGTACCTGTTCATCAGTTACACTATGGTCCTTAAGACCTGCGTGCATTTTATGGCAAATGCCTTGTAGTTCCATAAGAATACTCTCTCGAAAATGAAGGAATGCAGTGATGGCTGAAATGCGTTTAATTCAAGCATTAATTGATGATTTATCTCAACAACAGCCAATTTCTACTGCATTGTGTATAGGGCAAAATATTGAAGCAAGCCCGAAGTATAACAATCAAGCGGCTGATGAGCAGCCAACTATCCAATGGCAGTATTTTAGCGCATTGGCATTTTTAAATCTGCCTTTTACCCAACGTTTTGATTTGGCAGTTGTATTTTTAGATGCTGCCGATTTTGCTGCGCAGACACCACAACATACCTCGCAAATTTTGGTAAAGCTACGTGATTTATTGGCAAAGCGTATTGTGGTAATTGCTGCACGTGAAGATGAGCAATTGCTTAGAGCACTTGGTTTTACGCAATTGATTGAACATCGCTTTGAGCAGCATCATTTGTGCTTATGGCAATTTAATATTTTGACTTATAAGCACGTGCCTGATTGGTTTAATTCTAAGTTTTGGGCAAACCCTGAAAATTGGGATAAATTCCGCTGGTAAGTGCTGAATTACGATCACAAAATTCTAATAATGATAATTAATTCACATAAATTTAGGATATTGCAAAATTTAACAATTTCAAGCGCGCAATTCAGTCAAAACTTCGTATGCTGTCATAAGGGCATTATGAGGAAAATAAAATGACCAATTTAAGCAATATTGTTGAAATTTTAGCAAAGCAGGCATTGGGCGCGAATCAGCAATCTAATCAATCTCAAGGCGGATTGGGTGGTATTTTAGGTTCGGTTTTGGGGCAACTTGGTGGTAATAACCAACAATCTGCGCAAGGCGGCTTGGGTGGCATTCTTGGTTCGGTACTAGGTCAGTTAGGTGGGCAACAACAGCGTTCTGCTACAGGTGCTTCAGGTACACAAAGTTTATTGATTGCAGTTTTGCCTTTGGTGTTGGCATGGATTCAAAAACAGGGTGGCTTGCAAGGTGCTTTGGATAAACTCAAAGGACAAGGCTTAACCAGTCAGGTGGATGATTGGGTGTCTACAGGCCCAGGTGAAAATGCGCATGTAGGTGCTGAACAAGTACAAAGTTTATTTGATGATGTCGATGTAGAGCAGGTCGCACAGCAAACTCAGGCGCCAAAGCAAGATATTTATAATGCGATTTCTGCAGTATTGCCGCAAATTATTGATTCATTGACACCACAAGGTGAGCAAACTAGCAAACAAGAAGCGAATGATGATATTCAACAAGTGATGAATTTAGTGTCTGGATTTTTAAAGCGTTAATATTGAAAAATTCAGCTTTGCAAAACTGACTTGAATAAACTAAGCCAGCAAGTTTGTTGGCTTAGTTTTTATTTGGTTTTTTAAGTATGCAAAAAACACGCCGAAGCGTGTTTTTATGTTTTAAGTTTGGTTCAGACTTAGAAGTCGTAACGGAAACCTAAAGAAAGAGCTGTTGAGTTTTCGTCTTTAGCACCTTTTACGGAGTTACCAAAGCTACGACCTTCTTTCCAAGGAGTAAGATCAGCATTTTTATCATTTAACATGGTTGCAAGGTTTGCGTATACACGTACAGCCTTGTCTAAACGATGTTCCACGCCAACTGCTAAAAGTGTAGAGTTTGCATCTTCGGTGTCAACGTCACGGTGGAATACCTGACCACGTACATAAGTCTTTGGTGCTACTTTATAGTCTGCCGCTACACCAAATACTTGTGCATCAGCATATTTGGTTGCAGTACCTTCCAAGTCATGTGTAAGATATTGGTATAAACCACCTAAGTTTAGTTCTGGTGTGATTTTGTATGCTGCTGCGATACGGAATCCATCACGCTCACCCGAGCCAATTGCAGAGTTTTCTTCATAGCGTTCATAAGCAGCTGCAAAGTCAACAGGACCTTCTTTATAAGTTAAAGCCAGATCGTAAGCTTTATTGTCGTCCTGACCTTCTCCGGTCGTTGCATCTTTGGGAATTGAAGTGCTTGGATGTAATGATAAAGCTGCAAGTACGTTAAAACCACCACCGAATTTAGGAGATTTATATTCAACGGTATTTTCATTTCGTTCATCAAACTTATTATCACTAACACGTGTTACGTTACGAATGTCACCAACCATATCACCAAAGAAGTTCACTGGACCACGAGCAACTTTAAATGGGCTGTCAAAACGACCTGCACGTACTTGACCAAAGTCACCTTTTAAACCTACGAAAGTATCACGAGTAGCAAAGTCTACGCTTTTACCATCTTGGCTACCGCTAGCAAAGTTAACTTCTTGTTCAACTTGACCAAAAACAGTCATGCCGTTTTCTAATTTTTGTTCAGCTTTGAAGCCTAAACGTGATGAGTTAGAAGAAAGACCAACTTCGTTATAGTCTTTACCATCATCAAGATAGTCTAAAGATACGTGTGCACGACCATAAACTTTAACATCAGCAGCCATCGCTAATGCTGGTGTTAAAAAGGTTGCCCCAACTGCTAATGCGCAAAGCGTTTTTTTCATGTGTAGCTCCAATACAGACTATTGTTTTTAGTCCTAAACATTGTTCAGAAGTAGGGTTGATCTACCGCTGTTCTCTATTGGTGCTAAGTATTCCTTACAAATGCGACAGTAATATTAAGGAGATATTTCAAAATTATTAAAAAGAACAAATTAGATCAAAAACTTACTTTTATTCGCATTTTTTTAATGATTACATTTTTATTTATAGAAAAATATGTGAAATAAATAACTTAATTGCAAAGGGAACGACATCTTAGTGTCATAAATGGTGATATAAATGAATGAAGAAAGCTGAATGCAAAAAAATGGAGCAGCTGCTCCATTTTTTTTGTATGACATTTTTGAAATATTTAAAGCGCTGCTTTAATTTTTTCCGCTTGAGCTTTAATTTTTTCTTGGTCGCCCATTTGTGCAGCATGTTTCCCAAGCTGATGTACCGACGTCGGAATTAAGTGAAAATGCACGTGGGGGACAGTTTGACCTGCGCTTGTACCTGACAATTGCATTAACACGATACCATCTACACCCAAAGCTTGCTGCATTGCTTTTGCAATTTTTTGCACAATTTGAATGGTATATGCTGCTGCATCTGCAGGTAAGTCCAGTAAAGTCACCGCAGGCGTTTTAGGAATCACAAGAGTGTGACCATCGGCTTGCGGCATGATGTCCATAAACGCAAGCACTTGGTCATCTTCATACACTTTAATTGCAGGAAGTTCGCCACGTAGAATTCTTGCAAAAATATTTTGATCATCGTAAGCCATTATGATTCCTTAAATTCAGCTTTGATATTTCAGAACGGTTATTTACAGTTCAGTTCTTTTTGACGTTCTTTGATTGCGTCAAGACGTTGTTGTTCTTTTTCAGAAAACTTAGGTTTGGTTGTATAGCAGTTGTCATTACCAAAACGTGCTTTAGCTTCTGGGTCTTTGAAGCAGAACCCTTTAGATGCATAAATAACATCGTGGTCATTTTTCAGTTTCTGACATTCTTGTTCAGATGCAAAAGTAGTTGAACTTGCCCCAATTAAAGTTGCAAGGCTTGCAAATACGGCAATGCTAAACTTGTTCATAAGAGTTTCCTCTATTTAATGATGGTGTGACTAGCCACTTAATACACATTATTGGGTTTATGGCTGTATATTCAATGGCGAGTTCTTACTCTAGGGTAATATTACTCCATAATTCATACATTTTCACAGCAGTGGAAAAATCACTGTCTTTTTCTGCGGTTAAATTCGCTGCTTGAATCAGGCTTTGGGTTAAAGCCAATACAGGTGCAGGCAAAGCTGCTTCATGGACTAAATCTAATGCGATACCTGTGTCTTTAGCCAGTAAAGGGAGTGCAAAAGTATTTGGAAAAGCGCGATTCAGTACTCGCTGCGGCAAAATCATTTCCGTTACTGCGCTTTTACCACTTGAAGCATTTATGCATTGCAAGGCCTGATTTAAGTTTACGCCATGTGCTTTTAAGGTGGTAAAACCTTCAGCTGCAGCACACAAACTCACTGCCATTAACATATTATTCACCGCTTTTACGGCAAAGCCAGCACCAGGTTCACCCACATGCTGAATCACTTTACCAAAAGCCTGAATTGCAGGTAGGGCTTTTTCAAAAGCAGCAGCTTTACCGCCAATCATGACTGTTAATGTGGCATTTTCTGCACCAATGGTTTGTCCGCTTACAGGTGCATCTAAAAAGTCGATCTGTTGTGCTTCAAGTTGTTGTACCAATTTTTTAGCACTTTCGGGTACGCCACTGGTGCAATCGACCCAGACTGAACCTGCTTTAAGTTGAACTTGTGCAATCAGGTTTTCAACTTCGGTACTGGTGGGCAAGCAAGAAAAAATAATATCTGCTTGCACCGCTTGAGCCAATTCAACCGCTTGTGTGCCATATTCAGCAGCATGTTGCTCGGCTTTGGCAAAGTTACGATTCCAGACATAGACCGTATCAAAATGTTTAGGTAAATGGGCTGCCATGCGGTAGCCCATTGCGCCTAAGCCAATAAATGCAACAGATTGAATCATGTTTTTGCTCTCTTTATGCAATTTTGCTAGATCGTTGTTCTAACCAAGTGGTCAGTTTAGGCCAGAATTCATTGGCACTTTTTTGACTGGACATTAAACCCAAATGTCCACCTGGAATAAGAGTAAACGTGACATCGGTACTACTTGTCAATTCACATAAAGGTTGAGCAGCTTCAGCAGTGACAATTTGATCGCTATCACCCGCACCGACCAAAAGTGAACAATGAATATTTTTAAGGTCTATCTGATGTTGTTTGAGTTGAATATGACCTTGTTTGAGTGGGTTTTGCAGCCATACATTCAATACCATGTCCTGATTAATCCCACCCGGATAATCAATCATATTATTTAAAAAATTGGCTAAAGTTGCGTTTTCATGCAAGGTTTGTAAGTCGTGCAGATTCGACAGCATCTGTTTATTGCTTTCCAGCCATGCTCTAGGGTCTAAAATCTTAAAACCAATCGCATTGATTAAACCCGGTGTATGAATTAAATGCTTTGGAATTTTTCCTGAATAAAAGGCATGTTGCAATTTGGGATATTTAGAAATCAGTTGATTGGTCAGTTGAAAGAGTTTACCAACCCGCCCCGAAGCATAGCTATCTACAGGGCTACCCAAAACCATCAAGTTTTTAATATGAGTTGTTTGTTGGTCGGCGGTATAAAGCATGGCAAAAATACCCGCCATACTCCAACCATGTAGTGAAATTTGTTCGACTTTGGCGTGTTGTAAAATGAGTTGAATACAATTAGGGATTGCATCCTGAATAAAAGCCATAAAATTTAAATGACAATGTTGATAGGTCAATTGTCCCCAATCAACCAAATACACATCAAAACCGCTATGCTGAAAATGTTTCACTAAAGAGCGATAAGGATATAAGTCATAAATCGACATGGTAATTGCTAAAGGCGCAACAAAAACCAGCGGCTCTTTATATTGCTTATCTGGCGAAGCGTAATAGCGAATCTGCGCATACTTATAACGTGCCACGATGTCGTATGGCGTGGTCTGAGATAAGATCAAATCACGGCTTTTAAATAAGCGAGTGCTGAGGTTTTTAAGCTTTTTTCGGTGCGGATTAAATTTTCTTTGTAGCTGATTCATGAGGTGTTCCATCACACGTGGCGCCGATTTGAATGAAGTCTAAGTGATATTTATACATTTTACCTTGACCTTAAATGCGCTTGGCGCTCAAAATGTTGGCAATTATTTAACAAACAGGTCTTAGGACTAAGTTTAGGGCTGAGCAGTAAAGATGAGTCAACACGACGACATTGAATATCAATTAGATACTTTGGCAATTCGTACCGGACACAACCGTACAATTGAAGGCGAACACAGTGAGCCAATTTTCCTGACTTCATCATTTGTTTGTGAAAATGCTGCCGATGCAGCTGCAAAATTCTCAGGTGAAATTGAAGGCAATACCTATTCACGTTATACCAACCCAACTGTACAGGCTTTTGAAAAACGCTTGGCAGTATTAGATGGTGCAGAACGTGCGGTTGCGACAAGTTCGGGTATGGCGGCCGTTCATGCGATCACTTTGGCTTATCTTAAAGCGGGTGATCATGTAGTCTGTTCACGTGCTGTATTTGGCTCGATCATTTCACTATTTGAAAAATACGTGATGAAGTTTGGTGTCGATGTCACTTTTGTTGATTTAGAAGATTTAGACAGTTGGAAGCAAGCGATTCGTCCAAATACGCGTTTGTTATTTATTGAAACACCATCAAATCCATTGGCTCAGGTGGGTGACTTGCAAGCGATTGCCGATATTGCACATGCACATGGTGCGTTATTTGCGGTAGATAACACTTTCTGTACGCCCGTTTTGCAACAACCACTAAAATTTGGTGCAGACCTTATTATTTATTCATCAACCAAATATATTGATGGTCAGGGGCGTGCTTTGGGTGGTGCGGTTGTTGGTAAAGACAAGTTGGTCGAAGAAATCAACAGCGTTATTCGTACCTTGGGCAATTCATTAAGTCCGTTTAATGCATGGATCTTCTTAAAAGGTTTAGAAACTTTAAGCCTGCGGATGAAAGCACATTGTGCCAGCGCACAAAAACTTGCCGAGTGGCTAGATGCACATCCAAAAGTTGAAAAAGTGTATTATGCAGGCTTGCCGCATCACGCGGGGCATGAGTTGGCGAAAAAGCAACAGTCTGGCTTTGGTGGTGTTGTATCTTTTGTGGTAAAAGGCGAGCGTGAAGGCGCGTGGACTGTGATTGACAACACACGCTTCCTATCTATCACCAGTAACTTAGGGGATGTAAAATCAACCATTACTCATCCTGCAACAACATCGCATGGTAGAATGACCCCAGAAGCCAAACAAGCAGCAGGTATCGGCGAAGGTTTAATTCGTGTTTCTGTTGGCTTGGAAGATATTGATGATATTATTCGCGACATCGAGCGCGGTTTAGACCTCATTTAAAACTAGGGTCTGTTGACATTTCATAAATGGCTTGCGCTGTAGACTAAAACTGAGCAGATCAGGCATGAAACGCAGGGAATAGTGGGTCTATTGCCAAGTTTCATAACGCAATCTGAGAAAGTTTTAGCCACATTAGCGAGAACAAAGCATTGCTTTGTTTGCTGCGCAAGGGGACAAGCATATTTTTTGCTGCTATTGCGTTATGAGTCAGTCATTTAGAATGACTAAACTTCCTGCCTCATGCCTTATATCAGCTAAAAAATATGCGTTGTCGCAAACATAGACGAATTGTCAACAGACCCTCAATAGATCATTTGTTCGGAGATTTTTATGAACATTAATATGTTGATGCAGCAAGCACAGCGCATGCAAAAAGAAGTGGAAAACAACATTAAAAAAGCCAAAGAAGAACTTGCGCAAACTGAAGTGCATGCAGAAGCGGGCGGTGGTTTAGTGAAAGTGACGATGACTTGCCGTAATGTGGTCAAACGCATTGAAATCAACCCTGAATTATTGCAAGACGATGCAGACATGATTGAAGATTTGATTGCCGCTGCAATGAATGATGCTGCCCGTCAAGCCGAAGCAATTTCTGAAGAAAAAATGAAGTCTGCAAACTCAGGCATGGGCTTGCCACCGGGCTTGGCAGGTTTATTCTAAGGAACGGCGTATGTTTAGTGATCGTTTTGATCAACTGGTACAAGCGCTACGCATTTTGCCAAGTGTTGGGCCAAAATCGGCTCAACGCATGGCATTGCACCTGATTATGAAAAATAGAGAAGGTGCAGTCGGTTTGGCTCATGCTTTGAACGAAGCCACTAGCTATATTCATGAATGTTCGATTTGTCACTCATTAACGGAAGATGAAGTCTGCAATATTTGTGCTTCGCATGACCGTGATGCACACTTACTTTGCGTGGTGGAATCTCCAGCCGATGTCATGGCGATTGAGCAAAGTGGCAGCTTCCGTGGTAAATACCATGTTTTAGGTGGGCACTTATCGCCATTAGATGGCATTGGGCCTGACGAAATTGGTATTCCGTATTTGGTTCAGCGTTTAAGTGATGGCAACATTACTGAAGTCATTTTGGCGACCAATGCAACCGTAGAAGGTCAAGCGACAGCACACTATTTGGTAGAAGCAACCAAACATTTGCCTGTGCAGATGACCCGTATTGCGCAAGGTGTGCCGCAAGGTGGTGAACTTGAATATGTCGATAGTCATACTTTAAGTCAGGCGGTGCATAATCGGATGCGAATGAAATAAGCATTTAGGTGCTTATTTCATGTGAATAGTCATTTGATAAATCATCCACAAAAATGATTACTTGCCTTTAAAGCCAATAAAAAATCAAATTAAGATAAAAAAACGATAAAAAATTTAAATTTTCACTGTATCGACTTAGAAATAAGATAAAAATTGAAAATACTGGACATATTTTTATAGCTAAATGCTATTTAATGTTTAAAATGAACCCCTAGAGAATCCTGTTTTACCTGCTCGCTATGTTCCAATTTATTCACCAACAAAAAGACTTTGAAAATGTCTTGGCATTAATGAGCCAAAACAGCATTTATGGTTTAGACACCGAATTTATTAAGGTCGATACTTTATGGCCAAAATTGGGTGTATTCCAAATTAATGTGAATGATCAGGTCTATTTGTTAGATGGCACTTCTTTAAATTTAAGTGCATTTTGGGAAAAACTGTTTCAAGCGCAGCAAAATATTTTTCATGCCTGCGGTGAAGATATTGATTTAATTTATCATTATGCGCAGCAAAAAAACTTAGATAACGTGTTTGATACCCAAGTTGGCATGTCATTTTTAGGGCATGGTTTACAAGTCAGTTATCAAAACGCTTTAAAAACCATGCTCAATGTCGATATTGATAAAGGGCAAACTCGCTCAGACTGGCTTGCACGTCCGTTGTCCGATGAGCAGTTAAATTATGCTGCCAATGATGTGCTGTATCTAATGCAATTGGCAGATAAGGTACAAACCGACTTAAAACAAAATTATTTACTGGATTTTGCACAAGAAGATTGCCGCAATTTAACTCAGGAAATTGGTGAAGAAACACCTTTAGAGTTGTTGTATCAGGATGTGGGCAACTATCGTCATTCACGCCGTCAACTCATGCAATTGCAACAATTGGCCGTTTGGCGTGAGCAAATGGTAAAAGCCTTAAACCAACCACGTAGTTTTATTTTGCGTAATTCTACTATGCTGGACTTGGTCGAGAAAAATCCTAAAAATCAGTTCCAGCTCAGTACTATTAAAGATTTACGTGCGCATATTGTGCGTGAACATGGCAAAACTATTTTAGATTTAATTAAATATTTGCCTGATCAATCACAATGGCCATTACGTATGGCGCGACCAATTCGTCATTCTTCAAAAGAAGTGGGCGAAAATGTAGAACAGGTGATTCAACGTGCCGTACAGGAAACTCAAATTCCAAAAGAAGTTTTGCTGCGTAAAAAATGGCTCAATGCGCTTTATCAGCATGTGGTATTTCATAACGATGAGCAAGATTTGCCTAACTATTTGTTAGGTTGGCGTTATGAATTACTCACCAAGCCTTTAATTGAAGTTTTACATGCCGACGAGCGTTATTTGTCTGGTCAGATGAAAGTTGCTGAATAAATCAAACCGATCCACATTTTAAATAAAGCCGTTTTTCACCTGAAAATGGATGAATTTTCACGCCATTCTTTGTTTGAGTGTAAACATAGACCAATGCGTTAATAATGGTTAATGTATCTCGGTTTTTTTTGTTGTATCCTTTGACTGAGTTTTTAGAGTTTTGTTGTTTATGCACTGTTCAATTTATAAATCGAGCAAAAAAGATGAGATGTATTTATACATCGCCCGTCCTGAGCAAACTGAAGATCAAGCAGAAGCGTTTAACCCGCTAGAGGTTTTACCTGAGCCAATGCGAGTTGCATTTGGTCGTGCGACATTTGTAATGGATTTGCAACTGTCTGAAAGCCGTAAGTTGGCACGTGTGAATGTTTTGCATGTCATGGATTCTATTCAAACACGTGGCTTCTTTATTCAAGTGCCACCAGAAGGCTTAATTAACCCAAATGCCGTTGAACCAGAAGGTTTACGTGGTGCTTAAGCTTTATTCAGGAGTTGAGAAATGAATAGTGTGATGACTGGATTGGATTCAATTCCTGAAACTGCAATTGCTGTTTCTGTTTATTTGTTGGGGAGTGCCATTATTTTATGGTGCTGGTACGAAATTGCCAAACGCTTGCCCAATCCGTTAGGTGGTATCACTTGGATTGTGCTGTTTGCAATTTTACTTACCCCAACAGTATCAGAAGGCAGCAATGCAGCACTTGCCCCAGCCATCTTTGGACTTCTTTTTGGTGTTTTAACCAAAGAAACCCCATTGGTTTGGTCTAATTTATCTGCCATTTTATTTGTGATCGGTCTTGGCTTATTGATCGGTTATTTCTGGTCAAGATACTGTCTTAAACAAACGACTTATAAAGCCAAGAAAAATACCTCACCACTGTAACTAAAACAATTAAGGTAAAATCATGTCTGTTGATGCGCAACAATTTTCGGGTACAGATCAGTACATTGCGACTGATAGTTTAAAACTTGCGGTGAAAGCCGCACGTGCTTTGCAAAAACCGCTTTTGGTGAAAGGTGAGCCAGGTACAGGTAAAACCTTATTGGCAGAGCAAGTTGCTAAAAGTTTGGGTTTAAAGTTGATTACATGGCACATTAAATCGACCACCAAAGCGCAGCAAGGTTTATATGAATATGATGCAGTGTCGCGTTTGCGTGACAGCCAACTGGGCGATGACCGTGTGTATGACGTTAAAAACTATATTAAACCCGGGAAATTGTGGGAAGCATTTACCAGCGAAGAACGCTGTGTGTTGTTGATTGATGAAATTGACAAGGCAGATATTGAATTCCCAAATGACCTGCTACATGAACTCGATAAAATGTCGTTTTATGTTTATGAAACAGGCGAAACCATTACGGCAACACAACGTCCAATCGTGATCATCACATCAAATAATGAAAAAGAGCTGCCAGACGCTTTTTTACGTCGTTGTTTCTTCCATTATATTGATTTCCCAGATGAAGCGACCATGCGCGATATTATCGATGTGCATTTCCCGAATATTTCAAGCACATTGGTTTCAGAAGCTTTACAAGTTTTCTTTAAATTGCGCCAAGTTCCGGGCTTAAAAAAACCACCATCTACGTCTGAATTAATTGATTGGTTAAGCCTATTGATGGCAGATGACATGCCGGAAGATATTTTGCGTAATAGCGATAAAAGCAAAGCCATTCCGCCTTTATACGGTGCATTAATCAAAAATGAACAAGATGTGCAATTGCTTGAGCGTTTAGCCTTTATGTCGCGCCGTTAAGGGAGGACAACGCCATGTTCGTGCGCTTGTTTTATACCTTGCGACGTTACGGTGTACCTGTCACCACACGTGAATTGATTGACTTAAATCAGGCGGTGGCATCGGGTCTGGTTTTTGCAGATCAAGATGAATTCTATCAACTTGTTAAAACCGTCATGGTCAAAGATGAGCGTTTTTTTGACAAGTTTGACCGTGCCATGAAAGATTATTTTGATGGCATTTCCACTTTTGATTTAGATGATTTACTGCAGCAAGTTCATCAATTGCCTAAAGACTGGTTCGACTTAGAACTATTAGAAAAACATCTCACGCCAGAACAACGCGAAGAGCTGAAAAAAGCAGGTTCTTTAGAAGAATTGATGAAAATGCTGGAAGAGCGTTTACGCGAGCAGCATAAAAAGCATCAGGGTGGCAACCGTATGATTGGTACGGGCGGTACATCACCGTTTGGTGCTTTTGGTGATCATCCTGAAGGTGTACGCATTGGTGGGCCTGGACGTAAGCGTTCAGCTGTTAAAGTCTGGGAGCAGCGTCAGTATCGAAATTTAGACGATGAACAGATTTTAGGTACACGACAAATGCAATTGGCACTGCGTCGTTTGCGTAAATTTGCCCGTCAAGGTGCAGCTGAAGAATTGGATATTGATGGCACTATCCGAGAAACTGCCAAACAGGGCATTTTAGATGTGCAATTGGTGCCAGAACGTCGTAATCGCGTCAAAGTGTTGATGTTGTTTGATGTGGGTGGCTCGATGGATGCACACATCGCCCAATGTGAAAAACTGTTTAGTGCGGCCAAAACTGAGTTTAAAACCCTCGAATATTTTTATTTCCACAACTGTTTATACGACTATGTTTGGAAAGACAATTTACGCCGTAGCAGTACCCGTATGAATACGTGGGATTTGTTGAATACCTATGGACGCGACTATCGGGTAATTGTGGTCGGTGATGCGAGTATGGCACCTTATGAGCTGAATTCGATTGGTGGTTCGGTAGAATATATGAATGATGAGGCAGGGCAAGTTTGGTTACAACGTCTGCGTCAGCATTTTGAAAAAACCGCATGGCTGAATCCTGAACAGGAAGGCTATTGGCATTACACACATACCATTGGTTTAATTAAACAAATTTTTGAACATCATATGTATCCAATGACTTTAAAAGGCATTGAAGATATGACTAAATATTTGGCGCGTTAATCGTCATTTTCGTCAATATCACTCAACTTTTGAGTGATTGTTAGGCGAAGACTAAGTAAGTGCAGACACGATAGGCAACGTGAATTTCAATCTGAGGGGATCGATATGGATCATCAAATCAATGGCATCGCATTACCGAATGAAGACGGTTTTTTCGGGCAATATGGCGGGCAGTTTATTCCACCACATTTAAAAGAAGCCATGGATGAAATTAACGTTGCTTATGAGGAAATTCGTAAAACGGCAGAATTTCAGAATGAATTAAAAGATTTGTTTGCTCACTATGTTGGCCGTCCAAGTCCTTTATTCCATGCCAAGCGTTTATCTGAACAGTTAGGTGGTGCGCAAATTTATTTAAAGCGTGAAGATTTAAACCATACTGGTGCACATAAAATTAACCACTGTTTAGGCGAGGCATTACTAGCCAAATATATGGGTAAAACCAAAGTCATTGCAGAAACTGGTGCGGGACAGCACGGGGTAGCCTTGGCGACGGCATGTGCGCTAGTGGGAATTCCGTGTGAAATTCACATGGGACAGGTGGATATTGAAAAAGAACACCCGAATGTGGTGAAAATGAAAATTCTAGGTGCCAACCTGATTTCAGTGACCCGCGGTACAGCCACTTTAAAAGATGCAGTGGACAGCGCTTTTGAAGAATATTTAAAAGACCCAAAAAACTTTATTTATGCGATTGGTTCTGTGGTTGGGCCACACCCATTTCCAAAAATGGTGCGTGATTTCCAATCTATTATAGGTGATGAAATTAAAATGCAAAGCCAAGAACGCTTTGGAGTAAATCCAGATTATATCGTGGCATGTGTGGGCGGTGGTTCAAACGCAGTGGGTGCATTTACCGCATTCTTAAATGATGCAGAAGTGAAACTTGTGGGTGTTGAGCCTGCAGGGCATGGTTTAGATACAGATCAACACTCTGCAACCCTAACTTTGGGTAAACCAGGCCAGCTTCACGGTATGGCGTGTTATGTACTTGAAGATGAACATGGTGAGCCATTGCCAGTGCACTCTATTGCCTCTGGTTTGGATTATCCAGGTGTGGGGCCGCAACATAGCTTCTTAAAAGACATTGGTCGCGTGGAGTATTCAACGGCAACTGACCAAGAATGTTTAGATGCCTTTATGACGTTGTCACGTGTAGAGGGTATTGTACCTGCTTTGGAAAGCTCACATGCGGTGGCGTGGGCATTACGTGAAGCACCAAAAATGGCAAAAAACGTGAAAATTGTGGTTAATCTTTCAGGTCGTGGTGATAAAGATTCAGACTATGTAGCAGAAAAATTAGGTTTGAATTAATTCTACTGAATATGAAAAACCGCCTAAATGTGTAAGTTTAGGCGGTTTTTTTATCTTTACTTTATATTTGGCAGGTTTTATAAAACAGTGTCTTAGCTTGCAATATATTGTTGTAACTGCTCGATCAGTTTGCGCTGATCATCCATAGTCGCTTTCACCAAGTCACCAATCGACACTAAACCTACCAACTGCTCACCTTCAAGTACAGGTAAGTGACGTAAATGATGGTCAGTAATTAAGTTTAAGCATTCTTTCACACTGGTGTTTTTGGTCACGGTCAGTACTTTAGCAGTCATAATTTCACTAACCGTTGTGCTTTTAGAAGTTCGTTCCATCAAAATAACTTTACGGGTGTAATCACGCTCAGACAGAATACCAACCACATGATTGTTTTGATCGGTAACCACCAACGCACCAATGCCTTTTTCAGCCATTAAACTAATTGCTTCTAAAACCGTTGCTTCTGGGCGAATTGTGTAAATTTCGTGATGTGCTTTATCTTGTAAAACGTGAGTTACCTTGGTCATATTCTGTGTCCTGATTTGTTGTTTATTGTTTGACTTTTAAAGTAACGTGAATTGTAAAAATTGCAAATACTTTAGAGTCACGATTGTTGATTTTTACGTCAATTCTATTCAGTTTTTATTTAAGCAATATTTAACGCAGGTTCATTAAAAAAGAAATGCTTCATTTGTGAAGTGGTCAGTTTAATTTTTTGACTTGACGAACCAAACAAGGTTGGCGTGACATTTAAACGGGTGAGCGTTGGTAATAAAAAAGTTTCAAAATCCTGCGCGGAAATTTTACGAGGACTATATTGTGGCCAGTGTTTAGCAGCATATTTATGCGCTTGTACCGCATTTAACCAAAAAGGGAAAATATAATCATCGTGATCTGAACTCATTGCCCAACCTTGATGGAATAAACCCCAAAGTACACCGCAGTACATCATTGATTTTAATAGTGTAACTTTAAGCAGAAAATCCTTTGGTAAAGGGTGGAGTTGGTTAATCTGATTCATAATCAAGCAAGGTTGTAAAATTTGGCTATATTGTAAAAAGAATTGATGAATATACCGTTTAAGCTTTGCTTAAAATCGTAAACAAATATGTATTTATGGTTGGAGCATCTAAAAAAAGGGTCAAAAAAAACGCCACCTAAGTGACGTTTTATTATGCTTGCATGGTGGCCATGTTTTGCCAGTATTGCGCTTTCAATGAATCACGTTCTACGCGGAAACCTTGATAATACAGTTCTGCTAAGAACATTGCCGCTTTACCATGTCCTGCACGTGCAGCTTCTTCGAGTTGTTTTACCGCGTCTTGGAAGTTCATTTGTGAATGAATCGTGTTTACTGCATTTGCATAAACATGCTCTAAGTCATGGTGAGAGATCGTTTGAATCATATTAAACTCCTTATTGTAATTATGATTACTTATTTAAGCCTACCTTTTAGGCTTCATATCAATTTAACGCTTTATTGTTAAACTAATATTACAATTTGATTGAATTGTCAAATAATTATCGGGGTTAATGAGCATATTTCAAGTTTACATGATTAAACATTGAACAAGTTTAATTTTGATTAAACTAAAGCTCTAAGCATGATAAAAAGGAGAACAACATGACAAGATCCGTAGACGGATGTGCTTTTGATGTACCTCCATTGACTTCTCAAATTATTGAGTTGGCACATCATCACCGTAAAAAACTAGATGAGGTAATTTTCCGTCGAGATGTTCATTTAGGTGAATACTGCTTGGCGCAACGTAAACGTGTGGCTGACTTTGCTAAAACTTTAGAGCGAAGCGATCGTATAGAGTTTTATCGTAATTATGATGGTGAATTACTCCGTATTGCCGATGAAGATGAACTGCATCCTGCCGAAGCAGAGGGCGGTGTCAGTGTATTTGCTATTTTCTTGGTGCTTGCAGTCATTGCATTGGTTTTATACTTTGCGGTAATTCGTGGCACGATTGGCTAAAGCTAAATCCTTTGTAGAATTTGTAGAAAAAGGCTCAATTTTTACTGTGACGATACAGTAAAATTGAGCTGTTTAACTTGTACATCTCACAAGGGCATCCTACACTAAGGCGATTAGAGGTAGGTCATGCACAACGCAATTCAAAAAACGATTCAATTTATTTCTCAACTGAAACTCGAGCAAATTTATAATATTGTTGTGCTGAGTATCATTTTTATTATTTTAACTTTAGCAAGTGTTGCGCTTTATCGCCCAGTTGGGGTGCAACAATTTCAAAATGTTGAGCGTTTGTCACAACAATCTATGTATGCCAATACCCAAGACATGGCAGTTCATTTACTCAATCAACGTCCGATTCGTTATGTGCATTATTTAAAGTTGATGCAGGCACATCAAATGGAGCAAGATCGGGCTCAACAACTTCCTGCCTTGGTGCAAGAGTAATTTTTTCTGTTGGCATGTTATTCATATTGTGCGGTGTCGGTGTTAAAGATGTTGGTGCGAGTAAATTGTCCTGCAGCATTTTTACCAATGCGGCTTTATCTAAATGTTCGCTCACAATTACTAAAGTTAAACGATCAGGATGCAAATGTTTGCGAATTGCACGTTGCACATCTTCAGCGGTAACTTTTTCCACTCGTTCTGCATAATCACTTAAATAATTTGCAGGAAGTCGATAAAAACCGATGTGCCCAAGCTGGGCATTAATACTGGCATTGCTGCTGTATTGATTCGGAAATGCACGAATTAAACCTGCTTTGGTTTCTTTTAATTGTTCTAAATTCATAGGTTGTTGTACAAACTGAATTAAGCTCTGGTGAGCGACTTGAATACTATCGAGTAACTGATCTTGGCGCGTAGAATAGCCTAAGCTAAACAAACCCGCTGCTTGGGTAAAACGAAACGAACTGCTAACACCGTAAGTGTAGCCACGTTTTACTCGTAATTCTTTCATCAAAATTGAATTGAAACTGCTGCCGCCCAGCATTTTATTGGCAATTTCTAAAGCCAAATAGTCAGGATCATCCCGTGTAGTCGCAAGTTGTGCAATACTGACATGCGCCTGTTGTGACCGGTAGGGAATATGCTGGATGTTGAAACGTGTTGCAGGTGTAGGCTGTGGCAAAGCTGTTGCTGCAACACCTTGGGCAATATGTGCGCTGATGGTATTGGCAAGTTTTTCTGCTTCTTTTAAGGTTAATTTGCCTGTAATGGCAATGTTCATATTTTGCGCGACCAGAAACTGATCTCTAAATTGTTGTAAGTGCTTTGGTTGAATCCGTTTGATGCTGCCATTGGTGCCTGTAATGGGTTCTGAATAGGCATGTTGTCCGTAAATTGCGCGATATAAGCGAATATTCATTAAACGGCTTGGATTTTCTTGCAGTTGTTTTTGCCCAATTTGTGTATTGCTTTGCACACGCTGGATATTAGAACGCTCAAAAGTTGCATGTTTCAGTATTTCCAGCATCATTTTGACGGCAGTTTGCATTTTCTGCGGATCAGACAGTGTTCTTAGCCGTACCACAAACATATCGCGGTACGCCGTGGTACTAAAACGTGCGCCTGTGGTTTCAAAGGCTGCGGCAATTTCCTCTGCCTTATAACGCTTGGTGCCTTCATCAATCAGTTGGGCTGCCATATTGGCAACGCCAAATAAACCTTTTTCAATTTCTGCATCGCGGGCAGAACCTGCATTAAAAGTCAGTTGGATATCAACCATTGGCAAAGCAGGATTTTCGACAAATAAAGTGCGTACGTGTCGATGATTTTTTAATTCATATACCTGTGGAGCGCGAACATCGACCAATTCATTTACGGCATTTAAACTGTGCAGCAAGCTCAAAGATTGTAAAGGCGTACTTACATCTGTTTCAGCAAAATCATGCGCTGCTCTGGTGGCAGTTTCCATCGCAAAGCCAGCAGAACATAGGCTAAAACTAGTGCTTAAAATAAGCGTGCTGAATAGATGTTTTTTCATGAAAATCACAGTTTAAGGTGTTGTGCTTTGAGGTAATAAATACAAGGTGCTAAGTCTGTCTTTGTTAAAGTAACTTTGCGCAACACGTTGCAGATCCTGGGCAGTAATCGCTTGGAAGTGTTGTGGTAAAACATCGATTAAACGGTGACTGAATCCATTGACTTCCAAATTGCCAATGGTTCGGGCTTGTCCTGCCAAATCATCCTGACTATAAATCCAATTGGCCACAAATTGAGTCACCACGCGCTCAATTTCACTTGAATTGACCAAATCCTGTTTTAGCGTATCCACTTCGTTTTGAATCGCGACCTGTGCTTCGCTTAACGTTACACCTGCTGCAGGCAATGCTGAAATACTAAACAAACTATCCCCACGTTGATACGGGTCATAACTGACACTGACTGAGCTAAGAATCTTATTGTTTCTGACCAAGCGCTGTTCTAAACGTGAAGTAATTCCACTGTCTAACAGTTGTTTGATGATAGTGAGCGCGAAGGCATTTTGAGGATTTTTAGCTGTTGCCAATGAACCGACATTCCAAGCCATATATAAATTAGGAACTTGCACAGTCGCAGACAATTCCATGTGCCGATAACCTAATTGTTCAAACTCCAACACATCATTGCGCGGTGGCGTAGGTGCTTTCGGAATATCTCCAAAATACTTTTGGACTTGCAACAATGCGGCTTGATGATCTACATCGCCCACAATCACTAGAATAGCATTATTGGGGCGATACCATTTTTTGTACCACGCCTGTACATCTTGCAGCTGAATGCTTTGCAAGTTTTTCATGTGCCCAATAATGGGTTGGCGATAATGACTGGTTGGGTAGGCAATCCATTTAAAGCGTTCAAAAGCCAAAGCCCGTGGATTATCATCGGTACGTTGCCGCCGTTCTTCCATTACCACCTTAATTTCAGGCTCAAAGTCTTGTTGGCGAAGTAACAAATTACTCATTCTGTCGGCTTCCAACTCTAAAGCCAGTGGGAAATAAGTTTTGGGATAGAGCTGATAATAATTCGTGTAATTGGTAAAGGTTGCTGCATTGACACTGCCACCATAAATACGACTTAAACGGGTAAATTCATCATTCGGCACCTTGGCTGTACCTTTAAACATCATGTGTTCAAGTACGTGCGAAATCCCAAGTGTATTTCCGGACTCATCGCTACTGCCCACTTTGTACCAAATTTGAGTCATCACCATGGGAGAACGATGGTCTTCACGGATAATGACTTTTAAACCATTGTTGAGTGTGGTTTCAAAAGTGTTATTCGCAGCTAAAACTTCAGCATGGCTAATCGAAGCTGTTAAACCCCAAAGCAACGCACAAACAGACTTCATCGAAAATTGGAACATAAGCAAGTGGAGATCAATCGTTATCGGCTTATCTTTCAGAAATTAAAGCGGAAAGGCAAGGATTGCTGTAGGTATTTTTTGTATGCGGCTATGTGGTTGGAATACGAGGTAAAAGCAATTGGTTTATGTTAGAATCCGATTTTTTAACGCAATGCTTTTCAAGGATTCGGCATGCAACAGCAATCTAATGGGCAAAATAAATTTTTGATTGATGCTGATATCGGAGATGATGATGTCACATTACCGAATTTACCAGCGGTAAATATTCCGATTGTTGAAACAACACCTCTACAACAAGCAGAAACCTCTGAACATGCTGCAGAAACATCATCAGACACGGATGCGCCTGCGAAAGGTGGTTTCTTTAGTCGCATGAAAGAAGGGTTAACCAAAACCCGTAAAAACTTTGCCGATGGCATGGTGAATATTCTGATTGGCGGTAAAGAAATTGATGATGAATTATTAGAAGAAGTCGAAGAACAACTGTTGGTTGCAGATATTGGTGTAGATGCAACGAAAACCATTATTGCCAATTTGACCGAGCGTACTGCGCGTGGCGACTTAATTTATTCACATTCTTTATATAAGGCTTTGCAAGAAGAATTAGTGGCTTTGCTTGCGCCACGGGTAAAACCTTTACATATTGATGCCAATAAAACCCCTTATGTGATTTTAGTCGTGGGTGTGAATGGTGTAGGTAAAACCACAACCATTGGCAAGTTAGCGAAACGCTTACAAGGCGAAGGTAAAAAAGTCATGTTGGCCGCAGGGGATACTTTCCGTGCTGCAGCGACAGAACAATTGCAGATTTGGGGTGAGCGTAACGATGTTGCCGTTGTTGCACAAGGTCACGGTGCAGACAGTGCTTCTGTTATTTTCGATGCGTTTGAAAGTGCGCGTGCCAAAGGCATTGATGTGTTAATTGCAGATACTGCTGGACGTTTGCATAACAAAAGCAACCTGATGCAAGAATTGACTAAAGTTAAGCGTGTGATGCAAAAAATTGATGCGACTGCACCGCATGAAGTGATGTTGGTTGTGGATGCAGGCACGGGTCAAAATGCCATTAACCAAGTTGAAATGTTTGATGAGGCTGTTGGCTTAACAGGCATCACCATCACTAAACTGGACGGCACTGCAAAAGGCGGCGTGTTATTTAACATTGCAAGCCGTAGCCATGTGCCAATTCGCTTTATTGGTGTGGGTGAAAAAATTGATGATTTACGTCCATTCTCAGCCAAAGCATTTGTTGCAGCACTGTTTGAAACTGAAAAATAAGTTTTGAATTAAGTTTTAAAGCTAAAATGTAAAATGCTGTAAGTTTCACACAAACTTCGCAAAATGCGGAGTTTGTTGTTTTTAGCGGGTTTGAGTGTTGTAAAAAGCAGCAGCTAAAAATACGAATGTGAATAAAAGCACTTTCGTCTATATAGAATAAGAAAAAATATTAGATTGATTTTGATTGATTTTTTGGGGAAGTCAAAATGACACTGTTAAATAAAATTGGTCATGTGCTTACAGCAGATATCACGAAAGACTTTAAGCTTAAGAAAAAGCCGAACTATGACGCAAATGAACTGACTTTCATCGATCAATTAAAAAAGCGCCGTAGTATTTATGCTTTAGGAAAACGCGTTCATTTTAGCCAAACTTATATGACCGAGCTGATTCAGGAAGCTGTGCGTAGCTGTCCATCGGCACATCATTCACAAAGTACGCGCGTGGTTATTTTATTTTCTGAATCACATAAAAAATTTTGGAATTTAGTACAGGAAGTACAACGTCAGTTTGTACCAGAGCAGGTTTTTGCAGGTACTAAAATGAAAATCGAACAATGTGCAGCAGCTTTTGGCACGGTATTGTTCTATGAAGATCAACAAGTGATTCGTCAATTGCAAAAGAAAATTCCATTTAATGCTGCAGAATTTCCAATTTGGTCGGAGCAAACTTCAGGCATGGCGCAATTTGCAGTGTGGACAGCATTGGCAGATTCAGGCGTGGGTGCATCTTTACAGCATTATAATCCAAACATAGACCGTGCTGTGGCAGAGCATTTTGATATTCCAGATACATGGTTGTTACGTTCACAACTCGTTTTTGGATCAATTGAAGAAGAAGTAACCGAACGGAGTCATGCACACTATCAAAATCAATTTAAAGTCTATGCTTAAATAACAGCATTTGATGAAGATTGGTCAAATCAGCTTATTATTATGTGCTACAAAGAGCGAACCGCAGCATATTTATATTGCAATAGACTATATCTATAGAATAAAAGGTAATAGGGTCTGTTGACACTTCGTCTATGTTTGCGACGTGAGAGATATATCTCGCAAGGTTTTTTAGCTGATATAAGGCATGAGGCAGGAAATTTAGTCATTCTAAATGACTGACTCATAACGCAATAGCAGCAAAAAATATGCTCGTCCTTCGCTGCGCCTTGCGCTGCAAACAAA
Source organism: Acinetobacter sp. YH12205 (assembly GCF_013418125.1). NCBI lineage: Bacteria > Pseudomonadati > Pseudomonadota > Gammaproteobacteria > Moraxellales > Moraxellaceae > Acinetobacter > Acinetobacter sp. YH12205. The sequence continues at coordinate 2,445 of NZ_VPCQ01000007.1, read as the reverse complement.
GCAGTGCTTGTTTTTGCTCAGGCTGTGGCTAAAACTTTCTCAGATTGCGTTATGAAACTTGGCAATAGTCTCGCTATTCCCTGCGTTTCATGCCTGATCTGCTCAGTTTTAGCCTACAGCGCAAGCCATTTATGAAATGTCAACAGACCCTAAATGCAGTCACATACATTTGTCACTTTATATAACTATAATCGTTCTATACATAAAACACACTGTCGTATTTTTTGTAATGTTTATGCTGAATAAAAAGCTTAATATCGCTGTATCAATTAATTTATACAAAATTCTGCAGAGGAATTAAAAATGTCATTTTTAAATCAATTAGAAAAACGCCGTTCAATCTATGCACTTGGTAAAAATGTTTCTGTAGATCAGGCAACTATTGAAAGTACAATCAAACAAGCAGTTCGTTTAAGCCCATCTGCATTTAACTCGCAAACTTCACGTGTTGTGACTTTATACGGTGCATCGCATACACAATTTTGGAACATCGTTTTAGAAACTTTACATAAAATGGTTCCTGCAGAAGCATTTGCAAACACTGAAGCAAAAATTAATAGCTTTATTGCAGGTTTTGGTACAGCTTTATTTTTTGAAGATCAAGATGTTGTAAAAGGTCTACAAGAGCAATTCCCGCTATATGCAGACAACTTCCCAGTATGGTCAGAACATTCGACAGGGATTGCACAATTCGCAGCGTGGACAGCTTTATCTGAAATCAATGTGGGTGCATCATTACAGCACTACAATCCAATCGTAGATGAAGAAGTTGCGCAAACTTATGACATTCCTGCAAACTGGAAACTACGTGCACAATTAGTGTTTGGTTCAATTGAAGCACCTGCTGGTGAAAAAACATTTATGGATGATGCAGCACGTTTCAAAAGCTTTAACTAAGCTCTAGCAACACATACTGCACAGACAAAAAAGTAGGATGATGATTCATCCTACTTTTTTGTTTCTGGGGGTAGTGATGTGCCTTACAACTTACTTATTCATGTGCAAATGCCTAAACCCATGAATTGTCATAAAACTGTCATTTATACATTGCATAGTGCAATCAAACTTTAATAAACGATATAGAGTGAAATATGGCATTTAAATTAGGCATAGCAAGTATTACATTGATGGCTTGTAGTTCAGCATTTTCAGCAGTAACTATTGCAGTACCTGAAGAAATTAAGTTGCTCGCTGTAAATGATCAACAAATTCGTTCAGGTTTATTCAGTTCTGCACAGCAAGTGAAAGTCAATGCGGGTGAAAATGTCATTAACTTGCGTTATCAACAATATTTTGAACATCATAATGGTGCGCACGATATTTTAAAATCAGACGTCATTACACTCAAAACCCCAATTCTTCAAGATGGCGAAAACTATCGACTCGCTTTGGTAAATCCACCTAAAGACTTCGATGCTGCAAAAGAATTCAAAGATCAACCAAGCGTTGGTTTATATAATCAAAAGAATCAGTTGCTGGTACAACAAACAGGTGCTAAAGTAAACTCAACTGGTTGGTTAGGTGGTAGTTGGCTTAATAAAACTGTAGATACCACTCAAAATAGTGCTGCGGTCAATCAGCCAGCAGCAGTTTATACCGCGGCAGCAGTGTTGCCATCTGAGAAAACCACCTCAGTAACATTGCCTACAGCAAAACAAACACAGGGCAAAGAGCAACAATTGATTCAATTGTGGCAACAAGCCACTAAAGCAGAGCGACAAAAATTCATGTCATGGCTTGCAGAACAAGCCAATTAATGTTGATTTGCAACCAGCTCCATTGAGCTGGTTGTTTTTTGTTATCGCCTTAAAAGGATTTATTTAAAAACCAATCCAGTAACGTGCGAAAAAAAGACAAATTATAAGAAAAGTGTGATAAAAATATGAAATGCGTCTAAAATTTGGGCGGATGGTGCTTTTTTTGAAAAAAAAACTAAAAAATATATTGCGTCTATTCAAAAACTGTATAGAATACGCAACACACCAACGCAGTGTTGATTGAATTGGTGCTGTTATTGACGAAATAACAGGAAATCATTAAGAGATTATGAAGAACAACTTGTGTGGATTTTTACTGATTGATTGATCGAAAATATTTCATTGATTGATTGGTTTAAATTACTCGAAGTTTATTTGAGCGAAATTTAAGTCAGAAAATTGATGAGCCAGATTTGGAAGTTTAGATTAAAACTTCAAAATGATTTTAACTGAAGAGTTTGATCATGGCTCAGATTGAACGCTGGCGGCAGGCTTAACACATGCAAGTCGAGCGGGCGAGGTTGCTTCGGTAACTGAGCTAGCGGCGGACGGGTGAGTAAAGCTTAGGAATCTGCCTATTAGTGGGGGACAACATTCCGAAAGGGATGCTAATACCGCATACGTCCTACGGGAGAAAGCAGGGGCTCTTTATGACCTTGCGCTAATAGATGAGCCTAAGTCGGATTAG